>DASRHL010000041.1:0-10211 GCA_035650535.1 Acidimicrobiia bacterium
TGTCGGGTGGGAGGGTGGTGGTGTCGGGTGGGAGGGTGGGGTCGGTCGGGTCGGTCTGCGCCAACGCGATCGGCGCCGCGAGCAGCGACAGCGCCAGCACGGCGAGCCAGGTCACGGCGGTGATCACGACGAAGCGGCGTCCGGCGGCGCGCTTGCGCGGCTGCGGCGCCCGTGCCGATGAGTGCCCCACGTGCCCCTTGCCCCCTGGCCCAGCCCGGCTCCGATCGAGCCGTGCCCCGACCACGGAGCGTACTCGGTTCTCGGCCCCACCGCTAGGCCGCCCCCTTCCGCGTCTGTGCGTATTCCTGCGCCACAGGCGGAAAGGTCAACAGACGCGGGAGTGCGGACCTGGGCTGTCCTAGCCGAGGAACTCGGTGACGGAGACGAAGTCGAAGCCGGCGAGACGGGCGTAGTGCTCGTCGACGTCGGTGTCGCCGATGTGGACGTAGTGGTCCGCCGTGAACCGGCTCCGCACCTCGTGGAGATGGTGCTTCCCGCCGACGAACGACACCTCGAGGCCGTGCTCGTCCCACAGCGCGCTCTGGTCGGAGCGCGTCCGGTCGGACGCGGACCCGATGACGTGCCCCAGCTCGGCGAGCCGGCGCGCCACCGCGACGTCGATCGGGCCGGGTGGGTTGCCGAAGCGCATCGTGCCGTCGATGTCGAAGCTCACGACGGCGATCGCACCGTCGGGGAACGTCAGCGCAGCATGGTCGAGCACGGTCACGGGGCGCTCACGCTAGCCCGAGATACTCGTCGATGACACGGTGCATGTGCAGGACGTTGCACTCCTGGCGCGGGTTGAGGTGCAGGCCCTTGAAGCCGCGTGACTTCATGCCCGTCTGCACGTGCTCCATGTTCGCGTAGTCCTGCTCCGTGATCAGACCCCAGTCGCGTTCGCGCCAGTCCGCGAAGAAGCGCCGTTCCGGCATCCGCCACTCGACGCCCGGGCGCGGCCATTCGAGCACCCACGTGTCGTGGATCGTGCGGTCGGGGTCGAGACCGTCGGGCCGGGCCCGGAACAGGATGGCGCTGCCCGGGTACACGGGGCCGACGATGTTCGGGAACCAGTAGACGTCGTCGGCACTCGTCATCTGGTCGGGGGTGAAGCCCGACACGTCGAGTCCGCGCCCGTTCAGGAGCTCCAGTCGGCGCTGCTGGTAGACCTCGAGCAGCGTCGAACCCGTGGGGACCGGCTGCGCGATCACCTCCTCGACGAGCTCGCGTTCCTCCCGCAGGAACGCGCCACCGAGGCCACCGACGAGACCACGCAGGATCGCGCCCTCGTCGATCTCGTCGTCGGGGAGACCGAGGCGCGGACTCGGGCGCAGGAGCCGCCGGGCGTTCGGGAGCCGGCCGTAGTGCGCGTGCTTGCCGAGTTGCTCGTACTCGATGCTGACGTCGTCGGTCCACGGGAGCAGCTGCGGGTGCGTCCCCTGCACGTGGTACGCCTCGTTGAACGCGTCGACGACGACCTTCCAGTTCGCCGGCAGGATCGTCGTGAGCCAGCCGCGCAACCGCATGTCGTGGAAGCGGTACGGCGCGAGCAGCTCGGGGAGCGGCGCGAGGAACTCGAGGAGTGGCTCGGCCGCCGGGTCGAAGTTGACGAAGACGAAGCCGCCCCAACGTTCGCACCGCAGCTCGCCGAGACGGAGGTCGCCGGGCAGGCTGTCGCCGAAGTCGTCGCGGTCGACGATCTCGGCGACCGCCCCGTCGAGCTCGTAGCGCCACGCGTGGTACCGGCAGCGGATCGTCCCCTCGGAGAAGTTCCCGCAACCGTCGGCGAGACGGGTGCCGCGGTGCAGGCACGCGTTGAAGAACGCCTTCACCTCGTCGCGGGCGCTGCGCACGACGAGCACCGACTGGTCGCCGATCACGTACTCGACGTAGTCGCCGATGCGGCCGATCTCCTCTTCGCGGCACGCGACCTGCCAGACGCGCGACCAGAGCCGTTCCATCTCCAGGTCGAGGAACTCGCGCGAGATGTAGCGCTCCTTCGGGACGAAACCGTCGACGCTGACGCGCATGTCAGGAAAATGTAGCGTCACCGGCTGAGCGAGCGGCACGGAGCGGTGACATGGAGTTCAACCTCGCGGACCTGTTCGAGTGTGTCGCCGACCGGGTCGGCGAGCGGGTGGCGGTGGTCGGGGAGGGGCGGCGGCTGACGTATGCGGAGCTCGACGAGCGCGCGACCCGGCTCGCGCACGGGCTGGCCGGGTGCGGGGTGGCGGCGGGTGACCACGTCGGTCTCGACCTCTACAACTCGCCCGAGCACGTCGAGGCGATGCTCGCCTGCTTCAAGCTCCGCGCCGTCCCCGTCAACGTCAACTACCGGTACACCGCCGGCGAGCTCGCGTACCTGGCACGCGACGCCGACCTGGTCGCGCTCGTCTCGCAACCCGAGCTGGCCGGGCCGGTCGCGGCCCTCGCGGCGGACCCGCCGGAGCGGCTTCGCACCTTCGTCGAGGTCGGCGACGGGGTCGCTCCGGTCGTGCCGCGGGCGCTGCGGTACGAGGACGTCCTCGCGTCGGGCGGCCCGGCGCGCGACTTCGGCGCGCGCAGTGCCGACGACCACTACGTCCTCTACACCGGCGGGACGACGGGCATGCCGAAGGGCGTCGTGTGGCGCCACGAGGACATCTTCTTCGCGACGCTGGGCGGCGGGAACCCGGGCGGGCCGCCGATCACGCGTCCCGAGCAGATCGGCGAGACGGTGCTCGTCAACCGTGCGCAGCGGGTCGGCCCGTTCCTGCCGCCGGGCCACCCCGGACCGGACGAGATGGTGGTGCTCGCGCTCGGGCCGTTGATGCACGCGAGCGGGCAGTGGTCGGCGCTCGGGACCTTGCTCGGCGGCGGCCGGGTCGTGCTCTACGACCGGCCCGCCATGGACATGGCCTACGTGCTCGAGCTCGTCGAACGTGAGCGGGTCGTGATGCTGACCCTGGTCGGCGACGCGAGTGCCCGGCCGTTGCTGGCGGAGCTCGACGCCCACCCGGGAGCGCGCGACACGTCCTCGCTGCTGCTGCTCGGCTCCGGCGGCAGCATCCTGAGCGGCGACGTGAAGGACCGCCTGCTCGCCGCGGTGCCGACCGTCCTCGCCATCACGGAGGCGATCGGCTCCTCGGAGGCGCCCATCCAGGGAATCGCGCTCGCGCACCAGGGCGGCCCGCCGTCGGCGTCGCTGCAGTTCACGGCGAAGGACGTGACGATGGTGCTCGACGACCGGCACGTCCCGATCCCGCCGGGCTCGGGACAGGTCGGTTGGCTGGCGACGACCGGGCACGTACCGCTCGGCTACTACAACGACCCCGCGCGTACCGCGCGCACCTTCGTCGAGATCGACGGGCGGCGCTGGTCGCTTCCCGGCGACATGGCGACGATCGACGCGGACGGCACCGTGCATCTCCTCGGGCGCGGCTCGCTGTGCGTCAACACGGGCGGCGAGAAGGTGTACCCCGAGGAGGTGGAGGCAGTGCTGAAGTCGCATCCGGACGTGGTCGACGCCGTCGTGGTCGGCGTCGTCGACGCGCGCTGGGGTCAGCGGGTCGCGGCCGTCGTGCAGGCTCGTGACGGCGCCGCGCCGACGCTCGACGACGTCCAGCGCCACTGCCGCGCGCACCTCGCCGGTTACAAGGTGCCCCGCTCCCTGCGCCTCGTGCCCGAGGTCCGGCGGTCGCCGTCCGGCAAGGCCGACTATCCCTGGGCTGCCCGCGTCGCGGAGGAACCGCTCCCCTGAAGTTCTTGGCACGTTGGACGTCGCTATTCGACGTCCAGCGTGCCAAGAACGATCAGGGGGACGGGTCGCGGGGGACGAGGTCGATGATCGCGCCGGTCGGGTCCGCGTGCTCGGCGAGGACCTCGTGGTGCAGCGCCTCGCCGCGGCGGTAGCGCGCCAGGTTGTCGAGGAAGGCGTCGGCGCCGCGGCCGTGGCGGGCGAGGCCACCCGCGGCCGCGTGCGGCGTGACGACGACCTTCGGATGGTCCCAGAACGGGTGGTCGACGGGGAGCGGTTCGGTGGCGAACGCGTCGAGGATCGCGATCTCGGGACGGCCCGCGTCGAGGGCCGCGAGCAGCGCCGTCTCGTCGACGAGGGAGCCCCGCGCGACGTTCACCAGGACCGAGCCGGGCCGGGTCGCGTCGAGGAACTCCGCGCCCACGAGCCCGGCCGTCGCCGGTGTCGACGGCAGCGAGATCACGACGACATCGGCATCGCCGACCGCGTCGAGCAGGCGGTCGGGCGTGCGCACCTCGATCTCCGCGGGTTCGCTGCCGGACGGCGTGCGCCGTACCCCGGTGACGCGGGCCCCGAAGGCGAGCGCGCGTGTCGCGACCGCCGTACCGATGGCGCCGAGCCCGACCACGAGCCACGACGTGCCGTGCACTTCGCGGAACTGGTGCGGCTGCCAGGCGTGGCGCGCCTGCGCGTCGCCCCACAAGCCCGGTTGCTGGTAGTGGTCGAGCACTGAGCGCAGCACGAACTCCGCGATCGGGATCGCATTGACGCGGGCGCCCGAGACGCGCACGCCGCGCTCCAGGAGCGGGTCGTAGAAGGTGATGTAGCCGGAGGCGGGGGAGTGGAGCCACCGCAGGCTCGGCGAGCGCGCGAGGACCTGTGCCCACGCGTCGACGGCCCCGGCCCGGCCGAACGTGTCGGCCGTCAGCATCGCGACCTCGGGATCGACCGCGCCTGCCGCGCCGGCCTCGCCGGCCTCGCCGCCGGCCGGGTTCCCGTCCGGGTCCACGACGTGGTGGTGGTCGGTCAGGCGCCACACCTCGGCGTCGGGCGCGATCTCGAGGAGACGCCCCCGGCGCGCCGCGAGCAGCGCGGCGCCGGCGTCGGTCGCGAGGATGCGCACGCCCGGGAGCGTATTGTCCGTTGCCGGTCGGATCGCGAGGCGCGGGGACGGCGCGTGATGCACGGCGCGTGATGCACGGCGCGTGATGCACGGTCGGCTAGGTGCGGTCGGCCTCGCGCTGCTGGTCGGCGCCGGCGGGCTCGGGCTCGTCGCCGCGTCGGCGCCGCCAACGACCCCCGCGCCGCTCCCACCGTCGACGGGGCCGGGCGGCGTCACCGTCGAGCAGGGCATCACCTACCAGCTCGACAACGGGCCGCCCGGCACGCCCCCGCAGCCCGAGCTCCTCGACGCGTACCTCCCGGCCCGGCGGCCGGGTGCAACGCCGCCGGCGGTGGTGCTCGTGCACGGCGGCGGGTGGGCCGGCGGGAGCCGCACCGTCCTCGCGCCCGAAGCCCAGCAGCTCACGCAGATGGGCTGGGTGTCCTTCACGATCGACTACCGCCTGGAGGACGATCCGACACAGCTCCCGTGGAACGACGAGCTCGACGACGTGCAGGCCGCGGTCCGTTTCGTCGCCGCCCACGCCGAGCGGTTCCAGCTCGACCCCGCCCGCATCGGGATGATCGGTGCGTCGGCCGGCGGGCACCTCGTGGCGCTGGTCGCGACGCTGGGGACGCTCGACGACACGACCGGCCACGACCAGAACGCGGTACCCGGCGCGAAGCCCGTGAACGCGGTCGTCGTCGCCACCTGGTCGGGTGTGTTCGACCTGGGGCAGCTCGCGTCGATGAAGCGCTTCGGCGTCCCCAACCAGCTCGACATCCTCCCCGGCGAGCTGCACGCCGAGGAGTACGCGCCGCAGGTCATGCAGCCGACGGTCGCGTTCATGTAGCGGTACCTGGCGGCCGCCGCCGCGCAGGCGGACGCGTCCGGCGGCGGCGGCTCGGGTGACGACCACCTCCCGTGGATCGTCGCCGCCGCGGCGGCCCTCGCCCTCGTCGCCGGTCTGATGCTCGTCGTCGTTGCCAGGGGGCCCCGGCTGCGCCACTAACCTCTTCACACCTGTGACCACGCAGCTCACGCATCTCGAGGCCCTCGAAGCCGAGGCCATCCACATCATCCGTGAGGTCGCGGCCGAGTTCGAGAAACCCGTGATGCTCTTCTCCGGCGGCAAGGACTCGGCGGTCATGCTGCGGCTCGCGGAGAAGGCGTTCTGGCCGGCGCGGATCCCGTTCCCGGTGATGCACGTCGACACGGGCCACAACTTCGACGAGGTCTACGACTACCGAGACCGGCGGGTCGCCGAGCTCGGCATCCAACTCGTGGTGGCGTCGGTGCAGGACTCGATCGACCAGGGTCGGGTCGTCGAGGAGACCGGCCCGCGGGCGAGCCGCAACCGGTTGCAGACCGTGACGCTGCTCGACGCCATCGCCGAGCACGGCTTCGACGCCGTCTTCGGCGGCGGGCGCCGCGACGAGGAGAAGGCCCGCGCCAAGGAGCGCGTGTTCTCGTTCCGCGACGACTTCGGCCAGTGGGACCCGAAGAACCAGCGCCCCGAGCTGTGGAACCTCTACAACGGCAAGCACCGCAAGGGTGAGCACATCCGCGTGTTCCCGCTCTCGAACTGGACCGAGCTCGACATCTGGCAGTACGTCGCCGACGACGACGTCGAGTTGCCGTCCATCTACTACGCGCACCGCCGGAAGGTGTTCCGGCGCGACGGCATGCTCCTCGCGGTCACGCCCTACATCACGCTGATGGACGGCGAGGAGCCCGAGGAGCTCCAGGTCCGGTTCCGGACGGTGGGCGACGCATCGTGCACGGGCGCGGTCGAGTCGAGCGCCGCGACGGTCGAGCAGGTCATCCAGGAGGTTGCCGCCTCGCGGCTCACGGAGCGGGGCGCAACCCGCGCCGACGACCGCATCTCGGAGGCGGGGATGGAGGACCGAAAGCGGGAGGGGTACTTCTAGTGGCGCCCCTGGGCAGCAGGGCCACCGGGGGCTCGACCGAGATGCTGCGGTTCGCGACCGCCGGGTCGGTCGACGACGGCAAGAGCACGTTGATCGGGCGCCTGCTCCTCGAGACGAAGCAGATCTTCGAGGACCAGCTCGAGGCCGTCGAGCGGACGAGCCGCGACAAGGGGTTCGACTACACGAACCTGGCGCTGCTCACCGACGGGCTGCGGGCCGAGCGTGAGCAGGGCATCACGATCGACGTCGCCTACCGCTACTTCGCGACGCCGCGCCGCAAGTTCATCATCGCCGACACGCCCGGCCACGTGCAGTACACGCGCAACATGGTCACGGGCGCGTCGACCGCGGACCTGGCGCTCGTGCTCATCGACGCCCGCAAGGGTGTGCTGGAGCAGTCGCGCCGTCACGCGGTGATCGCGTCGCTCCTCCAAGTCAAGCACCTGGTGCTGTGCGTCAACAAGATGGATCTCGTCGACTTCGACGAAGGCCGCTACGACGAGATCTGCGCGGAGTTCGTGGACTTCGCCGCCAAGCTCGACATCGACGACCTCACGTTCATCCCGATCTCGGCGCTGCTGGGCGACAACGTCGTCCAGCACTCGCACAACACGCCGTGGTACGAGGGCCCGACGCTCCTGCACCACCTCGAGCACGTCTACATCGGCTCCGACCGCAACCTCATCGACGCGCGGTTCCCCGTGCAGTACGTGATCCGGCCGATGAGCCACGAGCACCACGACTACCGCGGGTACGCGGGCGAGGTGGCGAGTGGCATCTTCCGGCCCGGCGACGAGGTCGTGGTGCTCCCGACGGGGTTCAGCACGACGATCGCCGGGATCGACGAGTACGGCGGTCCGATCCCCGAGGCGTTCCCCCCGATGTCGGTGAGCATCCGTCTCGCCGACGATCTCGACGTCAGCCGGGGTGACATGCTGTGCCGGCCGAACAACATGCCGACCGTGACCCAGGACGTCGACGCCATGATCTGCTGGTTCTCGGAGCGGCCGCTTCGCGTCGGCGGCACCTACCTGATCAAGCACACGACACGGACGGCGCGGGTGCGCGTGCAGCAGCTCAACTACCGGCTCGACGTGAACACGCTGCACCGCGACGAGAGCCACGGATCGCTGGCGATGAACGACATGGGCCGCATCGGCCTGCGGGCCGCGGTGCCGCTCTTCGTCGACGAGTACCGGCGCAACCGGCGGACGGGCAGCTTCATCCTCGTCGACGAGGCCACGTTCGAGACCGTCGGTGCGGGGATGGTGCTCGGCTCGGCGCCGTGAGCGCCGCTCCGCCGATGTCCGAACCGTCGCGCAGCCCCAACGTCGTCTGGCACGAGACGGGGATCCCGCGCCACGACCGCTGGGCGGCCGCGGGCGCGCACGGGGCGACGGTCTGGCTGACCGGGCTGTCGGGTTCGGGGAAGTCGACGATCGCGTCGGCGTTCGCGGCGCGCCTCGCCGCCCGGGGCGTCCTCGGCTACACGCTCGACGGCGACAACCTGCGCCACGGGCTCAACGGTGATCTCGGGTTCAGCGAGGCCGACCGGCACGAGAACGTGCGGCGGGTCGCCGAGGTGGCGCGCCTCTTCGCCGACGCCGGCGTCGTCGCGGTCGTGCCCGTCATCAGCCCGTACCGCGCCGGGCGCGATCACGCCCGTCGCATCCACGAGGACGCCGGGCTCGTCTTCGTCGAGGTCTACGTCGACACGCCGCTCGAGGTCTGCGAGCAGCGCGACCCGAAGGGCCTGTACGCCAAGGCCCGCGCCGGCGAGCTCCCGGGCTTCACCGGCATCGACGACCCGTACGAGCCGCCGCTCGAGCCGGACGTCGTGGTGAGCGCGGCGCTGGCGAGCCCGGACGAGGCCGCGGCGGCGATCGAGGCCCGTCTCGACGCGCTCGGCGCGCTGGGCATCCCGGGCGGCGGCGGGCCGGCGGCGCCCGGACGGTAACCTGCGCGAGGTCCAACCGATGGCCGAGCGAACCCAGGGGGCGCGATGAGTGCGGACGTCGAACCGGTCGGGGGTGCCGCGGCTGCCGGCGAGCTGATCGTGCCCACGTTCGAGGAGAGCGTCGAGGAGCAGCTCCTCGCCGAGCGGTCGCTGTGGCGCTCGGTTGTCATCGGGACGATCATCGCCGTCCCGATCTGCATCGCGATCTGGCTCGCGATCGTCGTGATCGCGATCGGCGGCAACAGCGGCGTCAGCTGGGGCGTCTGGCTCGGGATCGGTGCGGTGATCGGGCTCGTGGCCGGCGGCTTCTTCGGCGGCTTGTTCGCCTTCGTCACGCAGTCGCACGTCCTCGATGCCGCCGACCGTCACGCGGCCGCCGCCAAGCACGCACACGCGAGCGGCCACTGACCGTTCCCGACGAACGGAGGGTCAGCGTTCGGCGGCCGGCGGGGGGATCGCCGCGAGGATCTGCGGCATGATGCTCTGCGCGGCGAGGTCGGCGCCGGCCGGGCTCAGGTGCATCCGGTCGGAGATGCGGACGGTCACGCCGTCGACGGTGTCGGTCCAGCGCCCGGCCGGGTCGAGCACGCGGTTCAGGTCGACGACCGACACCTTGCCCGGGTTCGCGGCGGCGAGGTCGTGCAGGAACCCGTTCCAACGGTCGATCCACGCCGGGTTGTACTGCGACCGGTTCACGACGATCTGTTGCGGCCAGCCCATCACGTAGTACGGCGCGGTCAGGAAGACGACGTGGGCGCCGTTCTTGCCGAGGATGTCGACGGCCTGCTGCAGCTCGCCCATCGCGAGCTGCTGGCCCGAGGGCGAGTCGAACGGGTACACGCGCCCGTCGACGCGGCGGTCGAACGTGTCCTGCGCGCCGAGCAGCGCGACGACGAGCTGCGGGTTGAACTGGTCGACCTCGGCGGGCCAGCGGTCGCGCCAGCCCGGCACGCACTTGGGCGGCTGGCTCTCCCAACCCGCCGTGTAGCGCTGGCCGAGGTCGCTCGCCAGGCCGCAACCGGGCACCGACGCGTTCCACAGCTGGAAGTAGTCGGTGGCGGCGAGGTTCTGCAGCCCGGGCGCGAGCGAGTTCGCGACCGAGTCGCCGACGAGCAGGATGCGGGTCGGCGGCGGGACGCCGACGTCGACGCCGGATCCGGTCGATCCGGTCTGGATCCTGGGTGCTTTCACCTCGGCGGCCGACACCTCGACGGGCGCGGCCGGCGCCCCGGCCGTGGTCAGCAGCACCGCGCCGAGCACGGCCGTGACCGCGACCGGCGTCAGGATCGCGGGCCGGACCCGGAGGCGGCGGAGGCGGAGGCGCGTGAGCGCACCCCGGCGGATCGGCATCTCGACCGCGTAGTACGACAGCACCGAGATCGCGAGGGTCGCCGCGACGCGGACGCCGAAGAGCTCGTAGCCGTCGAGGGGCACCCGGGTGGGGCTCAACGCGATGAACACCGGCCAGTGCCAGAGGTAGAGCCCGTA
>DASRHL010000042.1:0-15988 GCA_035650535.1 Acidimicrobiia bacterium
GGCAAACGAGCGCTGGTCGTCGGCGGCGCCACCGGCATGGGCGGCGCGACGGTGCCCATCCTGGCCGACCTCGGTGCCGAGATCGTCGTGATGGACTACGCGGACGTCTCGTACCCGGACGCGAAGGCGGTCCGGGTGGACCTCCGCGACAAGGCGAACATCGACGAGGCCCTCGCCCAGTGCGACGGACCCTTCGCCGCGGTGCTCTGTTGCGCCGGCGTCGCGGACGGGACACCCGGGATCGAAAAGGTCAACTTCATCGGCCACCGGCACCTCATCGACCGTCTGCTCGAGAGCGGCGGCCTCACCCGGGGCTCGGCGATCGGCATGATCTCGTCGGCGGCCGGGCTCGGGTGGGAGGCGAACCTCGACCTCCTGAAGGAGTACCTCGCCACGCCCGACTTCGACACCGCGGCGGCGTGGATCGCGGCGCACCCCGAGCGGGCCGACTACATGTGGAGCAAGCAGGCGATCAACGCGTACGTCGCGCAGCAGGCGTTCCCGCTGCTCAAGCGCGGGATTCGGATCAACGCGATCCTGCCCGGCCCGACCGACACGCCGCTCGCCCGCGCCAACGAGGACGTCTGGCTCGGCTTCGGGCAGGACTACCGCGCCGACGCCGGGATCGAGGCCTCCACCCCCGAGGAGCAGGCCTACCCGCTGGTGTTCCTGTGCAGCGACGCGGCCCGTTACATCACCGGGCAGACCCTCGTGACCGACGCCGGCTACATCGCGTCGGGCATTACCGAGTCGTACCCGGCAGCCAAGCCGGCGGCCGACTTCCTGCGCGGCAAGCTGTAGCTCGCCGGCGAGCTCCGCGCCATCGGCGCCGCGACTCAGCCGAAGTGGTGGCCGAACTCGGCGACGTCGCCCCACGAGCCGACCCAGCCCAGCGACACGACCGCGAGCGCGACGCCGACGGCGAGGGCCGCGCCGAGCAGGGCGACGCGGCCGCGCACCCCGGCGACGGGAGGCCGCGCCCGCCAGTCGGCGCTGGCGAGGGTCACGGTCTCGCGCAGGTGGCCGAGGACGTGGACCGCGATGAGCGCGCCCCAGACGAAGAAGACCGTCTTGTGGACCCAGAGGTATCCGTGCCCGACCCGGCGGCCGAGGGCGACGAGCGCGATGCCGCTGCCGAGCAGTGCGAGCGACGTGAGCACGAGGAACGGGCCCGTCACCCGCAGGATCGGGTGCGGCGGGCCCTTCTGCCGGTAGCGGGCGTCGCCCGAGTAGTAGCGCGCCGTCCGGTAGCAGGTGCTGGCGGTCTTCAGGACGACGAGCGGGACGAGCAGCATCCCGACGAACACGTGCACCGAGATCAACTGGCGGATCCCCAGCAGCGTGACACCCTCGGCGCCGAGCACGACGAAGAGTGCGGCGGCGACGATCCCGGTCAGCCGCGCGTTGCCCTCGACGCCGCCCGCGCGCTCGCGACCGGCAGGGGTGGCCGCCTCGGGAGGCGCGGGCCGGCCGAGCGCGGTGCCGGAACGCGTCGGGTTCATGCGCCCCTCCTCACGGGTCGGATCTCGGGCAGGTGCGGCCTCCCACGATCGGCGCTGACCCCTGTAACGAACCTGAGAGCGCCTTAAGCGAACGCAAAATGTCTACGATGCGCGCCGTGCCCATCGACCTGGCCGAGCTCGTGGCCCCCGGTCACACGGCGATCGTCACCCAGGAGTGCCAGCGCGGCATCCTCGGCCCCGAGAGCGCGCTGCCGGTGCTCGCCGAGTCGGCTCGCACGTCGGGGATGATCGACAACGTGGCTCGGATCGTGCAGGCCGGGCGGCACGCCGGCGTCGAGGTCCTCCACGCGATCGCCGTGCAGCGCGCCGACCTCAAGGGTGCGAACCGCAACGCGCCGCTGTTCCGCGGCGTCGCCAAGAGCCCGGTCCGCCAGCTCGTCGGCAGCCCGAACGCGCAGCTCGTCGACGGGATCGAGCCCGACGAAGGCGACCTCTACTCGTACCGCTACCACGGGGTCGGGCCGTTCGCCGGGACCGACGTCGACAGCCTGCTGCGCAACCTCGGGCGGACGACGGTCGTGATCGTCGGAGTGTCGTCGAACGTCGCGATCCCCAACGGCGTCTTCGACGCGGTGAACCTCGGCTACCAGGTCGTGCTCCCACGCGACGCGATCGCGGGCGTCCCGCCCGAGTACACCGACACGATCATCGCCAACTCGCTGTCGCTCGTGTCGACCGTCGTGACGACCGACGAGCTGCTCGACTGCTGGAAGGCGTGACGTGGCCGGAAGCGATCGACTCGCGGACGAGCTCGAGCTCCGGAACCTCGTCGCCCGCATCGCACAGACGGCCGACAGCGGCACCGTGGCGGAGTACGTCGCGCTGTTCACGGAGGATGCGGCCTGGTCGATGCCCGACAACCCGGCGGCGGGCCTGCCCGCGTCCGAGAAGCGGGGCATCGGCGAGATCGAGGCGGGCGTCCACGAGCGGCGCGCGTCGGGCCTGCAGGGGCCGGGATCCAACACCAAGCACGTCGTGACCACGATCGCGATCGACGTGCGCGGTCCCGACAACGCGCTCGGCCACACCTACTGGATGTTCTTCCGCGACACGACCGGGCAGCCGACCGTCCTCAACATGGGTGAGTACCGCGACGAGTTCCGGCGGACGCCCGAGGGCTGGCGCCTGGCGCGCCGCACCATCGTCATGGGCTGACGCGAGCAGCACGTCTCACCTCGTCGCATGGAGTTCCCGACCCTCCGGAGCCACGTCGACCGCACCGACCCCGCGTACCACGCGAACGAGGCTGCGCTCGACGGGCTCGTCGCCGACCTGCGGCGAGTGTCGGAGCGAGCGCGGGCCGGCGGCTCGAGCGCGGCACGCGAACGGCACGTGGCGCGCGGGAAGCTGCTCCCCCGCGACCGCGTCGACGGCCTGCTCGATCCGGGGTCACCGTTCCTGGAGCTCTCTCCCCTGGCCGCCCACGGCATGTACGGCGGCGACGTGCCGTGCGCCGGGATCATCACCGGGATCGGCTCCATCAGTGGGCGGCGGTGCGTGATCGTCGCCAACGACGCGACGGTGAAGGGCGGGACGTACCACCCGATCACCGTGAAGAAGCACCTCCGCGCGCAGGAGATCGCGCTGCAGAACCGGCTCCCGTGCGTCTACCTGGTCGACTCCGGTGGCGCGTTCCTCCCCGAGCAGCACGAGGTCTTCCCCGACCGCGAGCACTTCGGCCGCATCTTCTACAACCAGGCGCAGATGTCGAAGCTCGGCATCGCGCAGATCGCGGCCGTGCTCGGCTCCTGCACGGCGGGCGGCGCGTACGTCCCCGCGATGAGCGACGAGTGCGTGATCGTCCGCGACCAGGGCACGATCTTCCTCGGCGGTCCGCCGCTCGTGCGCGCTGCGACGGGAGAGGTCGTCAGCGCCGAGGAGCTCGGCGGCGGTGAGATGCACTCGAGCGTCTCGGGCGTCACCGACCACCTGGCGGACGACGACCGGCACGCGCTCGAGATCGTCCGCTCGATCGTCGCCACCCTGCCCGGAGCACCCGCCCCGCCGTGGGAGCGCCGCGCACCCGAGGAGCCGGCCGTCGATCCGGGCCAGCTCCACGGTGTGATCCCGGCCGACGACCGCACGCCCTACGACGTGCACGAGGTCGTCGCCCGCCTCGTCGACGGCAGCCGCTTCCTCGAGTTCAAGCGGCTGTACGGCGAGACCGTCGTGACCGGCTTCGCACACGTGTGGGGCCACCCGGTCGGGATCGTCGCCAACAACGGCGTGCTCTTCTCGGAGTCGGCACTGAAGGGAGCCCATTTCATCGAGCTCTGCGACCAGCGCGGCATCCCGCTCGTGTTCCTCCAGAACATCACCGGCTTCATGGTCGGGCGCGACTACGAAGCCGGCGGCATCGCGAAGCACGGGGCGAAGATGGTGAACGCGGTGGCGACCGCGCGGGTGCCGAAGCTGACGGTCGTCATCGGCGGTTCGTACGGCGCGGGCAACTACAGCATGTGCGGCCGCGCCTACTCGCCCCGGTTCCTCTGGATGTGGCCGAACGCGCGCATCTCGGTGATGGGCGGCGAGCAGGCCGCGTCCGTCCTCGCGACCGTACGGCGCGACCAGCTCGAATCGTCGGGCGCGAGCTGGTCGGCCGAGGAGGAGGCCGAGTTCCGCCGCCCGATCCGTGAGCAGTACGAGCGCCAGGGTCATCCGTACTTCGCGACCGCCCGCCTGTGGGACGACGGGATCATCGAGCCGGCCCAGACGCGAATGGTTCTCGGCCTCGCGCTCAGCGTCGCCGGGCAGGCACCGCTCGATCCCGTCGGGTACGGCGTCTTCCGGATGTGACGGGCGCATCCGTCTTCCGCGCCGTCCTGATCGCCAACCGCGGCGAGATCTCGGTCCGGATCACGCGGACGCTGCGCGCGCTCGGGATCCGGTCGATCGCCGTCTACAGCGACGCCGACCGCGACGCGCGCCACGTCCGGGTCGCCGACGCGGCCGTGCGCATCGGTCCGGCGCCTGCGCCGCAGAGCTACCTCGACGTCGAGCGCATCGTCGACGCGGCACTCGGCGCCGGCGCCGACGCGATCCATCCCGGCTACGGGTTCCTCGCCGAGAACCCGCGCCTCGGCCGGGCGTGCGAGGCGGCGGGGCTCGTCTTCGTCGGCCCGCCCGCCCGGGCGATCGAGACCATGGGCGACAAGATCCGGGCCAAGGAGACGGTCGAGGCGTCCGGGGTGCCGGTCGTGCCGGGCGTGTCGGGTGCCGGCCTCGACGACGCCGCGCTCGCGAAGCTGGCCGCCGATCTCGGGTTCCCGCTCCTGGTGAAGCCGTCGGCGGGCGGCGGCGGCAAGGGCATGCGCCTCGTCGAGTCCGCCGACACGCTGGCGGACGCGCTGGCAGCGGCGCGCCGCGAAGCGCGGGGCGCGTTCGGCGACGACACCCTCCTCGTCGAGCGCTTCGTCGCGCGGCCCCGCCACGTCGAGGTGCAGGTCCTCGCCGATGCGCACGGCACCGTCGTGCATCTCGGCGAACGTGAGTGCAGCCTGCAACGGCGCCACCAGAAGGTGATCGAGGAGGCGCCGTCACCACTCCTGTCCGACGCGCAACGGGACGCCGTGGGCGCGCAGGCGATCGCGGCCGCGCGGGCCTGCGGTTACGTGAACGCCGGGACCGTCGAGTTCATCGTGCCGGGCGATCGGCCCGACGACGCGTTCTTCATGGAGATGAACACGCGCCTCCAGGTGGAGCATCCGGTCACCGAGATGGTGTGGGGTGTCGACCTCGTCGAGCAGCAGTTGCGCATCGCGGCCGGCGAGCCGCTGTCGTTCCCGTCCGGCAGCCCGCGACCGCGGGGGCACGCGATCGAGGCGCGGATCTACGCCGAGGACCCGGCGCACGGCTTCCTGCCGACCGGCGGCACGGTGCACCTGCTGAGGGAACCCGACGGGATGCCGGACGTCCGGGTCGACTCCTCGTTGCTCGCGGGCCGGCCCGTGACGACGGACTACGACCCGATGCTCTCGAAGGTCGTCGCGTGGGGGGCCGATCGCGAGACGGCCCGGCGGCGCCTCGACGACGCGCTCGCCCGCACGCGCGTGCTGGGGGTCACCACGAACGTCTCGTTCCTGCGGACGGTCCTCGCCGACCGCCGGGTCGTGGCCGGTGACCTCGACACCGGGCTCCTCGAGCGGATCGCCGTCGAACAGCCGCCCGCGACCGTGCCACCCGAGCCCGCGATCGCCGCCGCGCTCCTGCGCCTCGACGCACGCGAGCCCGCCGCCGACCCGTGGGCCGACCGGCGCGGGTGGCGGCTCGGGCCCCCGGCACCGGTGTCGTGGTACGCGGTCGCCGCCGACGGTATGCCCGTCGAGGTCATCCTGCGGGCGTCGCCCGCCGGCCCGGACGCCTGGGAGGCCGCCCTCGACGGCGGCGAGCCGGTGCCCGTCCGTGCCGCGCCCGACGGCGACGGGCTGCTCTTCGAGATCGGTGGCCGGAGCACCGTGTTCACGGTGGCCGCCGTCGGCGCGACGGTCTGGGTTGCGGGCGCCGACGGGAGCTGGTCGTTCACGGAGCCGCCCCCGACCGCGCCGGGCACGGGCGCGCCGCCCGGCGGCGAGGCGACGATCACGAGCCCGATGCCGGGAACCGTCGTCGCGGTCAACGTCGCGCCCGGCGCCCACGTCACCGAGGGCCAGGCGGTCGTCGTCGTCGAGGCGATGAAGATGGAGCACACCCTGCGCGCGCCGTGCGCCGCCGTCGTGCGCGAGGTCCGCGTGCGCGCGGGCGACCCGGTCGCGCTGCACGAGGTGCTCGCCGTCCTCGACGCCGACTGATCGCGTCTGTTGCGAAACCTGCCGCAGAGAGGGAAAACGGAACAGACGCGGTCAGGGTCGCGAGAGACTCAAGGGTGCTTGTAGACGACGCCGCCCTTCATGACGAAACGGACGTCCTCGGTCGTCGTGATGTCCTCGGACGGGTCGCCGGGCACGGCGATGATGTCGGCGAGGAAGCCGGGCGCGATACGGCCGAGGTCGTCGACGCCGAGCAGCTCCGCGCTCATCACGGTGGCGGCGTGGATCGCCTGCATCGGCGTCATGCCGCGGTCGACCATCGCCCAGAGCTCCTTGGCGTTCTGGCCGTGCGGGATCGCGGGCGCGTCGGTGCCGCACGCGATCTTGACGCCTGCCGCGATCGCCTTGCCGAGCATGGCCCGCGCCCGCGGGAAGATCTCGGCCGCCTTCTTCTGGAGCTCGGGCGCGGCCTGCGAAACGTCGAGCCCCTCGGACAGGTAGCTCGTCGGGACGAGGAAGGTGCCGTGCTCGACCATCGACTGGATGGTCTCGTCGGAGGCCAGCGACCCGTGCTCGATGCAGTCGATGCCGGCACGGATGCAGGCCCGGATGCCGTCGTCACCGTGGGCGTGCGCCGCGACCTTGATGCCGCGGCGGTGGGCTTCGTCGGCGATCGCCGCCAGCTCTTCGTCGGAGTACTGCTGGGCGCCCGCGACGCCGCTGTGCGACATCACCCCGCCCGACGCCGAGATCTTGATGACCTTGGCCCCGTACTTGATCTGGTAGCGGACGGCCTTGCGGACCTCGGCGACCCCGTTCGCGATCCCCTCCTCGACCGAGAGCGGCATCACGCCCGGCCCGATGCGATCGAACATCGTCGGGTCGAGGTGGCCGCCGGTCGGGCTGATCGCGTGACCGGCCGGGAAGATGCGCGGCCCGACGACCCAACCGAGGTCGACGGCGCGCGCGAGGTCGGCGTCGAGCACGTACCCGCCGGTCTTCACGAACAGGCCCAGGTTGCGGACCGTCGTGAAGCCGGCCATGAGCGTCGTCCGACAGTTGACGGTCGCCCGCAGGGTCTTGAACACGGGGTCGTCCTGGACGTCGGCACGCCGGCTGCCACCCGACGGCCCGCCCATCAGCATGTTGACCTCCATGTCCATGAGGCCGGGCAGGAGCGTGACGTCGCCGAGGTCGATCTCGGTGGCCGGGCTCGGGACGTCCGACGGGGAGACCGCGGCGATGCGGTCGCCCTCCACCACGACGACCGCGGGCGACCTGACCTCGCCGGCTTCGATGTCGACCCAGCGGTCGGCGCGGACGACGATACGTTCGGGATCGCTCACGGCTCGGGCTCCAGGACGAGGTCGAGGTAGGCGGCGCCGCTGTCCGGGATGTGGGGTTGGCGCCACACCTCGACCGGGAACGACACCATGATCAGGGAGTAGACGAGCTGCATCAGCCGCTCGACGTCGTCGGGCATGTCGTCGAGCGGGTACCGGTCGCAGTAGTCGATGGCGGCCGCGGCCCGGGGGAACATCGCGTCGTAGAAGGCCTGCATCTCGTCCATCGAGCTGGCGAGACGGGCCGCGAAGCGCTCGCGCTCGGTGGGCAGGCACCACTTCGCCGCGAACGGCTCGAGATCCGCGAACTCGGCCGGCAGCATCACCGTCATCGCTTGCCGCCTCCGTTGCCGCTGCGCAGGTAGTCGTCGACCCACTGCGCCGCCACCTGGTGCAGGTGCCGGCACAGGATCTCCTGGTCGTTGAGCGGGAAGGTGTCGATGACGCGCGACTCGAGCATGAGCTGCGTCGCCTCGAGCGTGTTCCCGTCCTGCAGCGCGTACTCCTTGAACGTGACGGCTGCGAGCTCGTGGGCGATGCGTTCACGGGCGCTCTTCGACGCCGGGAAGTAGAGGTTGCCCTCGAACCGGTGCGTGTTCACCGAGGTGGGCCAGTAGTGGTACGTGAGGTACCACCCGTTCTCCCAGATCAGGATGACGAAGTTCGGCCAGATCTGGAACGAGTCGAGGCCCCACGGCGCGACCCGGCCCGGGTTCAGGCCCTCGGTGGTGCCCGTGAGGTCGGGTCCGTCCCACGGGCCGAACAGGCCGCTGCGCGTGAGCGGCTCGATCGGCTTCAACGCCTCGGGTGGCATCGACGACCCGCGTCTGCCGTGTGTCGTGACGAGCCGGTGCACGCCGTCGATCTTGTAGAACGCGCCCTCGAACCCGGCTTCGAGCAGCGGCTGCGAGACGGCTGCCGGCGACTGGCGCGCGTGCAGAACGGGTGCGTGGTAGAACTCCTGGAAGGCGTCGATGAACAGCTTCCAGTTGCTGCCGACCTCCGCGCGGTAGAAGAAGCGCTCGGTCAACTGGTCGAACGGGTAGCCCGCCAGCGACGTGATCATCGGGCCGAGGAACTCGACGAGACCGCTCTCGGGATCCTCCGCGAGGTTCACGAAGACGAACCCCTCCCACACCTCGCAGTGCACCGGCACGAGCCCGTAGTCGGCTCGGTCGAGGTCGAAGAACTCGCGCTCCTGCTGGACGAAGGCGCACGACCCGTCGAGGTCGTACTTCCACCCGTGGTACTTGCACACGAACTGCCGGCAGCTCCCGGCCACCTCTTCACGCGGGAAGTCGGTCCAGACGAGCTTGTTGCCGCGGTGCCGGCAGATGTTGTGGAAGGCCCGGATCTCGTCGTTCAGGTCGCGCACGACGACCACAGAGGTCCGCGCGACCGCGAGATCCTTCGTGAAGTAGCTGCCCTTCCGCGGGAGCTGCTCGACGCGGCCGACGTTCAACCACGCGCGCTTGAAGATCGCCTCCCGTTCGAGCTCGTAGAACTCGGGCGAGATCGAGTCCTCGTAGGAGATCGGTCCGGTCCCGAGCTCGGGATAGTGCGCCGTCCAGCTTCCCTCGGACGGCTTCGGTGGGCTCATCACCATCGCGCCTCTCCTCTCCGACGACGGCGTCTCGTCCGACCGGTCGTGGTGACGGTCACATCACGGAGCCGCCGTTCACACCGAGGACCTGGCCGGTGATGTAGCCGGCCGCTTCGGAACACAGGAACGCGCAGGCGGCCGCGATGTCGTCGGGCGTCCCCACCCGGCCGACCGGGATCCGGGCCGCGAGCGCCTCGTTCGCCGGCAGATCGCCGTCACGCTGTGACTGCTGCGACATCGGCGTGTCGATCGCCGACGGCGGGATCGAGTTCACGGTGATGCCGAACGACGCGTACTCGCGGGCCAGTGTCTTCGTGAGGGCGATCACGCCACCCTTCGAGGCGCTGTAGTGGGCCATCCGCGCGGCGCCGGTCTGCGCGCTCGACGACGCGATCGTGACGATGCGGCCCCACCGGCCGGCGACCATGTCGGGGATCGCGGCCTGGAGGCAGTGGAACGTGCCGGTGAGGTTGACCTCGATGATGCGGTGCCACGACTCGGGCGTGATGTCGGCGAAACGCTCGAACGCGGCGACACCGGCACTCGTGACCATGATCTCGATCGGGCCGAGCTCACCCCGGACCTTCTGGAGCGCGTCGTCGACCGCGGCCCGGTCGGCAACGTCGACCCGGGCCGCGATCGCGGTGCCGCCCTGCGCCGCCAGCCCCTCGGCGGCCCGCTGGGCGGCGTCGCCGTTCAGGTCGAGGAGGGCGACCCGGTGGCCCCGGTCCGCGAGTCGGCGGCCGATGGCGAGCCCCATGCCGGACGCGGCGCCCGTCACGACCGCGACCCGGCTCGTCTCCCCCGTCATGGCCTCCGAGTATGGAGGACGCTCCCGGCGCCGTGCAAGGGGCTCTCCGGAAAAGAGAACGGTATTCTCAGGCGTCGTAGTCGACGACGAGCGAGGGGCTCGTCGGGAGGCTCTGGCAGGTGAGGACCCAGCCGTCTGCCACCTCGTCGGCCGTCAGGGCGTTGTTGGCGCGCATCGTCACCGCACCCTCGTCGAGGTGGGCCATGCAGGTCGCGCAGCTCCCCGACTCGCACGAGAAGGGCGGGTCGAGCCCGGCCCGCCGGGCCGCTTCGAGGATCGTCTCGCCGGCGCGGTGGGCGACGGAGTGCTTCCGGCGCCCGATGCGGATGACGAGCGACTCGACCGCCGCGGCCGGTGCGGGCGCCGGCGGCGCGCCGGGCACGACGAAGCGCTCGACGAAGCGCCGGCTCGGCGGGACCCCGAGGGTGTCGAGCCCGGCCTCGACCGTGTCCATGTACGGCCCCGGGCCGCAGATGTAGAAGTCGGCGCCGGTGCGCTCGCCGACCAGGGCCGCGCACGCCGCGGGATCGAGGAAGCCGCGGTCGGTGTCGAGGTGGTGGTGCACGGCGAGCCGGCCGCCCGACGCGCGTTCGAGGCGGTCGAGCTCGTCGCGGAAGATGACCGACCCTGCGTCACGGTTCGCGTACACGAGCAGGATCGTCCGCGCCGTGGTGGCGAGGGCCGTCTTGACGATCGAGATGACGGGGGTGATGCCGCTGCCGCCGGCGAAGGCGACGACGGGCGTCTCGGTCGGGCGCAGGACGAAGAGGCCGGTCGGTCGCATGACGTCGATCGCGTCGCCGGGCGCGAGGGCGTCGTTCATCCAGTTCGACATCCGCCCGCCCGGCACGCGCTTCACGGCCGTCGTGAACGGGTCGCCCACGTCGGGCGAGCTCGACATCGAGTAGCAGCGCACCACCGCCTCGTTGTCGATCGTGGCCCGGAACGTGCAGAACTGGCCCGCCGCATACGAGAAGGTGGACGTGAGCTCGGGCGGGACCTCGAGCACGAACGACTTGGTGTCGGCGGTCTCCTCGCGCACCTCCACGACCGTGAGCGGGTGGTACTCGTGGTCGGCGTGGGGCCCGGGCTCGGGCCGGTGCGGCTCGGCGGGTGCCGAGAAGCCCATATCCAGAGCGTATAACGCGCTTCTCGCGCCGGCGCACGACGGTTTCCGCCGCCGCCCGCCGCGCCGCTCCCTCAGGGCGTGAGGCCGTGGAGGCAGAACTCCCAGGTCTCGTCGGCCGTGACCCACCGGCGTGGATCGGCCATGCGGTTGGTGAGCCAGCTGTTCATGACCGTCTGCTGGAGCAGGACCGCGGTGTGCTCGACGCCGGCGACGCGGACCGCCCCGGCGGCGACGGCGGCCTCGAGGAGCTCGACCAGCAACGTCGCGATCGGCTTCATCGCGGTGCGGACCTGCGCCGGATGCGTGAGCGAGAGCTGCACCGCGAACTCGGCGACCGGGCGCCGGTTGTGGGTGCTGCGCACGCGCGGCACGTCGGCCGGGTCGCACCACTCGTGGAGCCGCACGACCGCCGCCCGCAACCGGTCGAGCGGGTCCGAGAGCCGGTCGACGACCTTCTGGATGTCGTCGGCCGCCTCGATGACGGACTCCTCGAGCAGCGCGAGCACGAGCTCGTCCTTGCCGTCGAAGTACTGGTAGAAGCCGCGCAACGACTGCTCGGAGCGCTCGATCACCTCCTGGATCGTGAACTCCGTCGTGCCCTTCGAATCGATGAGCTCGAACGCGGCATCGATGTAGCGCTGCACACGCTGCTCGGCCCGTGACCGGGCGGCGTCGAGACGGCGTGACACCGCGCGCCGGCGCCACGCCGGTTCACTGATCTCGGCCGGTTGCACGTCCGCCACTCGAAGCCGATCGTAACCCGGGGTGATCGCGGTGCCCGTGATCGGGCGCGCGGCTCAGTTGGTGCTGGGCGCTCCGGCGCCGGTGATGCGGCGGACCTCCGCGACGAGCGACTCGATCGGCGTCCCGGTCGGGAAGACCGCGCACGCGCCCATGTCGAGCAGCGCCTGGACGTCGCTCTGCGGCACGGTTCCGCCGACGACCACCTTGACGTCGCCGGCGCCGGCGGCCCGGAGGGCCTCGACCGTCTTGCGGGTCAGGCCGAGATGGGCGCCGGAGAGGATCGACAGGCCGACGAGGTCGACGTCCTCTTGCAGCGCGATGGACGCGATCACCTCGGGCTTCTGGCGGATGCCGGTGTAGATGACCTCGAACCCGGCGTCGCGCAGCGCCCGGGCGACGAGCTTGGCGCCGCGGTCGTGGCCGTCGAGGCCGGGCTTGGCCACGAGCACGCGCACCGGAAGTTCCGTCACGATGCCTCCGTCAGAAGACCGTCGGCTGCTGGTACTCGCCCCACACGTCCTTCAGCTCGCTCGTGATCTCGCCGACCGTGCAGTACTCCTCGACGCAACGGACCAGCGGCGGCATGAGGTTCGCGTCGCCGAGGGCGGCGGCGCGGAGCCCGGCGAGGGCGTCGAGCGCAGCGCGCGTGTTGCGAGTCCGGCGCACCTCGGCGAGGCGGTCGAGCTGCAACTTGCGGGCCGCGTCGTCCATGACCGGCGGTTCGAGCGCGGGCACCGGCTCGTCGGTCTCGTAACGGTTCACGCCCACGACGACGCGCTCGCCGCTGTCGATCCTGCGCTGGACGGCGGCGGACTCGTCGGCGATCAGTCGCTGCACGTAGCCGTCCTCGATGCAGCGGACCATGCCGCCGCGCGCTTCGAGGTCGGCCATGATGCCGACGACCTTCTCCTCCATCTCGTCGGTGAGCGCCTCGACGAAGTACGAGCCGCCGAGCGGGTCGACCGTGCGCGTGACGCCCGTCTCGTGGGCGAGGATCTGCTGCGTGCGCAGCGCGAGCGTCGTGCTCGCCTCGGTCGGGAGCGCGAAGGGCTCGTCCCACGCGGCCGTGAACATCGACTGGACGCCACCGAGCACCGCGGCCATCGCCTGGTACGCGACCCTGACGATGTTGTTGTGCGGCTGGCGGGCCTGCAGCGTCCAGCCGCCGCACACGACGCCGAAGCGGAACATCGACGAGCTCGGCTTCTCGGCTCCGTAACGCTCACGGACGATGTGCGCCCAGCGGCGGCGCCCGGCACGGTACTTCGCGACCTCCTCGAAGAAGTCGTTGTGCGTGTAGAAGAAGAAGGAGACCTGCGGTGCGAACTGGTCGATGGTCATGCGGCCCCGGCCGACGATCTCGTCGCAGTAGGTGACGGCGTCCTGCAGGGTGAACGCCATCTCCTGCGCGGCGTTGGCGCCGGCGTCACGGAAGTGCGCGCCCGCGACCGAGACCGCGTTGTAGCGGGGCACCTCCTCGGCGCAGAACTCGATCGTGTCCGCGATCAACCGGATGGATGGCGACGGCGGCCAGATCCAGGTGCCGCGGGCGACGTACTCCTTCAGGATGTCGTTCTGGATCGTGCCCCGCAGCTTCGCCCGGGGGACGCCCTGCTTGGCGCCGACCGCGACGTAGAACGCCAGCATGATCGCGGCCGTGCCGTTGACCGTCCACGACGTGGAGATCCGGTCGAGCGGGATGCCGCGGAAGAGGATCTCGGCGTCGGCGAGCGAGTCGAGCGCGACGCCGACCCGGCCCACCTCCTCCTCGACGTCGGGATCGTCGGAGTCGTACCCGATCTGGGTCGGGAGGTCGGCCGCGACCGAGAGCCCGGTGCCGCCCTGCTCCAGGAGGAGCTTGTAGCGCTCGTTCGACCACTCCGGCGTGCCGAACCCCGAGTACTGGCGGAACGTCCAGAGCCGGTCGCGGTAGCCGCCCGGGTGGTTGCCCCGGGTGAACGGGAACTCGCCGGGCTCCCCGATGCGGGCGAAGGCGTCGGGTCCGGAGTGCTCCGGCCCGTAGCACCGCTCGACCACGAGACCGGCCTCGGTCCGGAACTCGCCTTCCGGCATCAGTTCCCGCTCTCGGCGCTCATGCGCCGCAGAATATATCGAGCGCCGTGAAGCGACCACCCGGGCCCTGAGATGGCAAGGGTGATCGCGCTCCGAGCCCGGCCATGCACCGTCTCGTGGATATTCTTTCCGGCCATGCCGGCCGGCGGGGTGCGACTCGAACACGACGGTTCCCTGGCCGTGGTGACCATCGACCGCCCCGAGGCCCGCAACGCGATCGCCCGGGCGACCATGCGCGAGCTCGAGGCGGCTCTCGACGAGGTGGCGGCGTCGGACGCCCACGTGCTCGTGGTCACGGGCGGAGGCGACCGCGTCTTCGTGGCCGGCGGTGACCTGAAGGAGCTGGCCGAGATCCGCACCGTCGAGGCCGCGACCGAGATGGCCGAGCACATGCGCACCGTGCTCGACCGCCTCGCGACCCTGCCCGTGCCGGTCGTGGCCGCCGTGAACGGCGACGCCTACGGTGGCGGCGCAGAGGTGATGGTGGCGTGCGACATCCGCGTCGCCGCGGACGACGTGAAGTGCGGGTTCAACCAGGTCGCGCTCGGGATCATGCCGGCCTGGGGCGGGATCGAGCGCCTGACCGGTCTCGTGGGCCGCGGCCGCGCGCTCGCGCTGATGACGACCGGCCGGATCCTGAACGCCGCCGACGCCTTCGCGCTCGGGCTGTTCGACGAGGTCGTGCCGCGCGAGCGCTTCGCCGACCGCTGGCGTGAGCTCGCGGCCCAGATCGCGTGCGCGCCGAGGGACGCGCTCGTCGGCATCAAGGCCGCGCAGCGCGCCGCCTACCCGACCGCCCGGCCCGACCTCGCCGCGGGCGCGATCGCCTCGTTCGCCCGCACGTGGGTGGCCGACGACCACTGGCGCATGGTCGAGGAGGCCGACGCCCGCCGGCGCGCCGCCCGCGACCGCGCCTGACTGCTGCCGCGCTCAGCGGCCGGTGAGCACGAGCATGAGCCCGAAGAGCGCGGCGAGGATGCTCATACAGGTGCGCACCGCGGTCATCAGCCGCCACGTCTGCTCGCGGATCAGCTGGTCCATGCGCGAGTTGAGCTTGTACTCCTGCGTCTCGAACTTCCGATCGACGAGGGCGAACCGGTGGTCGATCTCGTCGAATCGCCGGTCGACCTCGTCGAAGCGCCGGTCGACCTCGTCGAATCGCCGGTCGAGCCGGCGCTCGAACGCGGCGAATCGTTCGTCGAGGATCGTGGTGAGCGACTCGGTCGTGACGAGATCCGACCAGCCACCCGGCGGTCGGTCCATGAGCATCGCGGCCTCGTCGTCGCCGAGCATCTCCTCCAGCTTACGACGCAGCCGCATCCGCACCTCTTCGACGGCCACACCTACCTCCCCGGCTCCCGCGCTCTCGAGGTGTCCCGGGCGAAGTGGTGGCAACGATCGTACGGCGGGGGTGTGACGGTACGGGTTCCCGTCTCGCCTCACGCGTCGTCGAGGAGGGCGCGGGCGCGGCGGGCCATGGGCTCGTCGACCATCTGGCCGTCGAAGACGATGACGGAGTCGCCGCCCCGTGACGCGGCGTCGTACGCGTCGAGCAGGCGGCGGGCGCGGTCGAGCTCGTCGGGCGTCGGCGCGAACACGCGGTTGGACCACGCGACCTGGTTCGGGTGGATGCACAGCTTGCCTCGGTACCCGAGGGCACGGCCCTCCTCCGCGTCGGCCACGAACGCGGCCTCGTCGTCGAACGAGGTGACGATCTGGTCGAGCGCGTGCACACCGGCGAGACGCGCCGCGAGCACGACCCGCGAGCGCGCGAAGAGCACCTCACGGCCGAGTGGGGTGCGGACGCCGCCCATGTCGGCGACGAAGTCTTCGGCGCCGAAGTACGCGATCGTCACCGGCGGGCGCAGGAGCTCCTCGACGCGCCCGACGCCTGCCGCGCTCTCGATGCCGGCCAGCACCGCGAGCTCCGAGCATCCGCGAGCGGCAAGCGCTTCTGCGACCGTCTCCAGCTGCGCGACCGATTCCAGCTTCGGGACGACGACGCCCGTGAGCGTCG
>DASRHL010000043.1:0-9757 GCA_035650535.1 Acidimicrobiia bacterium
CATCGAGCTCAGCCGCCGCCCCAGCGAGTACGTCGCGAGGAACGCGTTGTTCACGTTCCAGAAGGACCCCGTCGCGGTGGAGACCCGCGAACGGGTCGGCGTCACCCAGCTCATGTGGGCGAGCGACTACCCGCACTCCGATTCCACGTGGCCGCACTCGCGCAAGGTGATCGAGCGCGACTTCGAGGGCGTCGACGAGGCCGACTTGGCGCTGCTCGTCGGCGGCAACGCCGCGCGCCTCTACGGCTTCTGAGCGATCTCGCGACGCAGCAGCAGGTTGCCCCAGCGGTCGACGGCGACGCCCCACCCCGGCGGGACGACCACCGTCGTGTCGGGGCCCTCGACCACGGCCGGTCCGGCGAGCTCGGCGCCCGGTTCGAGTCGTGTCCAGTCGAGCACCGGTGTCTCGACCGGGTCGGGAAGGTCGGGGAACAACACGGCGCGCTCGCCGGCGCGCGCCACGGACGCGTCGTGCGGCGTCACGGGCTCGGCCTGGCGTGTGAGCTTGTCGACGCGCCGCACCACGCGGACGCGCGCGTTGACGAACTGGGCCGGCGCGCCCGTATCGATTCCGTAGGCATCGCGGTACGCCTCGTGGAACCGTGCCGTCAGCATCGGGACGTCCGCGGCGTCGAACGGCCCGGGCGGCAGCTCGACCGTGAGCTGGTGGGCCTGGCCCCGGGCCCGCAGGTCGGCCGACCGGGTCACGACGAACCCGCCGGCGTCCGCCCCGCCGGCGCGGTCGTCGCCGGCGCCGAGCTCGCCGCGCCCACGGTGCTCGAGCGCCGCGAACACCGCCTCCAGCGATTCGACGTCCCCCGGAAGGTCGGTCACGTGCGTCTGCACGAGGTCGACCGCGAGGTCGGAGCTCACGAGCCCGACCGCGGAGGCGACGCCGGCCGCCCACGGCACCACGACGGCCGGGATCCCGAACGTCTCCGCGAGCCGGGCCGCGTGCATCGGCCCCGCGCCGCCGAACCCGACGAGCGTGAACTCGCGCGGGTCGATGCCGCGCTGCACGGTCACGACCCGGATCGCCGCCGCCATGGTCGCGTTGACGATCTCGTGGACGGCGCGCGCGGCCTCGAGCACCGTGAGCCCCAGCGGCTCCGCGACGCGGGTCATCGCCTCCGCCGCGAGGTCACGTGACAACGTCACGCCGCCCGCGAGCCCGGCCGGGTCGAGGAACCCGAGCAGGAAGTTGGCGTCGGTGACGGTGGGCTCGGTGCCGCCGCGCGCGTAGCAGGCCGGCCCGGGGTCGGCGCCCGCGGATCGGGGCCCGACGCGCAGCGCGCCGCCCGCGTCGACCCAGGCGATGCTGCCGCCACCGGCGCCGACCTCGGCGAGGTCGACGACCGGGATCTTGAGCGGCACACCGGTGCCGGCGCGCGTCCCGCCGAAGCTGCCCTTGCCCCCGACCTGGAAGTCGTGCGTGATCGCCGGCCGGCCGTGCCGCACGATCCCGGCCTTGGCCGTCGTGCCGCCCATGTCGAACGAGATGACGTCGTCGAACCCCGCGGTGTGGCCGACGATGCCGGCCGCGGTCACGCCCGCGGCGCCACCCGACTCGACGGTCAGCACGGGCTGGCGCGCCGCGCGCGCCGCGGACATCACGCCGCCGCTCGACTCCATGATCTCGACCGGGCACGTGATCCCGAGCTCGCCGAGCCGGGCCTGGAGGCCGTCGAGGTAGCCGGCCATGACCGGCCCGACGACGGCGCACACGACCGTCGTCATCGCCCGCTCGTACTCGCGGATCTCGGGCCAGATCTCGTGCGACGCGACGACGAAGGTCTCGGGGAGCGCGTCGCGCAGGGCGGCGGTGACGGCCCGCTCGTGCTCGGGGTTCACGTACGCGTGGAGGAAGCACACCGCGATGCCGCTGGGCGCGGCGGCGACGACCCGCGCCACGACGTCGTCGAGGGCGCCGGCCGTCAGCGCGACGAGCGGTTTGCCGTGTGCGTCCATCCGCTCGCGGGCCTCGAACGTGAGACGGGGATCGACCGGCGGCGGCACCGGGTCGAAGAACAGGTCGTAGCGGTCCTCCTCGACGCGCGCCTCGCGCCCGAGCCGCAGCACGTCGGCGAAGCCCTCGGTCGTGACCAGCGCGACCGGGCCGCCCGAGCGCTCGATGACCACGTTCGTCGCCAGCGTCGTGCCGTGGACGACACGCGAGACGGCGCTCGTCTCCACACCCGCGCCGTCGAGCGCGGCGCGGATGCCGGCGACGATCCCGTCGCGGGGGTCGCCGGGTGTGGTCAGCACCTTGCCGATGCGCACCGAGCCGTCGCTCCCGGCGAGGACGACGTCGGTGAACGTCCCGCCCACGTCGACGCCGAGGTAGTAGCGCCCGCCCGTCTCACTCATGCCGACCGCTCCGCTCGGCTCGGAGCGCTGCCGTCGCGCCCGCGTCGACCGCGTCCCGCTCGACGTCGATCACGACGCCGTAGTCGCGCGCGGCGCCGGCGACGGTGACCTTGCCGCTGCGGACGTCGTCGAGGACGAGTCGCGGGTCGCGCCGCTCGGGCGGGCCGAGCCCTCCGCCACCTGACGTGCGGAGCACGAACCGTTCGCCGGCTGCGAGCGGGATGTTGGTCGCCTTCGCGGGCACGACCTCCGACGCGCCGTCGAGCCGCTCGACGCTCCACGTCCCGGCAGCACCCGGGTGCCCACCGCCCCGGCCGGGGGGTGGGATGTCCATGCGGGCGCCGCGCACGGTCACCTCGGCGTCGGTGAGCAGCTCGATGACGGTCTCGACACCGAGGCCGCCGCGCGCCTCGCCCGGGCCGCCGGAGTCGGGCCACAGCCGCGTCGAGCGCACGACGAACGGGTACTGCGCCTCGAGCGGCTCGAGCTGCGGGATCACGGAGCGGCCCCCGAGGAAGAAGGCACCGGTCGCGTCGGGCCCGTCCTTCCCCGTGCGCGCGCCGAGGCCGCCGAACTCGTAGAACAGGTTGAGCCAGCGTTGCCCGCTCGGGTCGACGCCGGTCAGCGTCCACACGTGGATCAGCGAGCTCGCGCCGACCGCGTGGTCGGGCCGTGCCGCCGACAGCGCCCCGAGGATGGCCTCGACCGCGGCCGCGACGGTCATCAACCGCCCGCCGCACGCGGCCGGCGGCGCCGGGTTGACGAGCGTGCCCGGCGGCAGCCGGGTCGTGAGCGGTCGGAAGCACCCCTCGTTCATCGCGATCGTGGGATCGACGAAGCACCGCACCGCGTACAGAACCCCGGACAGGGTCTGCGAGTACGACGAGTTGATCATCCCGCGCGCCTGCGGCGAGGTGCCGGCGAAGTCGAGCTCGACGCCGCCGCTGCCGTCGAGCGTCACCGCGACCCGGACGGTGAACTCGCGGTCGGCGTCGACGCCGTCCCCGTCGATCTCGAAGGCCCCTTCGTACGTGCCCGGCGGGATGCGCGCGAGACCGGCCCGCATCTGGCGTTCCGCGTGGTCCATCGCGTGGCGCGCGAAGCGCACGAGCGTGCCGGCGCCGTAACGGTCGGCGAGCTCGCCCACGCGCCGGGCGATGACGCTCGTCCCCGCGACGAGGGCCTTCACGTCGCCGATGACCTTGTCGGGCGCCCGGCTGTTGCGCTCGATGATGCGAATCACGTCGGCAACCGGCTCGTCGGCCGCGTACAGGCGGACCGGAGGGAGCAGCAGGCCCTCCGCGAACGTGTCGGTGGCGAGCGCCGCCAGCCCGGCGACGGAGATCCCGCCCACGTCGGCAACGTGGATCAGCGTCCCCGCGAAGAACACCACGCGGCCCTCGGCGAAGATCGGGCGGAACACGACGATGTCGTTCGCGTGGATCCCGCCGCGGTAGGGGTCGTTCTGCGCGAAGACGTCCCCCGGTGCCATCGAGGCCGCGGGCACGTCGGCGAGGAGTGCGGGGAGCGAGCAACGGAGGCTCGCCGAGTGCATCAGGCTCGTCGTGGTCGACTGGGCCACGAGCCCGCCGTCGGCGTCGAGGAGCGCCGCGCACGCGTCCGCCCCCTCCTGGATGAAGCTGCTGTGCGAGGAGCGCACCACGGCGATGCTCGCCTCCTCGACCGCGACCATCAGGCCGTTGCGGATGATCTCGCTCGTGATCGGGTCGTCGATCGTCGGAGTCACGGCGTCGGTCGGCATCGAGCCCGGACAGTAACCTCCCGCACGTGCACCCCCGTCTCGCCGTGAGCGCGATCTGCTCGTGGGACCTCACCTTCGACGAGGACCTGGAGCTGTGGGAGCGCCTCGGGGTCGGGCATGTCGGACTCTTCCTGGACAAGCTGGAGGCGGCGCCCGGCGGCGTCGCGAGCGCGGCGGCGCGCATCCGTGATGCCGGGCTCGCCGTCTCCACCGTGGCGTGCCGCGGCTTCGAGCTCGCCGAGCGCGACTCCTGGCCGGCGCGCTGGCGCTCGCTCGACGCCGGGCTCGAGGCCGCGGCGACGATCGGCGCCCACTGCCTGTTCGTGACCGCGGGCACGCCCGGCCCGCTCGGTTGGGACGACTGCGTGCGTGCCCTCTCAGACGCGATGGTGCCGGTACGCGAACGCGCCGCCGAGTTGGGCGTGCGCGTCGCGGTCGAGCACACGAACCCGTTGCGGCGCGACATCGGGTTCATCCACACGCTGCGCGACATGGTCGAGGTCGCGCGCCTGCTCGACGTCGGCGTCGTGGTCGAGATCACGAACTGCTGGTCGGAACGCGGCATCGAAGCGACGATCGCCGACGGCGCCGACACGTTCGCGGTCGTGCAGGTCAGCGACTACGTCGTCGGGACCGTGGCCGCGACCGAGCGCGCCGTCCCCGGCGACGGCGACATTCCTCTCGCGCACCTGATCACGACCATCTGCGAGGCCGGCTTCGACGGCCCGTTCGAGCTCGAGTTCCTCGGCCCTCGCATCGAGGCCGAGGGCTACGCCCCCGCGATCACCCGCGCCCTCACGGCCCTGGAGCCGATGCTGCCCTCGCCGTAGGCTACGCGGCGTTCGTCCGGGTCGGACGGTCGAACCAGGGGGCGTGATGGGGTACCGCAGGGCTCTCGTCGTTCTCGTGCTCGCGCTGACCACCGGCCTCGGGGCCACCACGGTCGCGAGCACACACGCCGGCGCGTCGACGCGTGCGCACCGGGTGTCGGCGGTCGGGGAGAAGAAGAAGAGGTCGAAGAAGAAGGCGAAGGGCAAGCAGCTCACGACTCAGCCGGACGCCTGCACCCTGGTGACCCAGGACGACGCGGCCGCGATCCTCGGCGAGCCGGTCGAGAGGACCGGCGCCGGCGGCGTCGACTGCAACTACCTGGGCTCGACCTCCCACCTCGGCGCGGTGACGGTCGTCGCCCGGCTCCTCCAGGGGTCGGGCAACGTGAAGTTCGCCAAGCAGCAGCTGGCGCAGCTCGCCGGCGCCAAGCCCGTGAAGGGGATCGGCGATGCCGCCGTCGAGGTGCTCGCGCCCGGCGGCCCGGGAGAGATCGAGGCGGTCGCCCGGAACGTCGAGTTCCACCTCACGGTCCGCAAGGCGACCCCCGGCAACGCCCCGCAGGTCGCCGACCTCGACGCCGGGGCGTTCGAGGCGTTGGCGAGGAAGGCGATCGCGAGGCTGTGACCCCGGCGGGGCAGGCGGTCACGACGTGGCGAGGCGGCGACGAGATCAGGCGACGCGGGTCAGCTCCACGTCGACGCTCAAGCCGTGACTCGGGCCACCGTGGTACACGCCCTTGAGTGGGGCGACGTCGGCGTAGTCGCGGCCGCGCGCGACAAGGACGTGCCGCTCGGCGACGTCGGCGCCCGACGTCGGATCGACGGGATGCCAGTCGCCCGCCCACGCCTCGAGCCAGGCGTGGCTCTGGCCGCGGTGCGTGTCGCCGACCCCACCCGCCGCCTCGGGGTACAGGTATCCGGATACGTACCGCGCGGGGATCCCCGCCGCCCGCAACACGGCCAGCCCGACGTGCACGAAGTCCTGGCAGACGCCCCGGCCGGCCCGGAGCACCTCGGCCGCGGTCGTCGACACGCTCGTCGCGCCCGGCTCGTAGTCGACGTTCGCACGCAACCACCGGCCGGCGGCGAGGACGGCGTCGGCGGGCGCGGGCTCCGCCCGCAGCTCGGCCGCGAGTCCGAGCACGGTCTCGTCGGGTCGAGTGAACGAGGTCGGGGTGAGGAACTCGAAGAAGCGGTCCATCAGGCCGGGCGCGTCGATCGCGTCCCAGGTGACCGACGTGTCGGCGCTCGGCGTCCGCTCCGCCGTCTCCACGACGGACGTTCCCGTCACGACGAGCTTCATGTGCTCGTGGTGGATGTCGAACACGTGGACGCGCGTTCCCCAGTAGTCGCGGTAGCGGAAGATGTTCGCCGGCGGGTTCACCTCGACGCGGTGCTCGAGCGTGAACTGGTGCGACGTGTCGAGCGGTGAGATCCGCGCCTCGTTGTAGGACGCGTGGACGACGCCCGCGTACTCGTACGCGGTCGTGTGTCTGACCCGAAGCCGCCACGACATCTCAGCGGCTCCACTCGATGACGCGCGTCTCCCGGAAGTAGCGGCGCGCGATCGCGCCGTGGATCTCTCCGCATTCGCGCTGGAACCGCGCGATGAAGCGGGGGAGGTCGACGAGCACCTCCTCGACGCTGAGGAACTCGAGCTCGGACCGCAACCGGCCGACCCGCCGGCGGGCCTCGTTGTCGACGCCCGCCCGGGCCGAGGTCGGGTCGAGCTCGCCGAGCCGGTGCTCGGCCGTCGTCAGCGCGTGGTACACGGAGCGAGGGAAGAGCCGATCCAGCAGGAGGAACTCGACCGCGCTCGACGCGTCGACCGAGTGCCGGTAGGTGCGCAGGTACGCCTCGTAGGCCGAGCAGCTCCGCAGGGTCGTCGTCCACCCGGCGCGCCCGAACGCGTCCGCGTAACCCGCCGAGAGGAGGCGCGTCGTCATGTCGACCCGCTCCAGGCTGCGACCGAGCACGAAGAACCGCCACCCGTGATCGCGGCTCATCGTCGTGTCGACGATCCCGTGGCACGCGGCCGCCCTCGCCTTGACCCAGAGGAAGAACTCGTGGCGGGCCGCGCCCGAGGTGCACGCCCGGGCGCGGCCGGGCAGCTCGACGTGCATCGTGTTGAGGTTCTGCCACAACTCCGACGACAGAGACTCGCGCGCGCCGCGCGCGTTCTCCCAGGCCGCCGCCAGCGAACACGTGATCGAGCCCGAGAACGTGAGGTCCTGCGCGAGCAGGGCGGTCACGGCGGCCGCGTCCGTCTCCTCGCCCGCGCTCGCGCGATCGACGCCCATGGCGTCGAGCAGAGCCCGGCAGACCGACGCCTCGTCGGCCCGCCGGTCCTCGAGCAGGAGGTGGTAGTGGACGTCGAGCAGGCGGGCCGTGTCCTCGGCCCGCTCGACGTAGCGCCCGATCCAGTAGAGCGATTCCGCGATCCGGCTCAGCACGGGGTCACGCCCGGCCCGCTCTGCTGCTGCTGCTGGGCCTCCTGGACGAACGACGGACCGACGGCGGGCGGTGCCGCCGGCCCCAGCGGGGGCCCGGCGGGCGTGTGCCCGGCGGCGCGGTCGCCGTCGATCGGTGCGCCCGCCTCGCGGCCGTCGTCGCTCCCCGCGAGCACCCAGGTGTCCTTCGACCCGCCGCCCTGGCTCGAGTTCACGACGAGGCTGCCCTCGGGCAGCGCGACCCGCGTCAACCCTCCGGGCACGACCCACACCTCGCGCCCGTCGTGGACGGCGAAGGGCCGCAGGTCGAGGTGGCGGGCGCCCATCCGGCCGTCGACGTAGGTGGGACCCGTCGACAGCGCCACCGGCACCTGCGCGATCCAGCCGCGCGGGTCGGCCAGCACCTTCTCGCGCAGCGCGACCAGCGTGGGTTCGCTCGCCTGCGGCCCGATCACGAGGCCGTAGCCGCCCGAGGCGTCGACCGGCTTGAACACGAGCTCCGCGAGGTGGTCGAGCGCCCACGCGCATACGTCCGCGTCCTCGAGCCGGTACGTCTCGACGTTGGCGAGGATCGGCACCTCGCCGAGGTAGTACTCGATCATCGCCGGGACGTACGGGTAGACGGCCTTGTCGTCGGCGACGCCGTTGCCGGGCGCGTTCGCGATCGTCACGTTGCCGGCCCGCGCCGCGTTGAGGATGCCGGCACAGCCGAGCACCGAATCGGGGCGGAAGTGCATCGGGTCGAGGAAGTCGTCGTCGACGCGCCGGTAGACGACGTCGACGCGCTGCTCACCGCTGGTCGTCCGCATGTAGACGTGCTGGTCGCGGCACACGAGATCGCGACCCTCGACCAGCTCCACCCCCAGCTGGCGGGCCAGGAACGAGTGCTCGAAGTAGGCGGCGTTGTGGATCCCGGGTGTGAGCACGACGACGCACGGGTCCTCCACCCCCGCCGGTGCGGTGGCGCGCAGCGCTTCGAGCAGCCGGAGCGGGTAGTCGGCGACGCGCCGGATGCGATGGCTCGCGAACAGCTCGGGGAAGACGTGCGTCATCGCCCGCCGGTTCTCGATGACGTACGAGATGCCCGACGGGATCCGCAGGTTGTCCTCCAGCACGCAGAAGCTGCCCGACCGATCGCGTACGAGGTCGATGCCGGCGACATGCACGCGCACACCGCCGGCCGGCTCGAAGCCGTGCGCGGCGCGGTGGAAGTGCGACGAGCTGATCACGAGGCGCCGGGGCACGATGCCGTCGGCGAGGATCTCGCCCGGTCCGTACACGTCGGCGAGGAACCGCTCCAGCGCGAGCACCCGTTGGCGGACGCCCGACTCGACGACGGCCCACTCGTCGGCCGAGATGATGCGTGGGACGAGGTCGAGCGGGAACGGCCGCTCCTCACCCGAGAACGAGAACGTGATGCCCTGGTCGCGGAACGCCTGGTCACGCGCCGCGCAGCGGGCTTCGAACTCCTCACGTGAGAGCGTGCCGATGACCGCGTGGAGCGCGGCGTAGTGGGCGCGCGGCTCGTCGGTCGCCGCGAACATCTCGTCCCACGAGCCGTTCAGCCGGTAGCCGTCGAGCAGGTCCCCCATCCCGAAGATCGTCGCGGCGAGACGTTTCGGAACGGTTTCGGGAGTTTGAACGTCGCCGAGAACGGAGCCGATCAGCCGAAGTCGGTGTCGACGCGGAGGCGGGTGAGGGTGATCGTCTTGATCAGCCACCGCCCGCCGACCTTCTCGTAGGTCTCGTGGTAGTGCCCGTAGCCGTGCATCGAACGGATGGGCGAGCCCGCGGGCCAGCGGAGCATGTCCTCCATCGCCCAGATGCCCCGCGCCGTCGTCGGCGACGTGATCTCGATCTCGGGCATGTGACCGTGGTGCACCGTCTCGACCGGGTGGACGGCGCCCCTGACGAAGGCGGCGATCTCGGTGTTGCCGCGGGTGATGCCCTCGCCCTCGGTCGTCCCGTCGCGCATCTCGCCCGACATGTCCATCACCGCGTCGGGAGCGAACACGGCGGCGAAGCCGTCCCAGTCCTTCGTGTCCATCGTGCGGAAATACCGGGCCTTGAGCTGTTTGATCTCCTCGATCGCCGCGAGCCGGGTGAGGTCGTCCACGGGTCGCCGCCTCAGGCCGGGCGGGTCTCGACCAGGCGCACGAGCGGGATCCGCCGGGTCGTGCGCGACTGGTAGTCGTTGTAGTACGGGCGGTCGGCGGTGAGGCCCTTCCAGGTCTCCTCGTAGTCGCTGCCGTCCAGGATCTGCGCCTCGGCCCAGAAGCTGCTGCCCTGCACGCGGCACAGGACCTCGGGGTTGGCCGTGCGGTCGGCGAGGTTCAGGTACCAGGCGG
>DASRHL010000044.1:0-3313 GCA_035650535.1 Acidimicrobiia bacterium
CCAACGCCAGCCTGGTGATCACGCAGTCGACGTTGCCCAAGGCGACCCAGGATCTCGTGTCGCTTCGCGTCAGCCAGATCAACGGGTGCGGCTGGTGCGTCGACATCCACACCAAGGAGGCCGCGGCGGCCGGCGAGAGCCAGCTCCGGCTCAACCTGGTCGCCGCCTGGCGCGAGACCACCGTGTTCACCGACGCCGAGCGGGCGGCGCTGGCGTTCGCCGAGGAGGCCACCCGGCTCGCCGACGCGAGCGCCGGCGTGTCCGATGAGACGTGGGCGCACGTCCGCAAGCACTACGACGACGACCAGCTCGCCGCGCTCGTCTCCCTCGTCGCCCTGGTCAACGCAGCCAACCGGCTCGCCGTCCCGGTGCACCTCGAGGGCGGCTCCTACGAGCCCGGCATGTTCGCCGCCATGACGAGCTGACCGGCCGGAACCGCCACGCCGGGCAACGGAATGGCAAGGAATCGGCCAAGATCGGGAGCCGGTGTGGCCGGGCGGGCAGCGGCGGGCCAGACTCTCGGCATGCAGGGGATCACGGAGACGGCGGGCACCGACGGTGCGGAGCACGAGCGCCGCCCCTGGGGCACGTTCACGGTCCTCGCCGCCGCCGCCGACCACAAGGTGAAGCGCATCGTCGTCCGGCCCGGGCACCGGCTGAGCTACCAGCGCCACACCCACCGGGCCGAGCACTGGTTCGTCGTCCGGGGATCCGGATACGTCACCCTCGACGGGATCAACCTTCCGGTCGAGGCGGGGACCGCCGTCGACGTGCCCCGTGGCTCCGTCCATCGTATGACCAACACCGGCACGACCGACCTGGTCTTCGTCGAGGTGCAGCACGGCGACTCGTTCGCAGAAGACGACATCGAACGCCTCGAGGACGACTACGGACGTTCGAACTGAGCCGCCGGGGAGGGACCAAACCGTCGCGCCGCGGTGTTGACCCGGGCGCACCGCAGCGGATCCGGAACCGTCCGCTGAAACGAAGACCGTCCAGGCGAGACGAGGGGTGACCATGGCTCTGTTCGGACGCAAGACCACGATGACCACCGCGGAGGAGGCCCTCCCGGGCCGCAGTGAGCAGATGCCCGTCCCCGACGCGCACTTCGTGCTCGGCACGCCGCTCGTGCCGCCGTTCCCGGAGGGGTACGAGACGGCCGTGTTCGGGATGGGGTGCTTCTGGGGCGCCGAACGCAAGTTCTGGCAGGCCGAGGGCGTGTACACGACCGCGGTCGGCTACGCGGGTGGCTTCACGCCGAACCCGACGTACGAGGAGGTGTGCAGCGCGCGCACCGGGCACACCGAGGTGGTGCTCGTCGTGTTCGATCCGGCCCGGACGACCTACGACGCGATGCTCAAGATCTTCTGGGAGAACCACGACCCGACGCAGGGCATGCGCCAGGGCAACGACGTCGGGACGCAGTACCGCTCCGCGATCTACTGCTCGTCGGACGCGCAGCTGGAAGCGGCGAAGCGGTCGCGCGACATGTTCCAGGAGGTCTTGACCGGGAACGGCTACGGGACGATCACGACGGAGATCGCCGAGGCCGGTCCCTTCTACTACGCAGAGCCGTACCACCAGCAGTACCTGGCGAAGAACCCGGGCGGCTACTGCGGCCTCGGGGGCACCGGGTTGAGCTGCCCGGTCGGGTTGACGTCGAGCGACTGACGGGAGGGGTCGGGCAATGGCGCGCGTGGTCGTGGTCGGAGGTGGTCTCGTCGGGCTGAGCACCGCGATGCTGCTCGCCCACGACGACCACGAGGTCACGGTGCTCGAGCGGGACGCGCAGGAGCCGCCCGCCGACGCCGATGCCGCGTGGACCGGCTGGGCCCGCCGCGGCGTCAACCAGTTCCGCATGCTGCACTACCTCCTCCCGCGCTTTCGGGCCGTGGTCTCCGCGGAGCTGCCCGAGGTCGCCGCGGCGCTCGACGATGCCGGCGCGCTCCGGCTCAACAACCTCGCGCTCGCGCCGGTGGAGCTCACCGGCGGTCTGCGCCCGGGTGACGAGCAGTTCGAGGCGCTGACCGCGCGCCGTCCCGTCGCCGAGGCGGTCGTCGCCCGCGTCGCGGCGGCGACCCCGAACGTCGAGATCCGCCGCGGCGTCGCCGTGAAGGGGTTCGTGCCGGGTGGGTCGCCCGACGGCGTCCCGCACGTCGCGGGCGTCCGGACGGAGGACGGGCACGAGCTCACCGCTGACGTCGTCGTCGATGCGTCGGGGCGGCGGTCGTCGACGCCGAGGCTGCTCACGGACATCGGGGCCCGCGCCCCGATCGAGGAACTCGACGACTGCGGCTTCGTCTACTACGGCCGCTACTTCCGCTCCGCCGACGGCTCGACGCCGGCGATCATCGCACCGTTGCTCTCGCACTACGACAGCGTCTCCATCCTCACGCTGCCGGCCGACAACGGCACCTGGGGCGTCGGGCTCGTCACGAGCGCGCGCGACACGGCGATGCGGGCGGTTCGCGACGCCGACGTCTGGACGCGCACCGTCGAGGCGTTCCCGCTCGTCGCCCACTGGCTCGACGGCGAGCCCATCGACGACGGCGTCGCGGTGATGGCCAAGATCGAGGACCGCCATCGCGACTTCGTCGTCGACGGCGTCCCCGTCGCGACCGGCGTGCTCCCGGTCGGCGACGCGTGGGCATGCACGAACCCCTCGGTCGGTCGTGGCATCTCGATCGGTCTCCTGCACGCCGTCGCGCTCCGCGACCTCCTGCGGGACGCGTCGCTCGACGATGCGCGGGCGGTCGCGCTCCGGTGGCACGAGACGACGGCGGCGACGGTCGAGCCGTGGTTCCGGGCCACCCTCTCCTTCGACCGCCACCGGCTGGCGGAGATCGAGGCCGCGCTCGCGGGCGTGCCCTACGAGACGGACGATCCGTCCTGGGAGATGACGCAGGCGCTCGCGCACGCGGCCATGCAGGACGCCGACGTGTTCCGCGGGTTCCTGGGCGTCGTCGGCCTGCTGGCGCTGCCCGACGAGGTGCTCGCGCAACCGGGCATGTTCGACAAGGTGGTCTCGCTGGGCAGGGGCTGGCGGGACGCGCCCGTCGTCGGACCCACCCGCGACGAGCTCGTGAAGCTGGTCGAGGGCTGAGCGGGGAGCCGGCGATGCGAGTCGACGTGAACGGCGTCGGAATCGAGTTCACCGTCGAGGGCGACGGACCGGCGGTCGTGCTGCTGCACGGTTTCCCCGACACGGGGGCCCTCTGGCGCCACCAGATCCCCGCGTTGCGGGACGCGGGCTTCCGCGTGATCGTGCCCGACCTCCGGGGTTACGGCGCGTCCGACAAACCTGCGGACGTCG
>DASRHL010000045.1:0-15261 GCA_035650535.1 Acidimicrobiia bacterium
GAGGAGGATCCCATGGAGGAGTTCGACGTCGTCGTGATCGGTGGCGGACCGGCCGGCGAGAACATCGTCGAGCGGACGCGCGCCGACGGGTTGACCGTCGCCGTCGTCGAGGCGGAGCTGCTCGGCGGTGAGTGCTCCTACTGGGCGTGCATCCCGAGCAAGACGCTGATCCGGCCCGGCGAGGTGCTCGCCGCCGCCCGGCGCGTCCCCGGCGCGCGTGAGGCCGTCACCGGCACGATCGACGTCGATGCCGCGCTGGCCCGGCGCGACTGGATGACCGGCGACTGGCACGACGACGGCCAGGTGAAGTGGCTCGACGGCACCGGCGGCACGCTCGTCCGGGGCCGCGGCCGGCTCGCCGGCGAGCGGATCGTCGACGTCGAGACGCCCGACGGGACGACGCGGCGGCTGCGGGCCCGGCGCGCGGTCGTGCTCGCCACCGGTTCGACGGCGGCGATCCCACCGATCCCCGGGCTGCGCGACATCCGCATCTGGGACAGCCGCGGCGTCACGTCGGCGAAAGAGGTGCCGCGCCGCCTCGTCGTCCTCGGTGGCGGTGTCGTCGGCGTCGAGATGGCGCAGGCGTGGCGGCGCCTCGGCTCCGAGGAGGTGACGATCATCGAAGGTGGCCCGCACCTCCTCCAGAACGAGGAGCCGTTCGTGGGCGACGAGCTCCGTGACGCGTTCGAGGCCGAGGGCATCACGGTGCTCACCGGGTGCAAGGCCGTCGAGGCCGCGCGCACGGCCGACGACGGCCCGGTGACCCTGACCCTCGACGACGGCCGCGCGATCACCGGCGACGAGCTGCTCGTCGCCGTCGGCCGCCGCCCCGCGACGACCGACCTCGGGCTCGAGACGGTCGGGCTCGAGCCCGGGAAGTACGTCGACGTCGACGACCAGCTCCGTGCCACCGGCGTGGGCGGCGGCGGCTGGCTCTACGCGGTCGGCGACGTCAACGGGCGCGCACTGCTGACGCACATGGGCAAGTACCAGGCCCGGCTCGCTGCCGACCACATCCGCGGCCGCGACGTTCGGGCGCGGGCCGACCACGGGATCGTCCCGCGCGTCGTCTTCACCGACCCGCAGGTGGCGTCCGTCGGGTTGACCGAGAAGGCGGCGCGCGAGCAGGGGTACGACGTGCGCACCGTCTCGTACCCGATGGCCAACGTGTCGGCCGCCGCGACGCGCGGCGAGGGCGCGGTCGGGACCGGGCACCTCGTCGTCGACGAGAAGCGTCGCGTGCTCGTCGGCGCGACGTTCACCGGCGCCGACATCGGCGAGCTGCTGCACTCGGCGACGGTCGCCATCGCCGGCGAGGTGCCGCTCGACACGCTGTGGCACGCCGTCCCCTCGTTCCCCACCATGAGCGAGGTCTGGCTCCGCCTCCTCGAGGCCTACGGCCTCTGATCCGCTCCTTCGTGCTTCCCTGTCAGGTCGACCGGCGGGCCCGGAAGTCACGGAGCGAGTAGCCGGTGACGACGGCGGGCGTGCGCGCCCGCGCCGTCGCCGAGCGGCGCAGGCCGAACATCGGCGCGAGCTCGCCGAAGTAGCCGCCGGGCGCCGCGACGTGCACCAGCTCCTCGCCGCCGGCGGCGAGGTCGCGCACGAGCTCGATCTCGCCCGATTCGACGACGTAGACGAGGTCGCCCGGGTCGCCCTGGCGGAACAGCACCTGCCCCGGGGCCAGGTCGACCTGCGCCGGCGGCCGGGCGTCGGCGACGGCACGGGCGCTCAGCTCGACGACACGGTCGGCGAGCGGCAGGAGCCGGTCGTCGTGGGTCGCGACGACCACGACCCGGCCCGGCCGGGCGAGCTCGCGCAACAGGCGCAGCACGCCGTCGACCTGGATGTAGTCGAGGTGCGCGGTGGGCTCGTCGGCGAGGACCAGGGGCGGGTCGTGGGCGAGGGCGCGCGCGATCGCGACCCGCTGCTGCTGCCCGCCCGACAGATCGGCCGGCCGGTGGTCGATCCGGTCGGTCAGGCCGACGTGGTCGAGCAGCTCCAGCGCCCGGGCCCGCGCCGCCTGCCGCCGCACCCCCGCGGCGCGCAGCGCCACCTCGATGTTCTCGCGCGCGTTGAGGCTCGGGATCAGGTTGAACGCCTGGAAGACGACGCCGACCGTCTTGCGCCGGTACTCGAGCAGCGCCGGACCCCGCAGTCCGGTCACCTCGACGTCCCCGACGTGGATCGTCCCGGCCGTGGGCGTGAGCAGGGTCGCCAGCGCCGAGAGCAGCGTGGTCTTGCCGCACCCGCTCGCGCCGAGCAGGAGCACGAGCTCGCCGGACGCGACGTCGATCGACAGGTCGCTGATCGGGCGTACCCGGTAGCCACCGCTCGTGTACTCGATCGTCAGGTCGCGGACGGCGAGCACGTCACGCCCCTCCGATCGCGAGCGCGGGATCGGTCGTGACCGCGCGCCGCACCCCGACGAGGCTCGCGAGCAGGCCGACGGCGATCGCGACGACGACGGTCTTCAGCACCGACGACGACGACATCGTCACCGGGAACGGGAACCCCGGCTTCAGCGCGAACGCGATCCCGACCGCGAGCACCGCGGCGAGGACCGTGATGAACGTGGCCTGTAGCGCAAGGCCGCCGACGATCGAACGGTTCGACGAACCCGTCGCCTTGAGCACCGCGAAGTCGCGTGTGCGCTCGAGCGCGTTCAGGTAGACGATCGACGCGACGATCCCCGCCGCCACGATCCACAACAGGACGTTGAGGAAGCTCACGGTGTCCGACCCGCTCTTGGTCGTGCGGTGCAGGTCGTCCTCGGCCTGCGCGTTGGAGACGGAGCGCAGCGTGGAGCCGTCGAACGTGACCGGACCCCGCGCCGCATAGGCCAACACGAGCCGCTGCCCGCCGAACACGATCCGCTGCGCGTCGGCCAGCGCGACGAACAGCGACGGCGTCCCGAAGTTGAAGCGGATGGAGCTCGACGTGCCCACCACGCGGAGGTCGAGCTCCCCGACGCGCAGCCGGTCGCCCACACCGGCGTCGAGCGAGGAGTCGACGACGACCTCGCCCGGGCCGCGCACGGCCCGGCCCTCGTCGACCGGCGGCGTCCCGAGCCCGCCGGGCCGGTAGCCGACGAGGTTGACGTCGACGAGCTTGCCCGCCCGCACCGTGGCCCGGCTGACCAGGAAGGGGTCGGCGCGGCCCGCCCCGTGTCCCGCGACGGTCCCCGGGCCGTCCGGAATGACGACCGTGGTCGTGAAGGGACCGGTGGCGCGGCGGGCGACGACGAAGCGGTCGGCGTGGAAGAGACCGACGATGCGCGTGGTCTCGTCGTTGATGTTCTTCGAGGCGCCGTCGAGCAGGAGTGCGATACCGAACACGAGACCGGTCGCCGCGATCGCGATCAGGAAGCGACGCCGGCGGAACTGCAGGTCACGCGCCGCGACGAGCCACACGACCAGCGCCCCCCTCTCCCCGCGTCGCCCGACGCCGTCAGCGTATCGAGCCGGGCGCGACCGGGCAGGATAGGGGGATGGCGATCACGGACACCGCGGAGTGGCAGGCACTCCAGGCGCACTACCGGCAGATCGAGCCGCTGCATCTCCGCGACCTCTTCGCCCAGGACCCGTCAAGGGGCAGCCGCCTCGCGCTCGAGGTCGACGGCATCTACCTCGACTACTCGAAGAACCGTCTCACCGACGAGACGATCCGCCTGCTCGTCGCGCTCGCCGAGCGCGCCGGGCTCCGCGCCCGCATCGACGCGATGTTCGCGGGCGAGAAGATCAACGTGACCGAGGGCCGCGCCGTCCTGCACGTCGCGCTCCGGGCGCCGGAAGGCGAGCACATCGCGGTGGACGGCGCCGACGTCGTCCCCGAGGTGCACGCCGTGCTGCGGAAGATGGCCGACTTCTGCGACCGGGTACGCAGCGGGGCGTGGACCGGTCACACCGGCCGCCGGATCCGCAACGTCGTGAACGTCGGCATCGGCGGCTCCGATCTCGGCCCCGCGATGGCCTACGACGCTCTGCGCGACTTCTCCCAACGTGACATGACGTTCCGCTTCGTGAGCAACGTGGACGGCACCGACTTCTGGGAGTCCGTTCGCGACCTCGACGCCGCGGAGACGCTCTTCGTCATCAGCTCGAAGACGTTCACGACGCTCGAGACGCTGACGAACGCGCGCACCGCCCGCGCCTGGCTGCTCGCGGGCCTCGGTGAGCCGGAGGACAGCCCCGCCGTCGCGAGGCACTTCGTCGCGGTCTCGACGAACGAGGAGAAGGTGCGCGAGTTCGGCATCGACCCCGCGAACATGTTCGGCTTCTGGGACTGGGTCGGCGGCCGCTACTCCTACGACTCGGCGATCGGACTGTCGCTGATGCTCGCCATCGGCGCCGAGCAGTTCCGCGAGATGCTCGCCGGCTTCCACTCGATGGACACGCACTTCAGGACCGCCCCGTTCGAGCGGAACCTGCCGGTGCTGCTCGGGCTCATCGGCGTGTGGTACGACGACTTCTTCGGGGCGGAGACGCAGGCGATCCTGCCCTACAGCCAGTACCTCGACCGGTTCCCCGCGTATCTCCAGCAGCTCGACATGGAGAGCGACGGCAAGTCGGTCGACCTCGACGGCAATCCGGTCACGTACCAGACCGGGCCAATCGTCTGGGGCCAGCCGGGCACCAACGGTCAGCACGCCTTCTACCAGCTCATCCACCAGGGTACGAAGCTGATCCCTTGCGACTTCATCGGGTTCGTCCACGCGAATCACGAGGTCGGCGACCACCAGAACCTGCTGATGGCCAACTTCTTCGCGCAGACCGAGGCGCTCGCGTTCGGCAAGACCGCCGAGGAGGTCGCGGCCGAGGGCGTCCCCGCGTTCCAGGTCCCGCACCGCACCTTCGCCGGCAACCAACCGACGAACACGATCCTCGCCGAGAAGCTGACGCCCTACGCCCTCGGTCAACTGGTCGCGATGTACGAGCACAAGGTGTTCACCCAGGGGACGATCTGGCACATCAACAGCTTCGACCAGTGGGGTGTCGAGCTCGGGAAGGTCCTCGCGACCGACATCGTCCCGGAGCTGGATGCCGCCGACGACCCCGCGCTCGCGCACGACTCGTCCACCAACGCGCTGATCACCAGGTACCGCTCACTCCGCACATGAGCGGCGCTCCCGCGCGGCGCGGGGCACCTCCTACGCGAGCGCCCCGATCACGTCCCGCCCGAACGCGGCGAGCGTCTCGGGGTCCCCGAAGTCCGCGAACCACACGTAGAAGCGCTCGACGCCCCGGTCGCGCATCCCACCGAACCAGTCGACGAGCTCGCGAGCGGTGCCGACGATCATCCCCGGGAACCGGAACCGGCGTCGTGCCGTCTCTTCGATCGCCTCGCGCTCCGCCTCGTTCCCGACGAACGCGACCATCTGCTGGGTCGACACCCGCGCGCTGCCGACCTTCTCGCGCAACTCGTCCCAACGGTCCAGATCGCTCACCATGCAGTTCCACCAGTCCGCGTGCTTCGCGACCAGCTCGAGCATGCGCGGGCCCGACCCGCCGACGACGATCGGGATCGTGCCGAGGGGCACGGGGACCTGGCGCCCGCCTTCGACGTGGAAGAACTCGCCGTCGTAGTCGAAGGTCTCGCCCGACCAGCACGCGCGGAGGATGTCGAGCGTCTCCGAGAGGCGACGGACGCGTGCGCCGGGGGTCTTCGGATCGACCCCGAAGGTCGCGAACTCCTCGACGACCGAACCGGCGCCGATCCCGAGCTCGAAGCGGCCACCGGACGCGTGGTCGATCGTCACGGCCTGGCGGGCGAGCACCGCCGGGTGGCGGAACGCGTCGCAGAGCACGAGCTGACCGTGCACCAGCCGCTCGGTGCGCGCCGCGAGCCAGGCGGTCGTCGTCAAGGCCTCGTACATCGGCTGGTCGAGCGCGAGCGGCGGCGCGAGATGGTCCATCCCCGCCATGCCGACGAACCCCGCGGCTTCGGCGGCCTGCGCGCGCGTGACGAGGTCGTCGATCGACATGCGCATCTGGGGGAGGAACAGGAAGAACTCGGGCGCCATGGCGGCGAACGCTACGCGGCGGGCGGCCCGGCGGGCACGTTCGCGCTCGCCGGCCGGGTCGCCATGTCGTCACCCGTCGGCGAGACGAGCGCGTGCCGCCCGCGGCAGCGCTGCGACCACGAGGTCGTAGGAGTGGTCGACCATCTCCCGGATCTCGTCGTCCTCGACGGCTCCCGGATAGCGGGCGCACAGGTCGAGCACGTCGTCACGGGTCAGGGTGCGACCCCGGCGCCGGCCGCGAGCCATCGGGGTCAGCCCGGGTTCGTGTAGGTGCGGCGCGGGACGACCAGCACCGCCGCCCGGCGCTCCTCGGCCATGACCCGGTCGAAGGTCTCCCAGTCGTCGTGGGTGCCGCCGGCGGCGCGGAAGATCTCGCGGAGCAGGAGCCGGAGCCGCTCGCCGTCCACGTCGGGATGCGGGTCGTCGGGGCCGATGACGTCGGCGGTCCCCTCGACGGCCACCCACTGCCAGCCGGCCCGGGCGACGACCGTGGCCCGCGGATCGGCGCGGAGGTTCCTCAGCTTGCGGGTGCCGCCCGCGGCGACGAGCCCGACGACCTGGTCGCCCGTCAACGGGTGCGCCAGGACCCCCGCGTTGACGACGGTCGACTGCACGCTGCCGTCGTCACGCAGCGTGCTGACCACACAGAGCCCGTGGTCGAGCGGTACGAGCGCGGCGAACGCGGCGAGATCGGTCACGATCGCACTCCTTCCGATTCCGTGACATCGTCGCACCACGGCGACCCCCGGACCCGCCCGACCTCACCGGTCCACGAGAACCCCGATGAGTTCCGGGGCTCCCGGCGGTCGTCATGGGAGCAGCTCGGACGAGGAGGACGGCGATGCACGACCTGCGGCCGGCGGTGCGGACCCTCGCGGACCTGGTGGCCGAGGTGGACGACGCCCAGCTCGGTGCGCCCACACCCTGCCCCGACTACACGGTCGGCGACCTGCTCGACCACATCGGCGGTCTCGCCGTCGCCTTCGCGGCCGCGGCGCGCAAGGAGGACGGCCCGAACGCGTCGGTGCCCCCGCCGGGTGACCGGGCGCGCCTGGGCGACGACTGGCGGACACGCATCCCCCGCGATCTCGCTGCGCTCGGCGACGCATGGGCGGCGGCGGACGCGTGGGACGGCACGACGAAGATCGCGGGGATGGAGATGCCGGCCTCGGTGGTCGGGACCGTCGGGCTCGACGAGGTCGTGACGCACGGCTGGGATCTCGCCCGTGCGATCGGCCGCCCGTTCGGTGCCGACGAGGCGACCATGGCGGGGTGCCTCGAGTTCCTCGAGCCGATGTCGCAACCCGAGGCCGCGGCCGCCCGGGCGCCGGCGTTCGGTCCGGTCGTCGAGGTGCCCGCCGACGCGCCCACGCTCGACCGCCTCATCGGCCTGACCGGCCGCGATCCGGGCTGGACGCGGTGAGACGGAGCAGCCGGCTCAGGGTCGCGGGGTCACCGCGCCAGTGCTCGGCAACGACGTCTGCGCCGGCCCGCCTCACGATGTGACGGAGGATCAGCGCGGCGACGACGACATCGTCGAGCGGGCCCAGGACGGGAACGAACTCGGGCACGAGGTCGATCGGCGACGCGACCCAGGCGGCACCGACGAGGAGCAGAGCCTTCGAGCGGCGCGGCACGCGAGGGTCGGCCGCCACACCCTTGAACAGCCACAACAGGTTGGGCAGCAGGAGCGCGACCTCACGCGCCGCCGTCCGCCGACCGGCGACGAACAGCGCGGCGACCGCGACGATGTAGACCGCGGCGCCGATCGCCAGCGCAATCAGCAGTGTCCGCACACGCGCTCAGGTTGCCCGACTCGGGGCGGCCGCGCCGCCCGGCGCGGGGTTACGCCGGGACGTACCGCCACACGTTGGCGGGGCCGGGCGCGCCCTCGGGCCGTTCCATGCACTGCACGTCGAACCAGATCGGGAGCAGGTGCCGCACGTAGAACGCGTGGACGGTGAGCTGCGGGTAGACGAGGTCCTGGTACTCCTTGATCTGCACCCGGTCGTCGCGCTCGCGCCACGCCTTGGCCTTGGCCAGGACCTCGTCGACCTCGGCGCGGGTGTCCATGAGCAGGCCGAGGTGGTCGTAGCCCGGTGACTGCATGAACTTCGGGCTCTCGGCGCAGAGGATGAACTGGCCGTCGTCGGGCTGGATCAGAAAGCACTTCTGGTTCACGACCTCGGTGTCCTGGAAGCGCCAGCCGAAGAGATCGCCGTAGAACTCGGCGATCTGGTCGCGCACGTCGGCGGTCAGCGTGCCGGGCTCGAAGGTCAGCTCCATGTGGTTGAACCGGACGGTGGCCATGGCGACTCCCCCAAAACTGAACCGGGCGATCGGACGTTCCACCAGCTTCGCGCACCTGCGAACATGGGTTCACGAGAGCCCGGTGTCACGTTCCCGGGATGCCGGTGACGGTACTGCCGGCGACGAACACTGCGGACGACGGCGGAGAGGAGCCCGCGATGCAGCTCGGGATGATCGGACTCGGCCGGATGGGCGCCAACCTCGTGCGGCGCCTGATGCGGGACGGCCACGAGTGCGTCGTCTACGACGTCAGCCGCGACGCGGTGAACCAACTCGAGAGCGAGGGGGCGGTCGGCTCGTCGTCGATCGAGGACTTCGTCGGGAAGCTGAGCCGACCCCGGGCGGCGTGGATCATGGTGCCGGCGGCGGTCGTCGAATCGACGCTCGCACGGCTCGAACCCCTGATGGCGGCCGGCGACATCATCATCGACGGCGGCAACTCCTACTACCGGGACGACATCGCCCGCGCCGAACGGCTGCGATCGAGCGGCATCCACTACGTCGACGTCGGCACGAGCGGCGGCGTGTTCGGGCTCGACCGTGGTTTCTGCCTGATGATCGGCGGCGAGGACGACGTCGTCGCCCACCTCGACCCGATCTTCGCCACGATCGCACCCGGGGTCGACGCCGCCCCGCGGACGCCCGGCCGCACGGGCGACCCGACGCCGTCGGAGAACGGGTACCTGCACTGCGGCCCCAACGGAGCGGGTCACTTCGTGAAGATGGTGCACAACGGCATCGAGTACGGGCTGATGGCGGCGTACGCCGAGGGGCTCAACGTGCTGCACAAGGCGAACGTCGGCAAGACGCAGCGCACCGAGGACGCGGAGACCGCGCCGCTCCGCGATCCCGAGTTCTACCAGTACGACCTCGACATCCCGGCGATCGCCGAGGTATGGCGCCGGGGCAGCGTCGTCGCCTCGTGGTTGCTCGACCTCACCGCCGACGCGCTCAACCAGTCGCCCGACCTCGCCGGCTTCGAGGGTCGCGTCTCCGACTCGGGTGAAGGGCGCTGGACGGTCCTGGCCGCGGTCGACGAGGGTGTCCCCGCTCCCGTCCTGGCGACCGCGTTGGCCCAGCGCTTCGACTCGCAGGGTTCGGGCGAGTTCGCCGACAAGCTGCTGAGCGCGATGCGCAAGGAGTTCGGCGGCCACGCCGAGAAGCCGATGGGCGCACCGGAGTGAGCCCGGGAGTTCGAGGCCGCGACGACGAGAGAGGAGCTCGTGTCATGAGTGAGCGTCGCGAGGCGGGTATCCCGCCGAGCAGCGAACGGGGCCCGAGCGGCCCGGCGCGCAGCGCCGAGAGCGGGGAAGCATGAGTGAGCGTGGCGAGGCGGGTATCCCGCCGAGCAGCGAACGGGGCCCGAGCGGCCCGGCGCGCAGCGCCGAGAGCGGGGAAGCATGAGTGAGCGTCGCGAGGCGGGTATCCCGCCGAGCAGCGAACGGGGCCCGAGCGGCCCGGCGCGCAGCGCCGAGAGCGGGGAGACATGAGCAAACCGGTGAAGTCTGATGCCCTGGTGTTCTTCGGGGCGAGCGGCGACCTCGCCCACAAGAAGATCTTCCCTGCGCTCTACCACATGACGAAACGCGGCGACCTGACCGTACCGGTGATCGGCGTGGCCTCGTCGTCGTGGACGGTCGACGACTTGATCGCCCGCGCGCGTGACGGCATCGAGCAGTTCGGCGGCGGCGTCGACGACGAGAGCGTCTTCCAGACGCTCGCCAAGAACCTCTCCTACATCGACGGCGACTACAACGACCCGTCCACCTTCGACGCCCTCCACGAGGCGCTCGGCCCGGCGACGCACCCTGCGCACTACCTTGCCATCCCGCCCAGCCTCTTTCCCGTCGTCGTCAAGGGACTCGGCCACGCGCACGCCGCGAAGGACGCTCGGGTCATCGTCGAGAAGCCCTTCGGCCGCGACCTGAAGTCGGCGAAGCAGCTCAACAAGGTGCTGCACTCCGTGTTCCCGGAACAGAACATCTTCCGGATCGACCACTACCTCGGCAAGGAGGCGATCCAGAACATCTTGTACTTCCGCTTCGCGAACTCGTTCCTCGAGCCGATCTGGAACCGGAACTACGTGCGCCAGGTCCAGATCACGATGGCGGAGGACTTCGGCGTGCAGGGGCGCGGGAAGTTCTACGAGGAGGTCGGCGCGCTGCGCGACGTCGTCCAGAACCACCTGCTGCAGACGGTCTCGCTCCTGGCGATGGAGCCGCCGGTCGGCCCGGGTGTGGAGGAGCTGCGCGACGCCAAGGAGAAGGTCTTCTCCGCGATGGAGACCTTGGCGCCGACCGACCTCGTCCGCGGCCAGTTCGAGGGCTACCGCGACGAGGACGGCGTCGCCCCCGACTCCGACGTCGAGACCTACGCGGCCGTGCGCGTCCACATCGACTCGTGGCGCTGGGCCGGCGTCCCGTGGTACATCCGGACCGGCAAGAACATGCCGGTCACCGTCACCGAGGTGCGGGTCGAGCTCCACCGGCCGCCCCAGGCCGTGTTCTCCGAGTACGAGAAGATGCCGCACGACGCGAACTACATCCGGTTCCGCGCGAATCCCGAGGTCGCGATCGCGATCGGTGCGCGTGCCAAGAAGCCGGGTGAGGGTCTGACCGGCGAGTCGGTCGAGCTCTACCTGTGCAACTCGTATCCGGACGAGATGAGCGCGTACGAACGGCTGCTGGGCGACGCCATGAACGGCGAGTCACTCCTCTTCGCGCGCCAGGACGGCGTCGAGGCGGCGTGGCGGGTCGTCGACGACGTGCTCGACGACCACGCGCCGGTGATCCCCTACCGCAAGCACACGTGGGGACCGGTCAAGGAGGCCGACGCGCTCATCGGCGACGAGGACGGCTGGCACGACCCGAACCTCCACGACCACGACCTGTGGGACGAGGGCACCACGAAGAAGGGCGCGAAGCGTGCCGGCTGAGCCGCTCCCGACGCCGAGTGCGCCGCCCGTCGCCGGCCCCTACTCACCGGCGGTGCGGGCCGGCGACTGGCTGGTGCTGGCCGGCCAGATCGGGATCGATCCCGCGACGGGGAGCCTCGTGGCGGGCGGCACCGAGGCGCAGGCGCGCCAGGTCGTCGCCAATGTCACGGCCGTGCTGCGCGACTGCGGTGCCGGGTGGGCCGACGTCGCCAAGGTGACGATCTTCCTCGCCGACATGGGCGACTTCCCCGCCGTCAACGCCGTGTACGAGCAGGCGATCGGTGCGCACCGGCCCGCGCGCTCGACCGTGGCCGTTGCCGCGCTCCCGGCGGGTGCTCGCGTCGAGATCGAGGCCTGGGCGTACGCCCCCAACTACCGTGGAAACGCCGAGGGAGGAGCGCCGGCATGAGCGAGTCGACCGAGATGCGCGAGGTGACCAAGACGGACGACGAGTGGCGGGCCCAGCTGACACCGGAGCAGTACCAGGTGCTGCGCCGGGCGGGCACCGAGCGGGCGTTCACCGGTGAGTACTGGGACTGCCACGACGACGGCGTCTACCGCTGCGCCGGCTGCGGCGCCGAGCTGTTCGACTCGTCGACGAAGTTCGAGTCGGGCACCGGGTGGCCGAGCTTCTACGAGCCGATGGTCGCCGACGCGGTCGAGCTGAAGCGCGACACGTCGCACGGCATGGTGCGCACCGAGGTGGTCTGCCGCCGCTGCGGCGGCCACCTGGGCCACGTCTTCGACGACGGCCCCCGCCCGACCGGCCAGCGCTACTGCATGAACTCCTGCTCGCTCACCCTCGACCGCCGCTGACCCACCGCCCGCGGGAGCGGTAGCGTAGAACCCGTTCTCGTTTCTGCGAACCGAGGGGGAGGTGCGGCGTGAGCACGACCACGTTGCCGTACCGGGCGTTCGACGCCGACAACCACTACTACGAGGCTCCTGACGCGTTCACGCGTCACATGGACCGCAAGATGGCGTCGCGCGCCATGCAGTGGGCCGAGATCGGCGGGCGCCAGCGGCTCCTCGTCGCCGGGCAGGTCAACAAGTTCATCCCGAACCCGTTGTTCGACCCCGTCGCCCGGCCCGGGTGCCTGTACCTGTACTTCAAGGGCGAGAACCCGACCAACGAGGACATCCGCACGCTCTTCGGCGACCTCGAGCCCATCCACACCGAGTACCGCGACCGTGAGGCGCGCATCGAGGTGATGGACGAGCAGGAGCTCGAGGCGACCTGGATGTTCCCGACGCTCGGCGTCGGGATGGAGCAGGCGCTCGTCCGTGACCCGGAGGCTCTCGTCGCCGCGTTCCGGGCCTTCAACCGCTGGCTCGACGAGGACTGGGGGTTCGCGTACCGGAACCGGATCTTCAGCGCGCCCTACATCACCCTCGTCGACGTCGACGCCGCGGTCGCCGAGATCGAGTGGGTGATCGAGCACGGTGCGCGCATCGTCAACGTGCGCGCCGCGCCGGTCTACACGAAGGAAGGCCCGAAGTCGCCGGCCGACCCGATGTTCGACCCGTTCTGGGCCCGCGTCGACGAGGCGGGCGTGATCGTCGCGTCACACGGCGGCGACAGCGGCTACGGATTCATCGCCGACCAGTGGGAGCCCACCGGCGACCTCATGGCATTCCGGGCCGCGCCGTTGCGCACCATCGTCACGCACCAGCGCGACATCTCCGACTTCAGCGCTGCGCTGATCTGCCACGGGTTGTTCGACCGCTTCCAGACGCTGCGCATCGCGTCGATCGAGAACGGCGCGGGCTGGGTCGGGTCGCTCAAGAAGCGGCTCTCCAAGGCGCACCACCAGCACCCCGGGTACTTCGCCGAGGACCCGGTCGAGACCTTCGACCGCCACTTCTGGGTCGCGCCCTTCTGGGAGGACGACGTCGACGACGTCTTGGCGTCGATCGCCCACGACCGGATCGTGTTCGGCTCCGACTGGCCGCACGCCGAGGGCACGGTCCGCCCGCTCGACTACGTCGACACGATCGCGGATCTCGACGACGGCCTGAAGAAGCAGATCCTCCACGACAACGCGGCGCTCGTCACCGGGCTGCCCGCCGCATAGGGAACGGGCGAACCATGGGCATGCCGGCCGACATCGGGATCATCGACTGCATGATCGGCTTCAAGAACGTCGACGTGCACGGCGCGTACGACTTCATGCGCCCGCTCCTCAAGGACCGACAGAGCAACGAGGAGTTCCAGTTCCCGGTCGAGTACATGTTCAAGCAGGTGCCCGACGGCCTCGACCCGCACGCCGACGCGGTCGACGAGACCCTGCGCGAGATGGACAAGTACGGGATCGAGAAGGGGCTCGTCGGCGTGCACGACGAGACCGGCAAGCGCGCCGTCAAGCTCTACCCCGACCGGTTCGTCCCGTCCGCCTCGGCCGACGGCAACAAGGGGATGAAGGGCGTCCACGAGATCAAGCACCTCTACGAGGAGTACGGCATCAAGGCCGTCGGGATGTTCCCCGCCGGGTGCGTCCCGCAGATCCCGATCAACGACGCCAAGTGGTACCCGACCTACGCGAAGTGTGCCGAGCTCGGCATCCCGGTGTTCGTCTGCGCCGGCGTACCCGGGCCGCGCCTCCCGATGGCGCCCCAGAAGGTCGAGCTGCTCGACGAGGTCTGCTGGTACTTCCCCGAGCTCACCATCGTCACCCGGCACGGGTGCGAGCCGTGGCAGGCGCTGGCCGTGAAGCTGATGCTGAAGTGGCCGAACCTCTACTACTCGACCAGCGCGTTCGCGCCCAAGCACTACCCGAAGGAGATCGTCGACTACGCGAACACGCGCGGCGCCGACAAGATCATCTACGCCGGCTACTTCCCGATGGGCTTGTCTCTCGAGCGCATCTTCACCGACATGCCGAACGTCCCGTTCAAGGACGAGGTCTGGCCCAAGTTCCTCCGCGAGAACGCGAAGAAGGTGCTCAAGCTCGACGACTGAGGGTTCGGCCCGTGAGGGTCCGGCCGGTGACCCACTCGCCCGCCGTGTCGGCGGTCAGCGGCTCCGAGACGAAGTTGCCCTGCACCACGTCGCAACCGAGCGCGGTCAGGATCTCGAGCTGCTCGGCCGTCTGGACGCCCTCCGCGATCACCTCGAAGTCGAGCGCGTGCGCGAGCGCCACGATCGACCCGACGATGGTCGTGTCGCGAGCTGCCGCACCGGGCTTCAGGTCGGCGACGAAGACCTGGTCGATCTTGATCGCGTCCAGCGGGAACTTCTGCAGGTACGCGAGCGACGAGTAGCCGGTCCCGAAGTCGTCCACCGCGACGCGCACGCCGAGCTCCTTCAGCGCCTCGAGCCGCATGTTGGCCGCGGCCGGGTCCTGGACGAGCACCGACTCGGTGATCTCGAGCGTCAGCCACTCCGGGACGACGCCGGTCGCGTCGAGCATGCGGGCGACGACGTCCACCAGACCCGGCTGGGTGAGCTGGCGTCCGCAGACGTTCACCGCCAGCCGGAGGACGCGCTCACCCCGCTCCGTCCGCCGCCCGTTCCATTCGACGAGCCGGCGGCAGGCCTGTTCGAGGACCCACGCGTCGATGCCGGCGACGAGACCCGTCTCCTCGGCGAGGGGGATGAACACGTCGGGCGCGACGGTGCCGGAAGGGCGCGTCCACCGGGCCAGCCCCTCGAACCCGATCAGCTCACCGGTCCCGGCGCGCACCTGGGGCTGGTACTCGACGCTGAACTCGTCACGCTCGATGGCGTGCCGTAGCGCGGACTCCATCTCGAAGCGCTCGGTCGCCCACGCCCGCATCGCGGCGTCGAAGATCTCGTAGCGGTTGCCACCGGCCTGCTTGGCCCGGTACATCGCGACGTCCGCGTCGCGGAGCAGCGACTCGGCGGTGTCCTCGGGGCCGGAGCGGAAGGCGAGCCCGACGCTCGCCGAGACGAAGGCCTCGACGCCGTCGAGGTCGATCGGCCGTTCGACGTCCTCGACGATGCGGCGGGCGAGCTCGACACCGGCGCGCACGT
>DASRHL010000046.1:0-5613 GCA_035650535.1 Acidimicrobiia bacterium
ATCATGACCGTGTTCGTCATCTCCGGCGCGCTCTCGGGCCTGGCCGGGATCATCCTCAGCGCTCGTCTCGACGCGGCGCACGGCAGTTTCGGGGCCTCGGACCTCCTCGACGCCGTCGCGGCCGTCGTGATCGGCGGCACGTCGCTCTTCGGCGGCGCGGGCGGCGTCATCGGCACCCTCGGCGGCGTGGTCATCATCAGCACGATCCGCAACGGGCTCGTGCTGCTCAACGTCGAGGCGTTCTGGACGCAGGTCGTCGTCGGCGGGGTGATCCTGGTCGCCGTCCTGCTCGACCAGATGTTCAAGGGTGAGCTGGCCCCTCGCGATCTCGTTCCCGGGCTGCGCCGCGCATGAGCCTCGCGGTCGGCAGCGGCCCGCAGCCTCAGCCGGTCGTCGAGGCCCGCGGCGTGACGAAGGCATACGGCCACGTGCAGGCGCTCGGCGGCGTCGACTTCGCGGTCTACCCGGGCGAGACGGTCGCGCTCGTGGGCGACAACGGCGCCGGCAAGTCGACGCTCATCAAGATCCTCTGCGGCGCGCTCCAGCCCGACAGCGGCCGCCTGTACGTCGGTGGCGAGGAGGCGCACTTCGCGAGCCCGCGCGACGCGCGGCTCCGTGGGATCAGCGTCGTCTACCAGGACCTGGCGCTCGTCGAGAACTTCGACGTCGCGCACAACGTCTTCCTCGGCCGGGCACCTGTGCGCTTCGGTCGCGTCGATAGGAGACGGATGGCGCAGGAGACGACCACGGTGCTCACCGAGCTGACCGTCGAGCTCCCGTCCGTCCGGACGCCGGTCCGGTTCCTCTCGGGAGGGCAGCGGCAGGCGGTCGCCATCGCGCGGGCGGTCCACCAGGGCGGACGGCTCCTGATCATGGACGAGCCGACGGCGGCCCTCGGGGTCCAGGAGGGCACCAAAGTGCTCCAGCTGATCGAGGGCCTGAAGTCGCGCGACCTCGCGATCGTGGTCGTCAGCCACAACCTTGAGCACGTCTTCGCGGTCGCCGACCGGATCGTGGTGCTGCGCGGCGGGAAGGTTGCCGGCTCGCGCGCGAAGGCCGGCTCGACTCACTCCGACATCGTCCACATGATCGTGGGCGCCGACGTGGGCGGCGCGGCATGACCGCGAGTGAGCGGACCGGAAAGGTGCAGACCGTGCTCGGGCTCGTCGACCCCGGCTCGCTGGGAGTGACGATGCCGCACGAGCACCTCTTCGCCGACGTCACGTGCATGTTCGACCCGCCGACGGAGGCGAGCGACCGCCGCCGGGCGTACGCGCCGTTCTCGCTCGAGAACCTCGGCTGGATCCGCACGCACTACTTCCGCCACTACGACAACCTGCTCCTCGACGACGAGGAGACGGCCGTCTCCGAGCTCGAGCTGTTCAAGGCCGCCGGCGGCTCCACGATCGTCGACGTCTCGACGCCGGGCATCGGCCGCGACCCGCTCGCGCTCGCCCGTGCCGCGCGGGCGTCGGGGGTGAACGTCGTGATGGCGACGGGGTTCTACGTCGCCTCGACGCACCCCGTCGAGGTGGCCGGTATGAGCGTGGCCGACGTCGCGGCGCGCATGATCGCCGAGATCCGCGACGGCGCCGTCCTCACTCCCGCAGTGGGCGGCGACCAGGACTGGAGCCCGGTCCCGACCCGCACCGGCGTGAAGGCCGGGATCATCAAGGTTGCCTGCAGCTACCCGCTGCACCCGGAGGAGCGCAAGATCCTCGCGGGAGCGGCGGCGGCGCAGCGCGCGACAGGCGCTGCGATCACCGTCCACGTGGGCAGGCACGAGCTGTCGGCGCTCGAGATTCTCGAAGCCCTCCGCGAGTCGGGCGCCGACCTCACCCGCACCTCGATGGATCACGTCGACCTGAGGGTCGAGAAGACCGAGACGCTGCTCGAGATCGCCGAGACGGGCTGCATGCTCGAGTTCGACCTCTTCGGGCACGAGTCGTCCTACTACCCGCTGACCGCGCGCGACATGCCGAGCGACGCGCAGCGCCTCGACGTGATCGGCGACCTCGTCTCCCGCGGCCTCGCCGACCAGATCCTCGTCTCGCAGGACATCTGCACCCGCCACCGCCTCGTGCGCTACGGCGGCCACGGCTACGGCCACATCGTGGGGCACATTGCCATGCGGATGCGCGACCGCGGGTGGTTCGACGACCACATCGAGCAAGTCCTCGTCACGAATCCTGCGCGCCTGCTGACGTTCGTCGAGGAGCAGTGACGCGATGGCGTCGGCGGCCACCTCGGTGACCCGCGAGGAGGTGGTCGTGATCGGCGGCGGGGCTGTCGGCGTCTGCTGCGCCTACGCGCTCGCGCGGGAGGGCCGCTCGGTGCTGCTGCTCGAAGCCGCGCAGCTCTGCGCGGGCAGCTCCTGGGGGAACTCCGGGCTGCTGACGACGAGCGCGTGCGCGCCCGAGGCCGCGCCGGGCGTGATGGGGCAGGCGGCCCGGTGGATGCTCGACCGCGACGGGCCGTTCCGCCTCCGCCCGCGGCTCGACCCGGGCTTCTTGCGCTGGCTCTGGCACTTCCGAGCCCACTGCACGGCCGAGGCCGCGCTGCGGGGCACGCTCTTCCTCCGCGACCGGGTCCGCGAGAACATACGGTTGGTCGAGACGCTGGCGGGAGCGAGCGCGCACGACTTCGCCTTCCGCACGAAGGGGCTGATGGTGCTCTTCACGACCGAGGAGGGGATGGCGGAAGGCGTGGCGGGCGCGGCGGCGCTGCGCGAGCTCGAGATCCCGTCGGAAGAGCTCGATGCGCGAGCCGTCTCGGAGCGTGAGCCGGCCGTCACCGACGCCGTCGGCGGCGGCATCCTCTATCCGGAGGACGCGCACCTCGACCCGGCCGAGTTCGTCGCGGCGGTCGCCGATCTCGCCCGGTCGCACGGGGCGCGCATCGAAGAGGGGAAGCCGGTCGTCCGCCTGCACGGCTCGCATCGCGTGGAGGCGGTCGAGACCGCCGACGGGCTGATCGAGCCGGAGCTCGTCGTGCTGGCCAACGGGGCCTGGGCGCGCAGGCTGGCGCGCAGCACCGGGCTGACGCTGCTGGTCGAGCCAGGCAAGGGGTTCAGCCTGACCTACCGCGCCGGGTCCGAGGTCTTCGGCCGGCCACTTCGGCTCTGGGAGGTGCGGACGGTCGTCTCGTCGATGGCCGCCAACGTCCGCGTGACGAGCAAGCTCGACCTCGTCGGACTCGACACGCGTGTCCGTGACCGGCGTGCACGGATGAGCGCGACCAGAGCGGCGCGCTACATCTCGCTCCCTCCCGGCGTCGAGCGGGCGCGGGTGTGGGCAGGGCTGCGACCGCTGACCCCCGACGGGCTGCCGCTCATCGGCCGGAGTCCGGCGGTGGGCAACCTGATCCTCGCCACCGGCCACGGCCACCTCGGCGTCAGCCTCGGCGCGGTCACCGGCGAGGCGGTCGCGAGCATCGCCGCCGGTGACGGCCCCGCCTTCGACCCCGAGCCCGTGCGTCCCGACCGGTTCGATGCGTGAGAACAAGCTCCGCGCGATGCTCGATGCCGGCGAGCCGACGCTCGGAACGCGGATTCACAGCGTCTGGCCCGGTGTCGTGGAGGCGCTCGGGCACACGCGCGTCTTCGACTACGTCGAGTTCCTCGCCGAGTACGCCCCCTTCGACCTGCACGACCTCGAGGGGCTGTGCCGTGCCGCCGAGCTATACGACCTCGGCTCGATCGTCAAGGTCGACCAGGAGCCGAGGACGTTCCTCGCCCAGCGAGGAATCGGCGCCGGCTTCCAGGGCGTCCTCTTCGCCGACTGCCGCAGCGCCGCCGACGCGCGTGCGTGCGTCGCCGCCGCACGACCCGAGACGCCTGAGCACCGCGGCACGTACGGGGTCGGGATGCGCCGTATGGCCTACATGGGCTACGGCGGCTCGGAGGAGTACGTGGCCGCGCTCGAGCGGGTCGTGGTCGGCGTCATGATCGAGAAGCAGGGTGCGGTCGACGAGCTGGACGAGATCCTGGCCGTGCCCGGGATCGGCCTCGTCCAGTTCGGCCCGCTCGACTACGCGATGAGCACCGGCCGGGTCGGCGAGGCTCGCGGCGAGGAGGTCAAGGCCGTCGAGCGTCACGTGATCGAGCGCTGCCTCGCCGTCGGAGTTCCGGTGCGGGCGGAGATCGCCTCGCCGTCGCAGGCGGAGCACTACCGGGAGCTCGGCGTGCGCCATTTCTCGCTCGGCGTCGACCTGACCGTCCTGTTCGAGTGGTGGCGGGAGAACGGGGCGGCCGTTCGGCAGATCGTGAGCGCACCGTGACCGTCAAGGAGGCCGGATGACGCAGGACCTGACGACCGTCGATCACCTCGGGTACACCGTGTCCGATCTCGACCGGTCGGTCGAGTTCTACTCCTTCCTGTTCGAGCGCGAGCCGACGGCGCGTAAGACGTGGGACGTCGAGTACATCGGCCGCATCCAGGGCTATCCAGGCCTGTCGGTCGAGGCCGCGTTCTTCGAGCTGCCCGGGGGCCTGACGCTCGAGTTCGTCAGCTACATCCGGCCGGAGCACCAGGTCGTCGACATGGAGACGTTCAACGTCGGCAATGCCCATCTGGCGCTCGTCACGCCGGACCTGCACGCCCTCTTCGACCGGCTGAGGGGGCGGGCGGAGTTCCGCAGCGAGGCGCCGGTTCGGATCGAGTGGGGGCCGTACGAGGGCGGCTACGCGGCACGCCTCCGCGACCCCGACGGGATCACGGTCGAGCTCATCCAGCTGCCGGCAGACGGGGTGAAGCTCTGATGCGCCACCGGTACCGCATCGAGCCGCCGAGCGTTGCCGACGTCGAGTCGCTCGCGCGGCTCGAGGGGATCGAGCTCAAGGAGGGCAAGGCGGCCGACCTGCTCGGCACGGTCGCCGCGCTCGTCGAAGCGGCGGCGCGGGCCGAGGAGCGCGAGACGCTGCGGCCGGAGCTCCGGCCCGGCCGCCGCGACCCCGGCCGCCGGCCGTCGCCCGAAGAGGACCCGTACAACGCGTTCATCCGGCGGTGCCTGGTCGAGGGGGCGCCGGACGGCCCGCTCGCGGGCCGGACGGTCGCGGTGAAGGACAACATCGCCGTCGGCGGCGTGCCGATGACGGAGGGGTCGCACTTCCCGGTCTTCGTCCCGTCCGCCGACGCGGTGGTCGTCGAGCGCGTGCTCGACGCCGGCGGAACGATCATCGGCACGCTTAACATGGACGAGCTCGGCGGCGGGGCGACGGGCGTGATGAGCGCGTTCGGCCCCGCCCGGAATCCCGTCGACCCGGCGCGCTCAGCAGGCGGCTCGTCCGGCGGTGCGGGCTCCGCGGTTCGCTCGGGCGCTGTCGACGTCGCGCTCGGCGTCGACCAGGGCGGCAGCGGCCGCATCCCAGCCGCCTTCTGCGGCGTCGTCGGCGTCAAGGCGACGCACGGGCTCGTTCCCTCGCACGGCGTCGGGCACATCGACCACACGATCGACCACGTCACGCCGCTCGCGCGGAGCGTCCACGACGCCGCGCTCCTGCTGGAGGTTATCGCCGGCGACGACTGGCGCGATCCGCAGTGGGTGCGCGGGCCGATCACGACGGGCTCGTACGTAAACGCGGCCGACGCCGGCGTCGAAGGAATGCGGATCGGG
>DASRHL010000047.1:0-6312 GCA_035650535.1 Acidimicrobiia bacterium
CTGAGAGTCGGACCGCGGGGCACGTTCGAGAACGTCCGCTCGCCCGCCGTCTACCTCAACCGCTCCGCGAGCACGGTCCCGCAGAAGCTCCCCGCGACCGCGGACGCGGCGGCCACGCCCGAGTGGCGGAGGGTCTCGTCGTCGACGAGCGCCCGCTGGCACGACCACCGTGCCCACTGGATGGGCACCTCCGACCCGCCGGCCGTCGCGCGCGACCCCGGCGCAAGCCACCTCGTGCAGCGGTTCGTGATCCGGCTGCGCTACGAGGGCCGCACGCTCTCGGTGCGCGGTGCCGTCCGCTGGGAGCCGGGCCCGTCGCCCTGGCCCTGGGTCGCGCTCGCGGTCGCGCTCGTCGCCGCCGGGCTCGTCGCGTCCCGGTCGCGGCGCTGGCCCCACCTCGCGGCGGGCGCCCTGGCGGTGCTGCTCGGGGCGGAGGCCGTCCACGTGATCGGCGTCTGGGGCGCGACGACCCAGTCACAGTGGTCGGACCTCGCCCAGAGCGCGTACTCGATCGGCGGGATCGTGCTCGGCACCGTCGCGCTCGAGCGGCTGCTTCGCCGCGGTGGTTACGTCGCGGCGCCGCTGCTGCTCTGCGCCGGGCTGTTCCTCGCGATCGCCGGTGGGTTGGCCGACGTCACCACGCTGTCGCACTCGCAGGTGCCGACCACCCTCCCCGACGGGGTCACGCGCCTGGCGGTCGCGACCGTCCTCGGTCTCGGCATCGCGGTCGCCGCGATCGCGGCGCTGCACCTGCGGGCACCGCCCCGGCGCGCCGCGGCGAACCTTCCCGACGCGACGACGGCCGCTCCGGGCGGCGCCGCCGTCGCGGACGCCGCGGCGCCCGACCCTGCCCTCCGCGAGGCGTTGCGCGAGCGTTCAGGGAGCTCCGGGCCGCGCTGACTCCTCGTCGCACTCGTGGCATTCGAGCTCGAGGGTCGCGTGGTGGATCCCGAACCGCTCCGCGAGCATCGACTTGAGCGCGTCGCCGCGCGCCTGCGCGTCGTGCAGCGTCGGCTCGTCGTCGAGCACGACGTGCGCCGAGAGCGCCGGCATGTCGGATGCCAGCTCCCAGACGTGCAGGTGGTGGACCGCCGCGACGCCCGGGCCCGCTTCGAGCGCGGCCGCGAGCTCGTCGACGTCGACGCCCCGCGGCGTCCCCTCGAGCAGCACGTGGGTCGTGTCCCGCAGGAGCCCCCACGCGGCCCAGACCACGAGCAACGCGATGCCGATCGACACGGCGGGGTCGACACGGTCGGCGTCGAACGCGAGCACGGCGAAACCCGCGCCGAGCGCGCCCAACGACCCGATCGCGTCGGCCGCGAGGTGCACGAGCGCGCCGCGCATGTTGAGATCGTGCGCGCCGGCCGCGCGGATGAGCTGCACGCCGACGATGTTGACCACGACGCCACCCGCGGCGACGACGACGAGGCCGAGACCGTCGACCCGCTCCGGCGAGCCCAGCCGGTTCGCGGCTTCGACGATGATCCAGACGGTCGTCCCGCCGAGCAGCACCGCGTTGGCCTGGGCGCCGAGCGCCTCGGCCCGCCGGAGCCCGAACGAGTGCCGGGCCGACGCCGGACGGGTCACGAGCGCCTGCGCGAGGAGCGCGATGCCGAGGCCGACGACGTCGGCCGCGAGATGGGCGGCGTCGGCCAGGAGGGCGAGTGACCCGAACACGATCCCGCCGGCGATCTCGGCGCCCATGTAGCCGCCGTTCAGGACGAGCGTCAGCCAGAGCGCCCGCTGTGCGCGCCCTTCGGCGGCGGTGCCGGGCGCGTGGTCGTGCCGGTGCGACCGGTGCGCGTCACCGGCGTGGGTCGGGGTCGGCGTCGCCATCCGCACACCACGCTACCGACACGCCTCGCCGATCGGCGAGGAACACGGCTCGGGTGCCGGCTCAGCAGACTGCGGCGACCGAGGGATACGGGTCGACGGCGGCGCCGCCGCCGGGGTGGATCTCGAAGTGCGTGTGGGTCGGGCCGCCGCTCGCGTCGCCCGTGTTCCCCACGTAGCCGACGACCTCGCCCGGCTGCACGTGCCGGGGCGGACCCTCGTACGCGTCGAGGTGGAAGTAGTAGTAGAGGTTGCCGTCGTCGCCGTACAGGCGCACGCCCTTCCCCGAGATCGCGCCGTCCTTCTGCACGACGTTTCCCGACACGACCGCGACGTCGGGAGTGCCCCGTGCCGCCATCAGGTCGACACCCTGGTGCGGCCCGGTGTCGCCTCGGGGCGCGCCCCACGAGTCGACGAACGACACCGCGCCCCGGATCGGGCAGATGATCCCACCGGCGACGTAGCCGCCCGTGGGGACGCGCGCCGACGACTTCTGCTTCGCGGCCTCGAGCTGCTGCTTCTGCTGCGCGAGCCGGGCCCGCTCGGCTGCGGCCTGCGCCGCCGCGAGCTGCGCCAGCTGCTGCTCGAAGGCGGACTGCGCCTGCTGCGCCTGGCGGAGCTCGGCCTCGACCGCCTGCTGGTCGACCCGGAGCTTGTCGACCAGCGCGCGCTGCTCGCTCCGCTGCGCGTCGAGGTGCTGGGACTGCGCGTCGAGCTCGGCCGTCAACTGGTCGAGGCGGGCGATGGCCTCGTCGTCGCGGGCATTCGCGCGGTCGAGCAGCGTGCGCCGGCGGGCGGCCGCGAGCGGGTCGCCGTCGAGCAGGATCGACGCCTCGAGGTCGCTGCCCCGGTTGACGTATGCGGCGACCGCCCGCCGCTGCGCGATCGCCTTCAGACCGGCCATCTCGGCCCGCCCGGCCCGGATCCGGCTCTGGAGACCCGAGATCTGGGTCTCGAGCGCGCCCAGCCGGTTCTCGGCGTCGGTGTAGCGCGCGGTCGCGGCGTCGGCCGCGGACTGGGCCGCCGCGACCTTGGCCCGCAGGTCGTCGAGCGGCGTCGACCCGGCCGGGCGCGCGGGGACGACGACCGCCGCCGCGCCGACCATCGCGCACACGGCGGCCAGGGTCGCGGCGCGCCTGCCGCGCCACATGCGGTTCACCCCTGGTTCCACAGGGTCCACTCTGCCCACAGTCGCAAGTTGCGTCAGGCTACGGGCCGGGGGCGGTCCGCGACAAGACGACGTAGCTTGCACCGCATGTCTGGCAAGCGCATGGCCGGCGAGCGGGCGCTGGTGACGGGGTCGACGTCGGGGATCGGCAAGGCGATCGCCGTCGAGTTCGCCGCCGAGGGAGCCCTCGTGGTGGTCCACGGGCGGGACGAGGAGCGGGGCCGGGCCGTCGTCGAGCGGATCGAGGCCGACGGCGGGACGGCGAGCTTCCTGGCCGCCGACCTCTCCGACCGCGAGCAGTCGATCGGGCTCGTCACCCGGGCCGTCGAGCGGCTCGGAGGCCTGACCGTCCTCGTCAACAACGCCGTGGCGAGCACCGTCGGGCGCGACGCCCCGATCGCCGAGATGGACGACGAGTACTGGGAGTCGGCGCTGCGGGTCAACCTGACCGCGCCGATGTGGCTGTGCCGGGCCGCGATCCCCCACATGCGCGCCGCCGGGCACGGGTCGATCGTCAACGTCTCGTCGCGCCAGGCCGAGCGCCCGAGCCGGGGCCTGGCCGCGTACGCGGCGAGCAAGGGTGGCATGAACGCGCTCACGCGTGCACTGGCGGTCGACTACGCCGCCGACAACATCCGCTGCAACACGATCAGCCCGGGTTTCGTCGTCAACGAACGTCGCGACGCCGACATCACTCCCGAACGTCTCGAGCGCTTCCAGCGGATGCACCTCACGCGTCTCGGGGAGGCCCGCGACGTCGCGTACGCCGCCGTCTACCTGGCCTGCCACGAGTCCGAGTACCTGACGGGCATCAACCTCCAGCTCGACGGCGGGAGCAGCAACGCGCGTGCCGCCACACTCGGATGACGCGGACACGGGATCGGAGGAGCTGATGCACCCACGGGTGTCCCTGTCGGAGCTGTCGTCGTGGAACTGGACCCTCGACGAGGACCTCGCGTTCTACGAGCAGGCCGGCATCACGACGATCGGCGCGTCCCTGGCGAAGCTGGAGCGCGCGGGCTGGAAGCAGGGGGCGTACCGGATCCGTGACGCGGGCCTGCGCGTCGCGAACCTGATCGGCGTCGGACCCTTCCAACTCGCGGATCGCAGCCACTGGGACGAGCAGCGCGAGCGCGTGCACCGAGCGGTCGACGCCGCCCACATCCTCGAGGCCGAGTGCCTGGTGCTCACGACGGGACCGGCGGGGCCCCTGACGTGGGAGCAGGCGGCGGACGAGTTCGCGGAGGCGATGCAACCGATCTTCGACCACGCGGCGCACGTCCGCGTCCCCATCGCCGTCGAGCACACGAACTCGTTGCGCGTCGACGTCGGCTTCCTCCACAACCTGCGCGACACGATCGACCTCGCCCGGCGCCTGAACGTCGGTGTCTGCGTCGAGACCAACGCGTGCTGGGCCGAGCGAGGCCTCGCCGACACCCTCCGCTCCGGCGTCGACACGTTCCGGCTCGTGCAGGTGAGCGACTTCGCGGTCGGCACCCTCTCGACCCCGAACCGGCTCGTGCCCGGCGACGGCGACATCCCGCTCCCCCGCGTGCTCGGTGACGTGCTCGCCGCGGGCTACGAGGGGGTCTTCGACCTCGAGCTCATCGGCCCGCGCATCGAGGAGGAGGGATACGCCCTCGCCTGCCGGCGTGCGGTCGACAATCTCGGCGCCATCCTCGAGTCGCTCGACGCGTGACCGCCTCGCCGCTCGGCGAGGCGGTCGGCTCGCTCGACGCTCATCCGCGCCAGTGCACGGGACCGGTGTGGAACGACGCGGTGGCGAGCAGGCGTTCCTCGCCGCCCGGCCACCGGGTGAGCCGCAGCTCCGGCGTGCCGAGGCTCGGCGGACGCGGCTCGAGTCGCAGCCAGGCGAGCGGCGCGTCGGCCGTCGCCCGGGCGCCCGCACGCGCCAGGAGGCTGCGGACGCTGGCGCGGGCCGGGTCGGGCAGGTACTGCCAGACGATCGAGTGGAAGACGACGGTCGCCGTCCCCCGGCGGATCTCGGCGAGCTGCTCGTCGAGCCACTCGACGAGGTCCGCACGTGCGACCGGGGCCGCGACGCGCCGAGCGACGTCGAGCGCGTGCCGGAGGAGCTCGAGGCGCTCCTCCTGCCCCGGCCACGTGTACGAGAGCAGCGCGACCCGGCCGTCCTCCGTCGTCGGGTCGATGGGGTCACGGTCACAGCCCGCCCGCTCGACGACCTCGAGCGGCGCGTCGAAGGGCGGGACCGCGTCGGGCCAGCGTCCGCTGAAGCGGACGGGTGAGTCGGCAGGGCCGAAGGCGGTCCCGTCCTGCTCGTAGCGGTAGTGGTCGAAGCGCAGGTTGAGCCCCGCGCTCGCGCCCAGCTCGAGCACCCGCAACGGCAGCCGCGTGTCGCGCGCCACGGTGAGGAAGCCACCGACGAGCGCCGTCGACCGGGCCACCTCGTTCGTCTGCACCGGGTGCGTCAGCGCGTCGGCGATCTCGGGCGGGCGCCGCGCGATCAGGGCGAGGATCCGGGGCCAGACCGCGTCGACGTCGCCGTCGCCGCCGACGGTCGGGTAGTGGCGGGCGAGATCGGGAGCGCGACCCTCGAGCACGATGCGGTGGATCCCTCCGAGCAGCCGGAGCTGGTACACGCGCTCGAACGGCTCGGACGCGTGCTCGCGCAACGCGTCGTAGACGGCGCCGCCGGCCCGGGCGTCGGCCGCCATCCGGGTACACAGCTCGCCGTAGAACGCGGAGCCGAGCGCCCGGCAGCCGATGCCCTGCAGGTCGAACCACTGCGCGACGGCCTCGCGCGGATCGGCCGTCTCCTGGCGACGCCGGCTCACGACCACATGCTCACGACCACATGAAGTTGCCGCCGTCGACCATGAACGTCTGGCCGGTCAGGAAGCGACACGCGTCCGAGCACAGGAAGTGGGCGACGGGCCCGATGTCGAGCTCCGGGTCGCCGTTGCGACCCATCGGCGACGTACGCATGAACTCCTCGTAGTGGGCGGAGCCGACCGCGCGCGGTGGTGCGGCGGCCGGCGCGATCACGTTGACGATGATCCCGTCGGCGGCCCATTCGCGCGCCGCCGTTCGTGACAGACCGCGGATGGCCTCCTTCGACGCGTTGTACGCGCCGAACCCGGCTCCGCCGACGCGTCCCATCGACGACGCGAAGTTGACGATGCGACCCCACCCGGCCGCCTTCATGTGCGGGTAGACAGCCTGCATCGCGTAGAGCGTGCCGAGCACGCCCGACTCGTAGAAGACGTTCACGTCGTCCGCGCTCACCTCGGCGACGGGCGCGTTGGGCCGGAAGGTCTGCGCGTTGTTGA
>DASRHL010000048.1:0-6345 GCA_035650535.1 Acidimicrobiia bacterium
GCGGTGGCCGGCGTGACGCCCGCCCCGAGCACCAGCGCGCACGCGAGCGTCGGAACGACCACCCTGATCCTGCGCATCGCCCCAGTCCATCGGCGCGAACCCCGGGCCACCTGAGCTCTCCGCGTTGGTTGACTCTTCCCTCCAGAGCGTCGGAAACGGCACAAACGCGGAGGGAGGTCAGGGGGTGTAGCCGAGGTGCCTGCGGGTGAACTCCCGGATGGCGGGGGCGCTCCAGTTGTCGTGGTCCTCGCCGTACGCGGTGACGCCGTCGAAGGTCCACTCGGTCAGGCAGTTGACCGTGAACAGGTTGGGGTTGAGGAACAGGCCGAGCTTGTTGAGGCAGCGGCCCTCGGCATGGAGCGTGCGGCCCGACTCGTCGGTCGCGTCGATCACGACACGTCGCGGGAAGCCCGTGGCGACGTCGCGCTCGACGACCTCGCGCGTCCCGCTCGCGAGCTTCGCCCACTCGCCGTCGCGCATCAGGTAGCCGTGGATGTTGATGCAGCCGCTCCCGAAGTCCATGGTGATCGTGTGGAACGCGTCGCGCTCGGACGCGGTCGCGTAGCTGTACCCACCCCGGCGCGCCGCCGAGCTGGTGAGGCCGGGTCCGAACTGCGACCGGACCCCCCACGACCGGTCGCGGAAGCCGTAGGCGTCGACGTCGATCGTCTCGCCCTGCAGGACGATCGTGCCCTGGTACCGGCCGGGCTGGTCGAGGTGCGACTCCCCCAGGTAGTGCGGCGGGCGGACGGCCGTGAACGTGAGATCGACGTGCAGCTCGTCGCCACCGTCGGGATCGTCGTAGCGCAGCGCGTACTTCGTCAGCGGTTCGAGGCAGCGGTAGCGGATGCCGTTCGGCAGCTCGATGTCCGACAGGGGCTGGTCGGGCAGCGGCAGGTGCCAGAAGTTCTTCGCGTACCGGCAGTTCCAGACCTGGTCGCCCCGGTCGTCCCAGAAGTACGCACCGCCCGCGGTCACGCGCTGGTTGGGCCGGAAGAACGGGTAGAGCTGGCCCGACAGCCGCCGCTCGGGCACCGTGAAGGTGAACCAGCAGGTCTCGGTCCAGTACGGGTCGTCGCTCGTGGGCGGGTGGAACTCGTCGTCGGGGTGGGGCGTCATGGTCCTCCGTGTCGGTCGCGGGCGGGTCGGGCGAGCAGCTCGCCGGCGTCGGTCGCGAAGTGCTCGGCGTCGACCAGGATGAACAGCGCCTCGGCGGTGGCGAGGACCCGATCCTCGATCCGGGCCTCGGCCTCGACCACCATCTTGCGACCCTCCCGGCTGCGCATGCGGGCCCGGAACTCGACGAGGGCCTCGATCGGGACGGGCGCGCGGTAGCTCACCTCGAGCCGGCCCGTGAACCCGGGTTCGCGCACGTCGCGGAGGATCCAGCCCGTGATGTCGTCGAACACCGCCGCCACCATGCCGCCGTGGACACGACCGGGCGCCCCCACGAACGCGGGGCCGAACCAGACGTCGGCGACCGCGTCGGCGCCGTCGCGACGCGTCTCCAGCCGGACCGCGGTCGGGTTGGCGGAGCCCGCGACGGCCCGGTCCGACATCGGGTCGGGCCCCGTGGGATCGTGGGGCGCGCCGCCGGCCGCGAAGTCGGGGACGGTGCGTTCCAGCCGCGGCGCGTGCTCGAGCTGGGCGAGCGCGTCCCGGACGATCGCGGCCGTGCGCGTGAACGTGGCGTCGTCGGCGTCGGCGGCGACCAGCGCGTGGACGAGCTCGCGCGCCGCCGCGCTCGCGTCGAGCCGCGCCGCGCTGGTCATGGAGCGGGTTCCGGCGCGACCTCGAGCACGCCCGCGGCGATCAGCCGGTCGACCTCGCCTGCGTCGAGCCCGAGCACGTCGAGGCAGATCGCGCGCGTGTGCTCGCCGAGGCGCGGCGCGGCGCCGATGCTGGGCGGCGCCATGTCGGAGGCCCGGAACGCGACGCCGTCGAACGTCAACGCGCCCGCGTCCGGCTGCTGCACGTCGACGAGGAAGCCGCGCGACCGCAGCTGGGGATCGTCGAGGAGTTGCGACGCGTAGAGCATCGGCCCGCCGGGCACGCCCGCGGCCTGGCACACGGTGCCGACCTCGGCCGGCGTACGGGCCGCCGTCCACTCCCCGACCCGGGCCGCGAGCTCCTCGCGGCCCGCGCGCCTTCCTTCCGACGTCGCCCAGCGCGGGTCGGCGGCCCATTCGGGGTCGTCCATCGCCTTGCGCAGCGCCTCCCAGTCGGCGTCGTCGCGTACGCACACGACGCACCACTCCTCGTCGCCCGCGCAGCGGAACACCCCCCACGGTGCGCCCCGCTCGTCGTCGTTGCCGACCGGCCGTACGGATCCCGGCGCGAGCGCCTCCCGGAGCAGCAGGTCGCCGAGCGTCGCGACCACGGTCTCGACCTGCGCCACCTCGCAGTGCACCCCCTCGCCGGTGCGGTCGCGCCCGAGCAGGCCCGCGAGCCCGGCCAACGCGCACAGGTGGCCGACGAGCAGGTCGGGATGGTTCGAGTTCCCACCCACCGGCGGCCCGTCCGCGTACGACCACAGGTCGGTGAGCCCGCCGTACGCCTGCACCGACGGCCCGTAGCCGAGCCAGCCGGCGTGCTCGCCCCGCGAGCCCAGCAACTGGCTCGACACGTACACGAGCCTCGGGTTCAGCGCCGACAACTCGGCGTAGTCGAGCCCGAGGTCGGCCATCGTGCCGGTCGAGTTGTTCTCGATCACGACGTCGGCCATCGCGACGAGGCGCTTGGCGAGCTCGCGACCCTCGGCCGTCTTCAGGTTCACGCCGAAGCTGCGCTTCGATCGGCTCGACGACGCGAACGACGGCGTCATCTCCGTGCCCATGATGATGCGCATGAAGTCGGGATACGAGCGCGTCTCGACCTTCACGACGTCGGCGCCGTTCTCGGCGAACATGCGGCCGGCCTGCACACCAACGCCGCCGTGCCCGAAGTCGACGACGCGCACGTCCGAGAGCGGTCCGCGGGCGGGAGCCGGTACCGCCTGCGCCGGCGTCGCTGCGCTCTGGGCCACGGGATCGGACGTGTCGACCCACCCCCTGCCCGTCCGCGCGTCACCGTCGAGCGTGGGCGCGCCGTGACGGAAGCCGGCGCGGACGCCGTCCAGCTCGAAGAACCCTGCGGTCACCGGGACCGTCAACCCGGGCACGATCTCGCCGTCGACGAACGTGCCGCGCGAACGGAAGTGCGCGTCGGCGAGGATGTCGTCGGGCTTGAGGATCGGCATCACGACGACGCCGCGCCGCTGCCCCTCGGCGGCGGCCTCGACCATCCCCATCGGCGCGAAGAACTCGTCGAACATCGGGTGGAGCACGTCGCGGTTCTCGAAGCGAGCGAACGTCTGCTCCCAGTACGGGTCGGCGAACGCCTCGGGCGAACCCATCCACTCCCAGAGCGCCCGCCACTGCCGGGGGCTGAGGAGCACCAGGCGGATCCAGCCGTCACGCGTGCGAATCGTCGGGTACAGCGAGTCCTCCGCGTTGCGGAGCCGCCGGGCGTTCATGCCGGCGTTGGCGATCGCCGACGCGTTCACGATCGACCACGTGTCGACCTGGATCGCGGCCTCGAACGCCGACAGGTCGAGGAGCTGGCCGCGCCCCGTCGTGCGGCGCTGCCAGAGCGCGGCCAGCGTCGCCAGCGCGCCCATCACCCCGACCGCGTCCGACGGCAACGATCCGGGCACGAGGAGCGGGTCGCGCGTGCTGAGGCCGGCGGCGGCGAGCCAGCCGCACATGGCGAGCACGACGTCGTCGGTGGCGACGTAGTCGGCGTACGGTCCCGTCAGCCCGAACCACGTCAGCGACGCGACGACGAGCCGCGGGTAGCGAGCGGAGAGGGCGGCCGCGCCCAGGCCCTGCGCGTCGCGCGTCCCGGGCGAGGCCGAGTCGAGCAGGACGTCGGCCCCGGCGAGGAGCTCGTGCAACCGGGCCCGGTCGCCGTCGGCGTCGAGGTCGAGCACGGCGCCGTGCTTGTTGGAGTTCCGGTAGAGCCACCAGAGGCCCGTGCCGTCGGGCGCGCAGGGCGGCAGCTTCCGCGAGGGCGAGCCCCCGGGCGGTTCGACGCGGACGACCTCGGCACCGAGGTCGGCCAGGAGGCGGCCGGCGAGCTCGCCGATCTCGACCGTGAGGTCGACGACGCGAAGGCCGGCGAGCGCGCCCGGACGGGGTTCGGAGGCGGGGGTCATCGGCCGGTCAGTGGGGCGTGAGGCCGCCGTCGACGATGATGCACTGGCCCGTCATGAAGCTGGACGCATCCGACGCGAGGAACAGTGCGGGCCCGACCATCTCGTCGGGATCGGCCGCGCGGCGCATGAACGAGGAGTTGCGCATCCGCTCCTGCATCTCGGGGGTGTTGTTGCGGACCATGTCGGTGTCGACCGTCCCCGGGGCCAGCGCGTTGGCGCGGATCCCGCGGGGCGCGAAGTCGGCGGCCATCGCGCGCGTGAACGCCATGAGCGCCGCCTTCGCGCCCGAGTACATCGCGACGTGCGCCGAGAACAGGAAGGCGCCCGCGGAGATCACGTTGACGATCGACGCGCTGGGCGACTCGGTCAGGTACGGCAGCGCCTCCTGCACGAGGAACACGGGCCCCCGCAGGTTGACGGCGTACGACTTGTCCCACGCCTCTGCCGTGAACTGACCCAACGGGAGCGTGAGCGCGTTCGCCGCGTTGTTGACGACGATGTCGATCCGGCCGAACCGGTCGACGGTCCGCCCCACGAGCTCGGCGAGCGCGTCCAGCTCGCCGAGGTGCGTCGGTACCCCGAGCGCGTCCCCGCCCATCGAGAGCAGGTGCTTCTCGGTCTCCTCGCAGGCCTCCGGTTTGCGGCTCGCGACGACCGTCTTGGCTCCCGCGGCGACGAACCCCTCGGCGATCGCCCGGCCGATGCCGCGAGTCCCGCCCGTGACGATCGCCACCCGACCGCTCAGGTCGAACAGCGTGTCGAGCTTCTCCTTGTCCACGCGCTCCTCACTCCGCTCGGTACAGCCGGCGCACATTAGAGCCTGCGACGAGGGCGGTCGTCTCCTCGCCGAGCGGTTCGACGAACCGCTCCAAGCTGCCGCGCCACGTCGCCGGGTGGTCGGGGTGCGGGTAGTCGGTCGCCCACACGAAGCACTCACGCCCGACGTGGTCGACGATCAGGGGCGCGGCGGTCTCCTCGGGATCGCAGGAGATGAAGCATTGGCGCCGGAAGTAGTCGCTCGGCCGGTCGGAGAGCGCGTGCAGGCGACGGAACATGGTCTCGCCGAACAGCGCGTCCATCCGGTCGAGGAACGAACCGATCCAACCGGCGCCGGATTCGAGGACGCCGATCGTCAGACCGGGAAAGCGCGCGAAGGTCCCGTACGCGAAGAACGACATGAACGCCTGCTGCACGCCCTGGCGCGCGACCAGGTTGCTCATGATCTGCGCTCCCGCGTCGCCCACGCCCGGCGTGCTCGACACGTTGCGGAAGCGGGCGAGCGTGTTCGCGAACTCGGGCTCGTAGCTCGGGTGGATGCCGATCGGCACGCCGAGCTCCGCCGCCTTCGCCCACAGGACATCGTGATCGGGATGGCCGTGCGGCACACGACTCCAGGTGAACGGCGCCATGAACGCGCCGCGACACCCGTCGGCGACGGCGCGCTCGAGCTCCGCGGCCGCGAGACTCGGGTCGGTGAGGTGCAGGTGCGCGATCGGGACGAGCCGGCCGCCCGAGTCGCGGCAGAAGTCGGCGATCCAGCGGTTGTAGGCGCGCGCGTACGCGCCCGCGAGGTCTGCGTCGTCGACCGCGGACTCCCAGATGATGCCGAGCGTCGGGTAGAGCACGACCGCGTCGAGCCCTTCCTCGTCGAGCCAGGCGATCCGGTCGGTGGCGTCGCAGGCGCCGAGCGGCATGGCGTCCATGTAGCGGCGGTCGGGGCCGGCGTGGGCCGTCTCGTCGCCCATGGCCCCGAGCATCGCGATCCCGCCGTGCGACAGGCGCTCGAACGGGACCCCGTCGATCTCGAGGTACTCGAGGCCGGCGTCGTCGACCCGGACCCGGATCGCCCGTTCGCGCACGTCGTCCTCGAGGTAGTCGAGCCAGAGGTCGGCCGGCTCGAGCACGTGCCCGTCGGCGTCGATCACCCCGGTCGCCGGCAGCTTGGCCATCGCGTCCCCCCTTCGCCGGGGAGAGGCTAGAGCGAGCGTCGCGGCGCGGGTGTCCCGCGGAGAAGCTCGCCGGCCCCGCCGGTGGGCGAGGCATTGGGGTCGACCTCGCGATCGTGGGAAGCTCGCGGCACCCGTCCGAGCAAGGGGGTCTCCCCATGTCCTCTCCCGCGTCCGTCGAGAAACCTGCCCCAGAGGCGGAAC
>DASRHL010000049.1:0-9044 GCA_035650535.1 Acidimicrobiia bacterium
CGTGACCTCCACGTCGCCCAGCGCCTCGCCCGGCGCCACCTGGGGCAGCCGCGGGTCGCACCCGGCCGGTGAGCCGGCGATGAGCGGCCCGAGGAACGGGAACTGCGCCGAGAGCTGCTGGTACGTCGAGCGGTACGCGTCGAAGGCGACCTTGGGGTCGCGCCGGTCGGCACAGCGGATGGGGCCGATGGCCTCCTGCACGTTGTCGTACCGGCCGTTGGGCGCCCGGCCCGTGTAGCTGTCGGCGATGAGCTGGAGCACGGTCCCGTCGCCACGCTCGGCGTTGCGGAGTCCGCGGGCGAGCAGCGGCCAGCCCTGTTGCTTGGCGTACAGGGCGGCGACGAGGGCGAGGTAGAACGCGGCCTGCCCGGCCCGGCGACCGTCGGCCGTCGGCAGGCGGAGACCGGCCTCGAACCGGTCCCGCAGACGGGTCAGGGCGGCCCGGGGGTCGCCGTCCGAGTGGAACGCGCACGACGCGCGGGCGGCGCAGTCGGCGAGGAAGGCGTCGAGCGCGTGCTCGAAGCCCGCCGCGTTGCCGAGCTCCTCCTGCTCGGGTGTCGACGACAGGTCGACCGCCGAGTCGAGGACCATCGCCCGGACCCGATGGGGGTACATCTGCGCGTAGACGGCGCCGAGCACCGTCCCGTACGAGTAGCCGAGGTACGTCAGCTCGTCGTCTCCGAGCGCGATCCGGAGGCGCTCCATGTCGCGGGCGACGTTGCGCGTGCCGACCTCGGCGAGCCACGTCCCGAAGCGGTCGACACACGCTTTCACGAGGTCGACCGAGCTGTTGGTCCCCGCGTAGAAACGCGCGAGATCGGCGGGAGTGTCGGGCGTCGGATCCTCGGCGAACAACCGGTCCGCGGTCGCGTCGTCGATGCAGTCGATCGGCTTCGACCGGCCGGTTCCCCGCGGGTCGAAGCTCACGAGGTCGAACCGGTCGCGCACCGCCGCGGGGATCGCCGTCCCCGCCAGCTCCAGGCTCTGCGTTCCCGGGTCGCCCGGCCCGCCGTAGTTGATCACGAGCGACCCGGTCCGGTGCTCGGGGTCGCGGGCGGGGCGGCGAGCCACGGCGATGTCGACGGTGGCGCCGCTCGGGCTGCGGTAGTCGACGGGGACGGCGAGCTTCGAGCACTGGTAGCCGCCGCCGCACGACTTCCAGTGCAACGTCCCGCCCGGCGCTGCGGGTGCCGCCGCGGCGGCGCCGGTCGCGGACGCGAGCAACGGTCCGACGGTCGCGAGCAGCGATGCGACGGCCGCCAGGAACGGGTGGGACCGGCGCACCGGCCGAGACTGTATCGACCCCGGTGACCGGTTCGGTAACGTCGGAGGACATGCCGGCTCCGGTCGATCGCGACGACAACCCACTCTGCCTGCTCGCGGTGCACGCCCACCCCGACGACGAGGCGTCGAAGGGCGCGGGCACGGTCGCCCGCTACAACGACGAGGGCGTGCGCGCCGTCCTCGTGTGCTGCACGGGCGGCGAGGCGGGCGACATCCTCAACCCCGCCGTCGACACCCCCGAGATCCGTGCCGACCTCCATCGCATCCGGATGCAGGAGCTCGACGCGAGCGCCGCGGCCATCGGCTACTCGGTGGTCCACCTGCTCGGCTACCACGACTCGGGCATGCCCGACACCGAGACGAACCAGCGCCCCGACAACTTCGCCAACGCGCCGCTCGAGGAGGCGGTCGGCCGCCTGGTCGGGATCATCCGCATGGAGCGGCCCCAGGTGATCGTCACCTACGGCGACGACCGGAAGTTCTACCCCCACCCCGACCACATCCGGGTCCACGAGATCTCGGTCCCCGCGTTCGACGCCGCCGGCGACCCCGACCAGTACCCCGAGATGGGGCCGCCGTGGCAGCCGGCGAAGCTGTACTACACGGGGTTCTCGCGCCGTCGGGTGGTCGCGCTCCACGAGGCCTACCTGGCGCGGGGCGAGGAGAGCCCGTACAGCAGCTGGTTCGAGCGCGGGCTGCCGGAGCGGGCCGACAGCTTCACGACCTTCGTCGACGTCGGCGACTGGCTGCACCGGCGCCGGGCCGCGCTGCTCGCGCACCGCACGCAGGTCGACCCCGAGGGGTTCTGGATGCGCATCCCCGACGACGTGATCCGCCAGGTCTTCCCGTGGGAGGAGTTCCTGCTCGCGCGCTCGCGTGTCGACACCGGGTTCGGGGAGGGCGACGTGGAGGACGACCTGTTCGCCGGCGTCCGCAAGCCGGCGGGGAGGGCCTGACGTGGCCCGCTTCCTGAGCGCCGAGTGGCTCGACGAGCTCGCCCGCGTCGGGCGCGAGCACGCGCCGTTCGGCGACGTGTCGGGTCGCGTGCAGGTGGTCGTCGGCGGCGGGCCCGAGAAGGACGTGAAGTTCGTCGTCGACCTCGACGGCGGGCGGATCTCCGGCGTGGCGGCGGGCGTCGCGGCCGACGCCCCCCTGACGGTCACGCTCCAGCATCCGGACGCCGTCGCCATCGAGGCGGGCGAGCTCGACGCCAGCGTCGCCTACATGCAGGGCCGCCTGAAGGCCGCGGGCGACACCGGCCTGCTCCTGCAGCTCCTCCTGCTGACCCGCTCGCCCGCCTACCACGCGTTCCGCGAGAAGCTCGCCGCCGTCACCGAGGTCTGACGCGGCGCTCGTCGCGTTCTTGGCACGTTGGACGTCGAATAGCGACGTCCAACGTGCCAAGAACTTCGGGTCACAGGCGGAGGCGGTGGATGCGGAAGGCGCGGTGGGCGACGGCGCCGGCCTTGGCGTAGAAGGGGATCGGCGCGACCCAGGCGATCTCGGCGTGGGGAACGCCGAAGCGCACCGCGACGTCCTCCGCCAGCGCACCGAGAAGCGCGTGGCCGGCGCCGGACCGACCACGCCGCGGGTCCGTGGCCATCGGACCGATCCAGGTGTGCCGGTTGACGGAGTGGCACGCGAACGCGATCGTCGTGCCGTCGGCCGCGTCGCGCGCGGCGAACGTCACGCCCTGCTCGACGCCTCGAGCCACCTCGTCCTCCCAGTGCGGGAACTCGCGGCGGGCGAGGTCGACCGCGCCGTCGCCGCTCTCGCGCTCGACGACGACCCCCGGCGGAACCGGCGCACGGAACGACGTGGCGAGCAGCATGTTCAGCGCGTGGTCGTAGGGCTCGAAGCCGAGCGACTGGAAGAACGCGAGTGCGGCCGTGTTCGACAGGTCGACGCCGGGCCACACGTAGCGCGGTGCTGCGTTGCCCGTGTGCAGCTCGCTCACGCCGTCCTGCCGGCACGCGTCGAGCACCTGCTCGACGAGTGAACGGCCCGCGCCGCGTCGCTGCCGATCGGGCGCGACCGCGACGAACAGCAGCCAGGCGACCTTGAAGCCGTGCTCGGGGAAGTCGCGCACGACGTACGCCGCCGCACCCACCTCCGCCCCCTGGGCGTGCACGACGGCGCGCGCGCCGGGCCCGAAGCAACAGCGCTCGAGATCGGAGGCCGTCAGCTCCTCGTCGGGGAGCGCCGCAGAACCGAGGCTCGCCAGCTCGCCGGGCGTGACGGTCGTCAAGTCTGCGCGCGCTGCAGGTCGCGGAGCTCGCGGTAGCCGATCAGCGTGACGCCGGCGCGGTCGAGGAGGTCGGGGAGCGAGGGGTCCTCGCACACGAACGCGTGGTCCTCGACCCGGCCGGGCCAGTCGGGGTGCGACGCCCGGAGCTCGTCGCAGTCGACGGCCGGGTGCACGTAGACCTCGGTGACGCCCGGGCGCAGGTCGAACAGCGCCCGCTCGACGGCGCGCCGCGAGCCGACCGGCGTGTAGACGAAGTGGTCGGGGAAGACGACGCCCTCGGCGGCGGCGAGGTCGCGGTACGGGAAGCCGATCGCGTGCTCGGCCTCCGGGCCCGCCATCCGCAGCGGCAGGCCGAAGTCGACGGCGAGCTCGAGGTAGACGTCGAAGAAGTCCGCCCGGAGCTGCATGGTCCCCATGTGGCTGTCGAGATGGCTCACGTCGAAGCCCCAGAGGATGGCCCGCTCGATCTGCGCCCGGCACTCGCGCCGCACCTCCTCGAGGTCGGCGTGGTCCCAGGTGTCGGCGATCGTGCGCGGGAAGCCGCCGTCGCCGTCGAGCAGGCTCGGCGCGTGCGTGATCGGCCCCCAGCGGTAGGTGTCCCACTCCGCGTTGAGCGTCAGGTGGACGCCGATGTCCTCGCCCCGGTACTGCGCGGCGGCGTCACGGGCCCACGGGCAGGGCACCATGAGCGACGCGCTCGTCGCAACACCGTTGCGGAGCGCGTCGTAGACGGCGACGTTGGCGGAGCGGGTCGACCCGAGATCGTCGCAGTTGACGATCAGCAGCTTCGCGTCGGGCGCGTACCCGAGCCGCTCCGCGAGGGGGTCGGTGACCGCGCTCACGTCGTCCTCGTGCTCACGGCAACCGTTCGATGATCGTGCCGGTGCCGAGCCCACCGCCGCAGCACATGGTCACCAGGCCGAAGGTGCCGTCGGTGCGTTCGAGCTCGTGGAGTGCGGTCGTCAGGAGCCGGGCTCCGGTCGCGCCGACGGGATGCCCGATCGCGATCGCGCCGCCGTTCGGGTTGACCTTCTCCATGTCCGGCTTGAGCTCGCGCTCCCAGGCGAGCACGATCGACGCGAACGCCTCGTTGATCTCGACGGTGTCGATGTCGTCCATCATGAGGCCGGTGCGGTCGAAGAGGTGACGGGTCGCGTCGATCGGGCCGGTCAGCATGAGCACCGGGTCGACGCCCACCAGGCACTGGTCGACGATGCGGGCGCGGGCCCGCAGCCCGAGCTCGCGTGCCCGTGCCGCGGTCGCGAGGAGGACGGCCGACGCGCCGTCGGTGATCTGCGAGGACGTTCCCGCCGTGTGCACGCCGTCCTCGCGCGCGACGGGCTTCAGCCCCGCGAGTGCCTCGAGGGACGTCTCACGCAGCCCCTCGTCACGTGTGACCGCGTGGGTGGTCGCGAGCGGCTTGCCCTCGTCGTCGACGTCCGGCGCGTCGATCGGTAGCACCTCGCGCTCGAACCGGCCTTCGTCCCACGCCCGCCGCGCCCGCTGCTGGGACGCGAGACCGAACGTGTCACAGTCGGCGCGCGTGATGCCCCACTTGTCGGCGATGCGCTCGGCCGCCTCGAACTGGGTCGCGTACTCGTAGCGGGCGAAGTACGTCTTCGGGAGCGGGCGCCCGGGCCCTTGCGACACGGCGATCCCGAGCGGGATCCGGCTCATCGACTCGACCCCGCAGCCGAGCGCCACGTCGACCACGCCCGCGGCGACGAGCGCCGCGGCGAGGTTCGTGGCCTGCTGCGACGACCCGCACTGCGAGTCGACGGTCGTCCCGGCCACGTTGATCGGCAGCCCGGCAGCCAGCCAGGCCGTGCGGGCGACGTCGAAGGTCTGCTCGCCCGTCTGGGTGACGCAGCCGGCGACGACCTGCCCGACCTGGGCCGGGTCGATGCCGGAACGCTCCACGGCGGCGAGCTGGACCGCGCCCAGCAGGTCCGCCGGATGCACGGTCGCCAGGCCGCCGTTGCGGCGCCCGAGCGGCGAGCGGACGGCCTCGACGATGACGACGTCGGTGTCGGCGAGCGGGCGCACGGTGGGACCTCCGGGTGGGGAGCGGCGTCCGCGGGATCGTACCGCCCGTTACCCTGGCCTTCGTGAGGCGCTCGGCGATGCTCCGGCCCCGGGTCGGGGCGGTCGTGGTCGCGTTTCTCGTCGTCGCCGCCGCGTCCGCGTGCGGAGGCGGTGACGACTCCAGGGCCGTCGACAGCAAGCAGTCGGGCCCCGCCCCGACCGCGACCGCGCCGTCGAGCACCTCCGCGGGCTCGGGCTCGCCGTCGTCGACCTGCTCGCTCGCGGGGGCGGCCACCGGCACGCAGTCCACGCCCGCGACCGGCCCGACCTCGCTCCTGACCGCGGTGCGGGCCGCCGTGCACGACGGCTGCGACCGGGTCGTGTTCGAGTTCCGTGACGGTGCGCCGCCCGGCTACCAGGTCTCGTACCAGCCGGGCCCGTTCCACAAGGGCGAGTCCGACGAGCCCCTCGACGTACAGGGCGCCGCCTATCTCGTCGTGCGCTTCGACCACGCCTCGGGCGTCGACATGTCGTCGCCGACCGCGAACCCCACCTACACCGGACCTCGCCTCCTGACCGGCCTCGGGCTCGGCCACGCGGTCGAGATCGTCAACTCGGAGGATTTCGAGGGGATCCTGACGTGGGTGATCGGCCTCGACGGCCGGCGCCCCTTCACGGTCACGACGCTCAGCTCTCCACCGCGTGTTGTCGTCGACGTCTCGTAACCGCCCGCGCCGGCCGCCGGTGATCCGGCGCGTGGCGGGCGTCGCCGCGGCCGCGCTGGTGCTCGCGTCCTGTACCACGGGCAGCTCGACGAACGACGCCGCCGCGCAGAAGCAGTCCGCGAAGGACGCCAGGCGGGCCGCCCAGGCGATCGAGCGGGCCAAGACCCGCGCCCCGGGATGCCAGTACCTCGTCGCCCGTGAGGCGAAGCGCACCATCCCCGCGCCGAAGGACCTCGTCTTCCTGACCGACGCGGTCGCCACGCCCCAGCAGTGTTACGACAAGATCACGTTCACGTTCGCGAGCACCGGCGCCGATCTCCCGCCCGGCTACGACGTCGAGTACCAGAAGGGACCGTTCACGGAAGGGCCGAAGAAGGCGCCGGTCGAGACCCTCGGGACGGCATTCCTGCTCGTCACCTTCCAACCCGCGCAGTCGGTCGACGGCCGCGACCCCGGCAACCCGAAGCAGACCTACCTCGGAAATCTCCGGCTGCAGCTCCGCAACATGCACCACACCTGCATCGTGCGTCACATGGAGGACGGCGACGGCACCGTGTTGTGGCTCATCGGCCTCGACGTGAAGCGCCCGTTCACGGTCGACGCGTACAACAACCCGCCGCGGGTCGACGTGTTGATCACGACCGAGGGCCCGAACGACCGGGCGAACTGCGGTTAGCCCGCCAGCAGGACGATCTTGCCGAGTTTGACCCCGGCCGCAAAACGGTCGTACGCGCCCTCGGCGTCGTGCATGGGGAACGTCGCGGCAACCGGGACGACGGCGCGCCCGGCCGACACCCACGGCAGCACGTGGTGCTCGACCCGGCGCGCCGCGTCGCTCTTCTGCTCGAGCGGTCGCGGCCGGAGCGTCGATCCGTGGATCCGCGCGCGCCGGGCCATGAGCGTGAACAGGTCGAGCTCGGCCCGCCCGCCGGCCCCGACCCCGATGACCGAGATGCGACCACCGACCGCGAGGTTCTGCAGGTTCGCGGCGAGGTTCGGCGCGCCGACGAGCTCGAGCACGACGTCGAAGGGGCCGGACGCGGACAGGTCGGCATCGGGGGCGACCGCGGTCACGTCGCCGCAGCGGCGCCCGATGCGTTCGACCTCGCCCCGGAACGGGTCATACCGCACCGTGGCGGTGACGCGTGCACCTGCGAGCGCCGCGAGCTGCACCGCCGCGATGCCCACGCCGCCGGCGGCTCCGTGTACGAGGACACGTTCGCCCAGCGTGAGCCCGCACTGTGTGAACAGCGCGTCGTGCGCGGTCGTGAACGCCTCGGGGAACCCGCCCGCCTCGGCCCACGCCATGCCGTCCGGCACCGGGATCGCGGTGCGCTCGTGGACGATCGCCAGCTCGGCCTGCCCGCCGCCGCCGACCACGGCCATGACGCGGTCGCCCGTGGCGAACCGGTGCACGTTCGGGCCGGTCGCGACGACCGTCCCCGCGAGCTCCAACCCGGGCACGTCCGACGGCGATCCCGGCGGGGCGGGGTAGCCACCCCGGCGCTGGATCAGGTCGGCGGCGTTGAGTCCGGCCGCCGCGACCGCCACGAGCAGCTCGCCGGAACCGGGCTCGGGGTCGGCGTGCTCACGCCACTCGAGCCCGCCGTCGACGATCGTCACCGCACGCACCGGGCGGACGATACCGGAGCGGGTGCGGAAGAGCGCGGTGACCGAACCGTGGTCACCACGGACGCCGGCGGCGCGCCGGGGCGGTCGTGCGCGATGCCGCGTACCATCGCGTGTGATGAAGGACGGGAGTGCCGCCAAGGCGAAGGTCGAGCGCCCGGCCAAGACGAAGCAGCGCCCGGGCAAGCTGCCGTTGGCGGTCTACGAGAAGAACCTGCAACGGATGCAGCGCGAGCTCGTGAAGCTGCAGGACTGGGTTCGCCAGGAGGGCCTGAAGCTCTGCGTGCTCTTCGAGGGGCGTGACGCGGCCGGCAAGGGCGGAACGATCAAGCGGATCGTCGAACGGACGAACCCTCGCGTCGTGCGCGTCGCCGCGTTGCCCACGCCGACCGAGAAGGAGAAGACGCAGTGGTACTTCCAACGCTATGTCGCGCACCTTCCGGCCGGCGGTGAGATCGTCCTGTTCGACCGCTCCTGGTACAACCGCGCCGGCGTCGAGCGCGTGATGGGATTCTGCACCGAGGAGGAGTACGTCGACTTCCTGCGGTCGTGCCCTGCCTTCGAGGAGATGCTGATCCACGCGGGGATCATCCTCGTCAAGTACTGGTTCTCGGTGAGCGACGAGGAGCAGGAGCGCCGGTTCAGGTCGCGGATCGAGGACCCCGAGAAGCGCTGGAAGCTCAGCTCGATGGATCTCGAGGCCCGCGCCCGCTGGGCCGACTACTCCCGCGCGAAGGACGAGATGTTCCGCTTCACCGACACCAAGCTCTCGCCGTGGTGGGTCGTGAACGCGGACGACAAACGCCGCGCCCGACTCAACTGCATCAGCCACCTCCTGTCGGTGGTGCCCTACGAGGACGTGACCTCGGCGCCGCTCGTGCTCCCCCCACGCGGGCCCGACAACTACGTGCGTCCGCCGATCGACGAGCAGACGTTCGTGCCTGAAGTGTTCTGACCACGCGGGTGTCATAGCGTGGCGGCCGGACGGACACCCGGAGGGTCGAGGTTGGGGGCAGGTCGATGAAGCGCACGACGGTGCGCCTCCTGGCGATGCTCGGCGTGCTCCTCATGGTGCTCGGCTCGCTGGGCTGGTGGCTCTCGACGCGCGTGCTCGACGCCGACGGCTTCGCGGA
>DASRHL010000050.1:0-8560 GCA_035650535.1 Acidimicrobiia bacterium
CGCCGTCACGGGCGAGGACGCGCGCCGCGGCCTCGACGATGCGGGCCGGATCCGCCAGCCGACCCTCCCCCACGTCGCCGCCCGCGAGCCGGCCCGACTCGGGTTCGACGACGTGGACGCCGCGGCGACGCAGCGTGGCGACGTTCGCCTGGACCGCGACGTGCTCCCACATCTCGGTGTGCATGGCCGGCGCGACGAGCACCGGTGCGCGCGTCGCGAGCAAGGTCGCGGTCAGCAGGTCGTCGGAGATCCCGGCCGCGTACTTGCCGAGCAGCTTCGCGGTCGCCGGTGCGACGACGACCAGGTCCGCGGTCTGACCGAGCCGCGTGTGCGGGATCGGCTCGGGCGAGTCGAACAGCGAGGTGCGCGCCGGTTCGGACGCGAGCGCGGAGAACGTGAGCGCGCCGACGAAGCGCAACGCGTCCGAGGTCAGCACGGGCGCGACGTGCGCGCCGGCGTCGACCAGGCGGCGGCAGACCTCGACCGCCTTGTACGCCGCGATCCCGCCGCTGACGCCGAGCACGACCCGTCGACCCCGGAGTGCTGCGAGCGGGGCGTCGGGTCCGTCGCCGGCGCGGGCCATGCTGGGCTGGGTTCGGTGCGAGCGGGCCCGCGGCGGGCGGGCGGCTACTCGCCGCTCTCGGAGACGGCGGCGGCGAACGGGTCCGCGGGCGCCTCCTCGGCGCCCTCATCGGCGTCCTCGGGGAGCGGGACGGCCTCGATCTTGCCGACCTCGATCTCCTCGAGCGAGATCGTGAGCGGCTTGCGCGACACCGACGTCACCTGGGGCGGGACGATCTTGCCGAGGCCCTCCCCGAGCTGGTTGTAGTAGTCGTTGATCTCGCGGGCGCGCATCGCCGCGAGCGTGACGAGGGTGAACTTCGAGTCGACGCGATCGAGCAGCTGCTCCATGCGGGGATGCATGAGCGAGGCGCGTCGTTCGGCCACAGTGCAGACTCCCGAGGTGGGCGACAGGTCCGGGTCCGGTCCGCCGCTTCGCCAGGACGGACGGCCCAACAGAACGACCGGGCTAGCCGGCGCTTCTGCGTGCCTCCAGGATAGCAGCGACCTCCCGGACTGCCCGATCCAGGTCGTCGTTGACGACCACGGCGTCGAAACGGTCCGCGAGCGCCTCCTCGGCGTCCGCCTTGGCCAGGCGCCGGGCGAGCACCTCCGGGTCGGCGGTCGCGTCGCGCGCGAGCAGCCGTTCCCGCTGCACCTCCCGCGACGGCGGCTTCACGAAGACGAGCACCGCGTCCGGGTAGGCCTCCCGGACGGCGAGTGCGCCCTGGACGTCGAGCTCGAGCAGGACGTCGTCGCCGGCCGCCAGGTGCTCCTCCACCGGGGCCCTCGGGGTGCCCTTGAGGTCGTCGTACACCTGGAACGACTCGAGGAAGCCGCCGGCGGCTTCGAGGGCCCGGAACTCGTCGCGGCTCATGAACCGGTAGTCACGGCCGTCGACCTCGCCCTCGCGGGGCGGCCTCGTGTTCGCCGACACCGAGAACCAGAGGCGCGGCTCGCGCTCGAGCAGGCGACGGACGATCGTCCCCTTCCCCGTCCCCGACGGGCCGGAGATCACGAGAAGGGTGCTCAGGGGAACCGCTGGAGCAGCTTCTTGCGCTGGTTGTCACCCAACCCGCGCAGGCGGCGGCTCTCGCTGATGTCGAGCTCCTCCATCAGCCGGCGCGCGCCGACCTTGCCGATGCCGGGCATCGACTCGAGCACGCTCACGACCTTCAGCTTCGCGAGCGTCTCGTCCTCGTCGCCCTCCTTGAACAGTTGCTCCAGCGTGAGCGCGCCCGACTTCAGGCGCTCCTTCACCTCCGCCCGCTGCCTGCGCGCGGCCGTGGCCTTCTCGAGTGCAGCTTGGCGTTGCTCAGGGCTCAACGAGGGCGGGAGCGGCATTGTGCGCGACCTCCGGTGGCCGGCGTCCGGGCCGGGTCAGGATAACGCGGGTGCGGGCTTCGCACCCGGGGTGTCCGCCGTCTGCGCCGACCGGCGGGCGGTGATCAGCAGCGAGCGGCCAGTGCGGCGGCGACCTCGTCGTGGAGCCTGGCCGCGGCGGCTTCGGGATCGGCGGCCGCGGTCACGGCGCGCCCGACCACGATCCAGTCCGCGCCCGCGGCGATCGCGGCGCCCGGCGTGACGACGCGGGCCTGGTCCTGCGTGTCGCCTCCCGCGAAGCGCACGCCGGGAACCATCGTGCGCAACTCGGCTGCGCGCGCGCGTGCGATCTCGTGTCCGGAGCAGACGACGCCCTCGCATCCGGCCTTGCGCGCGACGGCGAGACGCGCGTCGAACGCGCTCGCGTCGGCGTCGCTCGTCAACACCGTCACACCGAGCGCGATCGGCGCCGCGTGCCCGGCGTCGATCGCACCCTCGCGCAGTCCCTCGACTCCGGCGCGCAGCATCGTCTCGCCGCCCGCGGCGTGGAAGTTGAGGAAGTCGACGCCGTGACGCCCGAGCACCCGCGCCGCCCGCCCGACGGTGTTCGGGATGTCGTGCAGCTTGAGGTCCGCGAACACGCGAAAGCCCTGGTCACGGAGCTGGGCGATGGCTGCGGGCCCGGCCTCGGCGTAGAGCTCCAGGCCGATCTTGACCGTCGGGAACCAGGCCGCGAGCTTGCGGGCCAGGGCCTCGCACTCGGGGAGCGAGCCCACGTCCAACGCGAGGACGAGGTGCGCGCGTACGTCGGTCCCGGTGGTCATCGGGCCTCCTCTCGACGGTCCGGTTCGTCACGGTCGGGCAACGCGCCCGTCAGGTCGGCGACGCGCGCGACATCGTGCGCGACGCACCAGTCGACGAGCTCGGCGAGGATGCGCAACGACGCGCGCGGCTCCAGGAACGTCGCGGTACCGACGCCGACGGCCGACGCGCCGGCGAGCAGCATCTCGACGGCGTCGACGCCGCTGAACACGCCGCCGGTCCCGATGATCGGAACCGACGGATGCGCGCGGGCGACGTCGTGGACCGCCCGCAGGGCGACGGGCTTGACCGCCGCGCCCGAGAGGCCGCCCCCGCCGGCCCCCGCGCCCAGCGTCGGCAGCCGGGTCTCGGCGTCGACGGCCAGCGCCCGTAAGGTGTTGATCAGCGTCAGGCCCGTCGCCCCGCCGCGCACCGCGGCCGAGGCGATCTCGGCCAGGTCCGTGACGTTCGGCGACAACTTCGCGAAGACGGGGAGGCCGAGCTCGGCGTCCACGACCGCGCGTACCGCGGCCTCCGTCATCCCGGGATCGTGGGCGAAGATCGTCGCGTGCGACCCGCGCGCGCCGTCCGCGTGGAGGTTCGGGCAGCTGACGTTCACTTCGACGGCGACGAGCTCGGCGCTCGCGCGTCGCAACGCCTTCGCGGCGACCGCGAAGTCGTCGACGTCGTGTCCCCACACCGACGCGATCACGCGCGCACCGAGGGCACGGAGCGCGGGCAGGTCGGCGTCGATCCAGTGCTCGATGCCGCGCCCCTGGAGTCCGACCGCGTTGATCATCCCGCCGGTCGTCATGTGCAGCCGGGGCGCCGGGTTGCCCGGCCACGGGAACGGGGCCTGCGACTTCGCGGTGACCGCGCCGAGCCGGTCGGGTGGGCACAGCCGCCCCACCTCGTCGGCGTGGCCGAAGGTGCCCGAGGCCGCGATCACCGGGTTCGGCAGCTCGAGGGGCCCGAGCCGCACCCGGAGGTCGACCGGGGCACGGAGCGGCGGGCGGCCCGACGGGCGGCGCCGGGTCTCCCGGCGCCGAGCGAGCGCGAGCACGCGGTCGCGCCGGGAGCGGAGCGGCCGGCCCACCGGCTCAGACCTCCAGCCGCAGCTGGCCGTCCCGGTGGTACTCCTGGAGCGACCGGACGGTCGGCTCCGACGTGGACCACTCGGCGATGCCGGCGGCGGCGGCCAGGGCGGCGGCGACCGTCGTGATGCAGGCCACCCGGTGGCGGACCGCGGCCCGCCGGATGTGCGCGCCGTCGGCCCGGGGCCCGCTGCCCCGGGGCGTGTTCACCACGAGGTCGACCTTCCCCGACGAGATGAGCTCGACCGCGTCCTCGCCCACCTCGCCGGCGCCGAGCTTGGCGACGACGGCGGCGACCGGCGTGCCGTCGGCGGCGAGCGCGGCGGCCGTCCCGCCCGTGGCGACGAGCTGGAACCCGAGCTCCGCGAAGCGGCGCGCGGCGACGAGGCCCGCGGGCTTGTCGCGGTCGGCCAGCGAGAGGAACACGGTGCCGGCCATCGGCAGCCGGTTGCCGGCGGCGGTCTGGCTCTTGACGAACGCGAGCCCGAACGAGCGGTCGACCCCCATGACCTCGCCCGTCGACCGCATCTCGGGGCCCAGGATCGTGTCGACCTCGGGGAACCGGTCGAACGGGAGCACCGCCTCCTTCACGGACACGTGACCGCTCTCGCAGGGCGGGTGCAGCAGACCCTCGCTCCGTAGCTCGGCCAGCGTCGCGCCCGCCATGACCCGGGCCGCCACCTTCGCGAGCGCGACGCCGGTCGCCTTGCTGACGAACGGCACCGTGCGGCTCGCGCGCGGGTTCGCCTCGATCACGTAGACCAGCGCGTCCTTCACCGCGAACTGCACGTTGAGCAGCCCGCGGACGTCGAGGGCGTCGGCCAGCGCGCGCGTGTACGACTCGATCGTCGCGACCACGTCGGGCGACAACGTCTGCGGCGGGATCGCGCACGCCGAGTCACCCGAGTGGACCCCCGCCTCCTCGATGTGCTCCATCACGCCGCCGATCACGAAGTCACCGGTCGCATCGCGGATCGCGTCGACGTCGACCTCGGTCGCGTCCTCGAGGAAGCGGTCGATCAGCGCGGGCCGCTCGGCCGACAGGCCGCCTTCGCGACCGAGGCTTCCCTGCTCGGCGAGCTCGGCCATCGCCTCGTCGAGCGCGTCGGCGTCGTACACGATCTGCATGGCCCGGCCGCCGAGCACGTACGACGGCCGCACCAGGACCGGGTAGCCGATCGACGCGGCGATCTCCCGGGCCGCCGCGGCGGTCGTGGCGGTTCCGCCCGGCGGCTGGGGCAGCCCGAGGCGATCGCAGACCTCGTTGAAGCGCTCGCGGTCCTCGGCCAGGTCGATCGAGGCCGGGCTGGTCCCGAGCACGGGGATCCCGGCGGCCTCGAGGGTGTGGGCCAGCTTGAGCGGCGTCTGGCCGCCCAGGCTCACGATCACCCCGGCGAGCGGCTGCCCGCGCCCGCGGAGCGACTCGCAGATCTCGCGCACGTCCTCGGCCGACAGCGGCTCGAAGAAAAGCCGGTCACTGGTGTCGTAGTCGGTCGAGACGGTCTCGGGGTTGCAGTTGACCATCACCGTCTCGAAGCCGGCGTCGGAGAGCGCGAATGCCGCGTGCACGCAGCAGTAGTCGAACTCGACGCCCTGCCCGATCCGGTTGGGGCCGCTGCCGAGGATGACGACGGTCGGGCGCGTCCCGGCGCCGACTTCGTCCTCGTCCTCGAAGGTCCCGTAGTGGTAGGGCGTGTCCGCGGCGAACTCGGCCGCGCACGTGTCGACGGTCTTGTAGGTGACGCCGACCCCCGCGGCGAGGCGGGCGTCGCGCACGTCCGCCGGCGTCGTGCCCCAGAGGTACGCGAGCTGGGTGTCGGAGAACCCGAGCCGCTTGGCGCGCCGCCACGCGCGCCGATCGAGCGCCGCCGGGCCGCCGACCCCCTCGAGCTCGCGCCGCGCCTCGACGATGAGGGCGATCTGGTCGAGGAACCAGGGGTCGATGCCCGTCGCCTCGTGCAGGCGAGCGATCTCGACGCCGCGCCGCAGCGCCGCCTCCACCAGGAAGAGCCGTTCGGGCGTGGCCACGGCGCAGCGCCGGACGAGCTCGTCGGTGGCGACTCGGTCGTAGGCCCGCTCCCCCGGGTCGGCGTTGAGACCGGAGCGGCCCGACTCCAGGCTCCGGCACGCCTTCTGCACGGACTCGGGGAAGGTGCGGCCGATCGCCATCACCTCGCCCACCGACTGCATCTGCGTCCCCAGGACGGGCGACGACCCGGGCAGCTTCTCGAACGCCCAGCGCGGGATCTTCGTGACGACGTAGTCGATCGTCGGCTCGAACGACGCCGGCGTCTCGCCCGTGATGTCGTTCACGATCTCGTCGAGGCGGTACCCGACGGCGAGGCGGGCCGCGATCTTGGCGATCGGGAACCCGGTGGCCTTGCTGGCGAGCGCGCTCGACCGCGAGACGCGCGGGTTCATCTCGATGACGACCATGTCGCCGTTCTCGGGATTCAGCGCGAACTGGATGTTCGAACCGCCGGTGTCGACGCCGATGCGGCGGATGCACGCGAACGCGGCATCGCGCATCCGCTGGTACTCGACGTCGGTGAGTGTCTGCACGGGCGCGACGGTGATCGAGTCGCCGGTGTGGACGCCCATCGGGTCGAAGTTCTCGATCGAGCAGATGACGACCACGTTGTCCGCGTGGTCGCGCATCACCTCGAGCTCGTACTCCTTCCAACCCACGACTGACTGTTCGACCAGGATCTCCGACACCGGGCTCGCGGCGAGCCCGCGCTCGGCGATCCCGCGCAGGGTCTCCTCGTCGTGCGCGATGCCGGTCCCGCCCCCGCCGAGGATGAACGACGGGCGCACGATCAGCGGGTAACCGACCTCGCGGGCGACTTCGAGCGCCTCGCCCACCGAGTACGCGAACCCCGAACGGGGTGTGGCCAGGTCGATCTCGGCCATCGCGGCCTTGAAACGCGACCGGTCCTCGGCCGTGTGGATCGCGTCGACGCTGGCGCCGATGAGCTCGACGCCGTAGCGCTCGAGCACGCCGGCGTCGTGCAACGCGATCGCCAGGTTGAGGGCGGTCTGCCCGCCCAGCGTCGGCAGCAACGCGTCGGGGCGCTCGCGTTCGATGATCCGCTCGAGGCTCGCCACGTCGAGCGGCTCGACATACGTCGCGTCGGCGAACTCCGGGTCGGTCATGATCGTCGCCGGGTTCGAGTTGACCAGGACGACGCGGTACCCCTCGGCCTTCAGCACGCGGCATGCCTGCGTGCCCGAGTAGTCGAACTCGCACGCCTGCCCGATGACGATCGGACCGCTGCCGATCAGGAGGATCGACTCGAGGTCGTCGCGGCGGGGCACGGCTCAGGCACCCCCGCCGATCGAGGCGCCGGACGGCGTCACGAGGCCGGCCATGAGGTCGGTGAAGTCGTCGAAGAGGTACGCGGCCTCGTGCGGTCCGGGGCCGGCCTCGGGGTGGTGCTGCACGCTGAACGCAGGGACGTCACGGACCCGGAGACCCTCGACGGTCCCGTCGTTCAGGTTCACGTGGGTCACGTCGGCTCCGCCGGGCACCGTGTCGGCCTGCACGACGTAGTTGTGGTTCTGACTCGTGATCTCGACCCGCCCGGTCGCCTCGTGACGCACCGGGTGGTTCGCGCCGTGGTGACCGAAGGGCAGCTTCGTCGTGTGCGCGCCGAGCGCGAGGCCCATGATCTGGTGGCCCAGGCAGATGCCGAACACCGGCACGACGCCGAGGAGCCCCACCACCGCGTCGGCCGCCCCCGCGACCGCGGCCGGATCGCCCGGCCCGTTGGAGAGGAACACGCCGTCAGGCGCGCGTGCGATCACGTCGGCCGCCGGTGTCGACGCCGGAACGACCTCGACCCGGCAGCCGGCCGCGACGAGGTGACGCAGGATCGTGCGCTTGATCCCGAAGTCGTAGGCGACGACCCGGAACGGCGCGTCGGGGTCGCCGACGGTGTAGGGCTCGGGCGTCGTGACCTCGGCGACGAGGTCGATGCCGTCGGTCGTCCGGGCGCCGGCCGCGGCCGCGCGCGTCACGCGCTCGTCGGCGCCGAAGGCCCCGGGCAATGCGCCGGCGTCGCGCAGGTGGCGTGTGAGCCGGCGCGTGTCGATGCCCGCGATGCCGGGCACGCGGTGGCCGCGCAGGAAGCCGTCGAGGTCGCCGGAGGCCCGCCAGTTGCTCGGGCGCCGGGCCAGGTCGCGCACGACGACGCCGCGGCAGAACGGTCGGCGGCTCTCGTCGTCGTCCGCGTTGACCCCGTAGTTGCCGATGTGGGGGTAGGTGAAGGTGATGATCTGCCCCGCGTACGACGGGTCGGTGACGATCTCCTGGTACCCCGACAACGCGGTGTTGAAGACGACCTCACCGGTCGCCGCGCCACCCTCGGGCACCGCGCCGATCAGCTCGCCCTCGAACACCTCCCCGTCGGCGAGGACCAGTACCCCGTCGCGCCGTCCGCGGCGATCGGTCATGCCTTGGCCTCCCCGTCGACGACGGTCGCGACGCCGCGCACGACCGTGTGGCGGACCCGGCCGGTGAGCTTGCGACCCGTGTACGGCGTGTTGCGGGCCTTGCTGGCGAGGCGGGCGGCGTCGACCTCCCACCGCGACGACGGGTCGAACACGCAGAGGTTCGCCGCCTCCCCCGGCGCGACCGGGCGACCGTGCCGGTCGGACACCCCGGCGATCGCGGCCGGCCGCCACGACAGGAGCGCGAGCGCGTCGCGCAATGTGAGCACACCGGGTTCGACGAGCTCCGTGAGGGTCAGCGCGAGCGCGGTCTCGAGGCCGAGCATGCC
>DASRHL010000051.1:0-4776 GCA_035650535.1 Acidimicrobiia bacterium
GTCCGACAGGTAGAGGAAGCCCTCGACGTGGTACCAGGGCGGCCCGGCGAACGGTGGGAGCCACGAGTGGTTCCGGTCGCGGTGGAGCGGCTGCTCGTAGTTGACGAGCCCTGCGTACTTGGCGGCCGTCTGCGCCTGGTAGACGCGCAGGTCGGTCGTCGCGAGCGCGCGCTCGACGAAGTCGACGATCGACGGGTGCACGCAGAGCCGGTTGAGCGCGGGCGCGCCCGGCATCGGGAACGCTTTCGACCAGCGGTGCTGCTCGGGCCGGAAGCCGGGGCCGTCGGGCGGCCACGTGTACGGCTCGGGCTCGGAACGCTCCGCCGGACGGCCGAGCCACCGCTCGGTCTCGCCCTCGGGGTCGGCGTGGTACGCCTCGGGCGTCGGGAAGAGGTGTGGAAGCTCGGCCGCGGCGGCGTCGATCTCGTCGGGCCCGATCAGGGCGTCGAGCAGCACCCACCCGTCCGCCCGCCAGCGCTCGACCTCGTCGCCACGCGCCAGCCGGGAGCTCACGACGGCGACGGTATCCGCCGCAGCCGCGTTGACGCCCCGGGGAGGGCTGCGTAGCGTCCGCGGCGACAGGGGGGATCGGTGGTCGGGACTCGGCTGGCACGCCTCGCGGGACTGGCCGCGCTCGTCTCGCTGACCCTCGGTGCTGCGCCGGCGACCGCGGCCCGGGCGGCCGACCATCCGCCGGGCGCGCCCCGGGCCCTGACCGTGAACGACGATCCCGCGCCGCTCGGCGTGGTCGGCGCGCCGGCGTTCGCCTGGCAGGTCGTCGACCGCGACCCGAACGAGGTGCAGAGCGCGTACGAGATCGTCGTCGCCCGCCGCCCGACGACCGACCCTTCGGACGCGTCCGTCGTGTGGGACAGCGGTCGCGTCGCGTCGCACGACCAGACCAACGTCGCGTACGGCGGGCCCGCGCTCGCGCCCGACGCCGACTGGTACTGGACCGTCCGCACGTGGGACCGGTCGGGCGCGCGCGGGCCGTTCGCGAAGCCCAGTCGCTTCGAGACGGGCCTCGGCGACGGCGACTGGCAGGCGCAGTGGATCCGCCGCGGGTCCTTCACCCCGAGCGACGCGACACCCGAGGACTACACGTACGCGCGCAAGGACGTGACGCTCTCGGCCTCGCCGATCACGCGCGCGGTCGCGTTCGCGTCGGCGAGCCACCAGTACCAGCTCTGGATCGACGGTCGGCGGGTCGACTCCGGCCCGTCGTTCTCGTACCCCGACGCGCAGTACTACCAGTCGACCGACGTGCGGGCCGCGCTGCACCCGGGGCAGGCGAACGCGTTCGGTCTGCTCACGCACTGGTACGGCGCGGGGCAGGGCCGCCCGGCCGCGGAACCGGGCGCGATCCTGGAGGTGTCGATCGAGCACCGCGACGGAACGCGCGAGCTCGTGACGACCGACGGCACGTGGCGCGTGCACGCCGCGCCCTGGCTCCCGGGCAAGCTTCGCAACGACGAGGGCGACCACGTCGAGCGCATCGACGGGCGCGGCGTCCCCGACGGGTGGGACCGCCCCGGGTTCGACGACCACGCGTGGGAGCCCGCCACCGCGCTCGGCCGCCACCCCGTCGCGCCGTGGACGCATCTCGTCTCGCAGCGGCCCCGCATCGTCGAGCACCCGGTCCGCCCGGTGCGGCTGCGGCGCCTGAAGAGTGGTGCCTACGTCGCCGACTTCGGGCGGGTGTACGCGGCCGTCCCCACCGTGCACTTCGCCCACGGGCGCACGGGTCGGACCGTCCGCCTGCGCGTCGGCTACCTCCTCGATCCCGACGGTCAGGTCTCGACGACGCACGGCACGCAAGGCACCGACCTGAGCTACGAGTACATCGAGCGCGCCGGCGCGCAGACCTTCCGCCCCTACCTCTACATGGGCTTCCGCTACCTCCAGGTCGACGACCCGGGTGAGGTCCTGCACGCGCGGGACGTCGTGGCCGTCGCCCGTCACACGCGGGTGCCCGACGAGCACGCTGCCACGTTCTCGTCGTCGGACCCCGAGCTGGCGCGCATCTGGGAGCTCGCCCGGCACTCGGCGCTGTACGGGTCGCAGGAGCAGTTCGTCGACACGCCGACGCGCGAGAAGGGGCAGTTCATCGGCGACGCCTTCTACGAGGCGTTCACCGACCAGCGCGCCTTCGGCGAGCGGAAGCTGTCGCGGCAGGCGCTCCTCGAGTTCCTCGCGTCGCAGGCGCGCTACTGGCCCGACGGCCGGGTCAACGCGGCGGAGCCGACGGGCGAGGGCGCGCGCGACATCCCCGACGGGACCGCGGGCTTCCCCGAGTGGGTGTGGCAGGCCTGGCTCGAGACCGGCGACCGCGAGTTCCTCGACCGTGGCTACCCCGTCCTCGTCAACATCGCGAACTACATCTCCCGATACGTCGACCCGGCGACCGGTCTGGTCACGAAGCTCGCCGGCGGGGGGAGTGACTACCAGTTCGGGATCGTCGACTACCCGTTCAACATGCGCTTCGGCTACGACATGTCGACCACGGCCCGCACGACGATCAACATCCTCGGTGTCGACGCGTTCCGCCGGACGGCCGACGTCGCCCGTGCCCTCGGCCGTCCCCAGGCCGAGATCGACCTGCAGACGGCGCGTGCCGACGCGCTCACTGCCGCGATCAACCGGCGCCTGCGTCGCCCCGACGGCATCTACGTCGACGGCCTGCGCGCGAACGGCGCCCAGAGCCCGCACGCGTCGGAGCACGCGAACGCGTACGCGCTCGCGTACGGCGTCGTGCCCGCCGACGCCGGGGTGCGCCGACGGGTGGCCGCCTACGTCGCGCGGCTCGGGATGCAGATGGGGCCGGGGACCGTGCTCGACCTGCTGCGGGCGTACGACGCGGGTGGGCGCGACGCCGACCTCGTGAAGATGCTGAGCGACCCGAAGCAGCTCGGCTGGGCGCAGATCCTCGCCAAGGGCGGGACGTTCGTGTGGGAGACGTGGCTCCCCGTCGACGCGCTGGGCGACTCGATGTCGCACGCCCGGGGCGCGGTCGTGCTGGTCGCCATGCAGGCCGAGCTGCTCGGCGTGCGCGTGCGCGACCCGGGCTGGTCGCGCTTCGACGTGGAGCCGCCGTCCGGCGGGCTGTCGCGCGCGTCGGGCCGCGTGCCCACACCGCGCGGCCCGGTCACGGTGTCGTGGCGGCGCGGTTCGGGCGGCGCGCTCACCGTGCGGGTGACCGTGCCCGCGAACTCCCAGGCCGTCGTGCATCTGGGCCGCGACCGCGGCCGCGCCGTCGTCGTGGGCTCGGGCGCCCACGTGCTCCACGGGCGCTGACCGGCCTCAGCCGGCGCCGGCGATCGCCCGCGCCTCGCGGGCGACGCGGCGGGCCTCCTGGAGCGGGACGGGGGTGCGGGCCGCCTCGGTCGACGCGGCGAGGACCGTCCGCACCGCGGTCTCTGCGGTCGTGCGCCAGCCGGCGTGGGCGCACACGGGGCGGGCGGCGGTGCGCGTGCACACCCAGTTGCCGACGACCCGGCCGTCCAGCACGAGCGGCGCGGTCGCGCCGCGGCCATGGTGCGGCGGCAGCGCGCCCGACGCGACCAGCGGCTGCTGGGTGACGCCGACGGTCGGGATGCCCGTGACCGCGCCGAGCTGGACGGCCAGCCCGGCGCGGCGGGGATGGTCGAGGCCGGTCGCGTCGACGAGCAGGACGTCGGGCCTGACCGCGAGCGCGCCGACCGCGGCGGCGAGGACGGGACCCTCTCTTCTCGCGAGGAGGCCGGGCACGTACGCGGCCGGGACCTGTTGCGCGGCGACCGCCTGCCCGACCACGTCGTCGGCCTGGCGCGGCCGGGTGGCGCCGGCGACGCCCCGGAGGTGAGGGTCGGTGCGCCGGCGCGGCGTACCGGCCGTCGTGTCGAAGCGGACGACGACGGCCGCGGCCCAGGCCCGATCACCCGGTCGGCCCGGCCCGGCCTCGCCGCGGGCGAAGGCGACGAAGCAACCGCCGATCAGCGCGGTGGCGGGGAGCGTCCACGGCGCGAACTCGGCGGCGAGCTCGGCCTCGCCCGCCAGTCGCCGCTGCACGGCGACGAGCTCGTCGTCGCTCCCCGGCCAGCCGCGTTCGTCGAAGGGCACCGCCGCCATGATGACGCCGTCCGTGCTCGACGTCGCCTGTGCCAGGCTCGGCGCGATGGCCCGGAAGGCTGCCCCACGACGGCCGCGCCGCCACGACGCCGACGCCGGCGGCGACCCCGAGGTGCTGGCGGCGAAGGCGGCGCTGCGCGAGCGGGTGTGGGCCGACCTCGACCGGCCCGGCGTCGCCCGGTTCCCGAAGCCGGCGAACCGCATCCCCAACTTCGTCGGGGCGGAGGCGGCGGCCCGGCGGCTGGCCGAGACCGAGGAGTGGGCCGCGGCCGCGACGGTGAAGTCCAACCCCGACTCGCCCCAGTGGCCCGTGCGGGCGCGGGCGCTGGAGGACGGCAAGGTCGTCTACATGGCCGTCCCTCGCCTCGCCGAACCGAACCCGTTCTTCCTGCTCGACCCCGCGCACCTCGCCGACGACCCGCGCACCGCCAGTTCCATCAAGGGCGCGGGCCGCAGTGCCCGCACGGTTGGCGTCGAGGACCTCGAACCCGTCGACCTCGTCGTGACCGGGTGCGTCACCGTCGACGAGGCCGGCGCGCGCATCGGCAAGGGCGGCGGCTTCAGCGACTTGGAGCTTGCCGTCGCGGCGGAGGCCGGGCTGGTCGACGAGCACACCGTCGTCGTCACCACCGTGCACGACCGTCAGGTGCTGCCGTCCGGCGCGGTGCC
>DASRHL010000052.1:0-16304 GCA_035650535.1 Acidimicrobiia bacterium
CCCGTCGACGGCTACGGCGAGGACTACGAGTTCTGGGTGGAGGCGCGCGCCGCGGCGCGCCGGGGCGACTTCGGCGACTGGATCCGGCACTGGGTGCTGGACGTGCGTGACCCGGCCGACTACGTCGCCCGCCTCGGGGCCGAGCGCGTCGGCGCGCTGCGGGCGAAGGCCGAACCGGAGTCGTGGCAGGTCGACCAGGTCCGGTACCCGCCCGACCTCGATGCCGAGCCGAACCGGTGGGAGCTCGCGGCGGCATGGGGGGCGCGCCACCTCACCGAACGGGTCCTCGACCTCGGGGCCGACGCCGTCCTCGCGGGAGCGGGCGTCGCGAACCTCGCCGCATGGCTCGCGGTCGCCAACGCCCGGGCGGCGGGGAGCGGCGTGTGCCTCACGGCCGAGATCGGGCTCTGGGACTACGACCCGACGCCCGCCGACCCCTTCGTGCTCAACCACCGGAACTTCGGCCGGTCCGCGATGCTGGGCGACGCGGCCATGGTGCTCGGCACGATCGTCGGCGGTCCCGGCACCACCACGATCGCGTGCCTGGGCGGCGCCCAGGTCGACCGGCACGGGAACATCAACTCGACGCTCGTGCCCGGCGGCCCGTTCCTCGTCGGCTCGGGTGGCGGCAACGACGTCGCGTCGGTGTGCGCGGAGGCCGTCGTCGTCGCGACGCTCACACCCCAGCGCACGCCGGCCTCGTGCGGCTACGTCACGTCGCCGGGGCGGGCCGTGCGCGCGCTCGTCACCGACCTCGGGACCCTCGAGAAGGTCGACGGCGGAGACGAGCTCGTGCTGACCGCGGTGCCGGCAGGCGAAGAGCCACTCGACGACCGCATCGCCTGCGCCCGTGCCGCCTGCGGCTGGGACCTCGCCGTCGCCCCGAGCGTCCGTGAGCTCGCGCCACCGACCCGGGACGAGATCGCCGCCCTGCGCGCGTGGGACCCGCGGGGTTGGTTCCTCCGCGACCGCTGAGGCCGCGCCTTCCTCAATCGAAGGTCGTGGCGGGCGCCGGGTACGCGAACAGGTAGCCCTGGCCCAGCTCGACCCCGAGGTGGCGCAGCGCGTCGAGCTCGGCCTCCGTCTCGATGCCTTCCGCCACGAGCCGCGCTCCGAGCGAGCGCGCGAAGTGCTGCAATCCGGCGACCAGCGCCTGGCGCGCCGCGTCCGCGTCGATGGCCTCCACCCAGTCGCGGTCGAGCTTGATGAAGTCGGGCCGCAGCGTGAGGATGTGACGGAGGCTCGCGTAGCCCGCTCCCGCGTCGTCGACTGCGAGACGCGTCCCCGACTTGAGCAGCTTCAGGGCCTTCGCGACCGCTTCGTAGTCGTCGATGCGCTCGTGCTCGGTCAACTCGACGACGACCGGGCGTCCGAGATCGGCGATCGCCTCGTGTACCTCGTTCCGGGCGAGGAGCCGGGCCGACGCGTTGAGACTCAGCCACGTGCCGTCCGGCAGCACCGAGGCGGCCTCCGCGGCCGCGAAGAACGTCGCCGCTTCGAGCTCGCCGCGCAGGCCGAGCCGCCCGGCCTCGGCGAAGCGGATGCTCGGCGACGCGCCGTCGTCGAAGCGGGTCAGCGCTTCGTACCCGACCGTCGACAGATCGGTCAGGTCGAGCACCGGCTGGAAGTAGCTCATGAACTGGCGGCCACCGAGCACGCGCTCGAGCGCACCGCGGCGCGCGTCGGCCGCCCGCCGGACGATCAGCGGATCGAGGATGCTCGCGACGATCGGGGCGAGGTCGACCGCCATCGCCAGCACCGATCCGACCGGGAGCGGCGCCTGGTCGGGCGCGCTGCGGTCGGCCGCCGTGGCGAGGACCCCGATGAGCCGGTCGTGGCTCCAGAGCGGCGCGAACGCGACCGGGGCGGCGCCGGTGGCGCGCCCGGTGGCAGGCAGCGTGGTCTCGTCGCTCCACGGCCCGGCACGGGCCCGCCGGGCGAGCTCGGCCGCGAACCGGGGGTCGAGCACCCGGCCCGGCGTCCAGCCGGGGACGCTCCGGGTCGCGAGCACCACGGCGTCGTCGCCGAGGTAGCCGATCAGGCCCACGCGCTCGACCTCGGAGAGACCGACGAGCACCGCGCAGACGACGTCGGCGGTCGCTTCGGCGGTCGCGGCCGGCGGGATGCGGGTGAGGGCGTCGGCGAGCTCGGAACGGGCGCGCCACTGGCGTTGCATCGTCTCGTGCCAGGCGTGCTGCCCCCGGAGCTGCGCGCGCACCCGGGCGACGAGCTCCTCGGGGTGCACCGGCTTGGTGACGAAGTCGTCGGCGCCGGCCGCGAGCCCGGCAACCCGGTCGTCGAGGTCGCCCTGACCAGTGACGAGGATGACGGGCAGGGTCGCCGTGCGCGGCTCGCCGCGGAGGCTCTCGACGACCTCGAGTCCCGTCACCCGGGGCATCGTGCAGTCGAGCAGGACGACGTCGGGGAGCGCGCGGGTGATGAGCTCGAGCGCGACGCGACCGTCGGGTGCCTCGCTCACCTCGAAACCGGCGCGTTCCAGCACCCGGACGAAGAGCCGCCGGACGGTCTCCTCGTCGTCGACGACGAGGACGCGCGCGGGGCGGGCCGGCTCCGGCTCCCCGGGCGCGACGATCGGCGCGAAGTCCTCGACGGTCATCAGGGGATCACCCCGTCGATCCCTGCCGCGAGCGGCGCAGCTGGGCCGTTCGACGCCGAGCGCAACCGGCGCACGGCCGCCGCGGTCTCGGGCGGCGTCCCGGAGGGCACCACGGGGAGGTGCACCGTGAAGGTCGTCCCCTCGCCGGAGCGGCTCGACACCGAGACGTGACCCCCGGCCTGGGTGACGATCCCGTACACCGTCGACAGCCCGAGGCCGGTTCCCTTGCCGACACCCTTGGTCGTGAAGAACGGCTCGAAGACCCGCGCCGTCACGGCCTCGTCCATCCCGGTGCCGGTATCGGTGACGTCGAGGCGCAGGTGACGGCCCGGACGGAGCCCGATCCGCTCGGCATCCTCCGACTCGAGCACCACGTCGCGGCTCTCGATCGTCAACGTGCCGCCGAGCGGCATCGCGTCCCTGGCGTTCACGACGAAGTTGATGACCACCTGCTCGATGTGGCTCCGGTCGACGCGGACGAGGCCGGCGCCGGGCGCGAGGACCGTTTCGAGCGTGATGTGCTCGCCGATCACGCGCTGGAACAGGCTCCCGAGCGACTCGATCACCTCGTTCACGTCGAGGACCACGGGATTGGTCGGTTGGCGCCGGCTGAACTGGAGGAGCTTCTCGACCAGGGCGGCGGCGCGGTCCGCGGCGCGTTGGATCTGCTCGAGGTCGGCGCGCATCCCCGGGTCGCGGGCGTCGTCGAGGAGCAGCGCGGTGTAGCCGGTGATCGCGGTGAGCAGGTTGTTGAAATCGTGCGCGATGCCTCCGGCGAGCTGGCCGACGGCCTCCATCTTCTGTGACTCGCGCAGCTGCTCCTCGAGCTCCCGGCGGTCGGTCGTGTCGCGCGCGTTGAGCACGACGGCCTTCACGCGCGGGTCGTCGAGCAGATTCGTCAGGATCGCCTCGCGGTACCGCACCTTCCCGCTCCGGTCGCGGAGCCGGAACGCGACCTCGACCGGCTCGCGCGGCCTCCGCAGAGAGGTCATGAACGCGTCGATGACCCGGTCGCGGTCCTCGTGGTGGAGCCGCTCGGCGAGGCGCCGGTCGCTCAGGCGTGACCCGACGATGTCCCAGCCGACGTCCCGCTCGACGGCCGGGCTCGCGTACAGCACGGTCGTGTCGGCGTCGAGGAGCTGGATCAGCTCGCCCGATTCGAGGACGAGCGCCCGGAACCGGGCTTCGCTGTCGCGGACGGCCTGCTCCGCCGCCACCCGCTCGGTGACGTCCTGCACGGTCCCGAGGATGTGCAGGACCCGACCGTCGACGCCGCGCTCGACCTCGAAGTCGGTGACGAGGAGGCGCTCCTCGCCGTCGGGCCGCACGGCCCGCCGCAGCCGCCGGCAGTTCGGGTCGCCGACGTCGCTCAGCGCCGAGACGTCGGTGATCGCCCCCTCCTCCGGCGGCGCGACGACGCGGTGGAACATCTCGGGCCCGGGAGCGACGGAACCCGGCTCGAACCCGAGGATGCGGAAGAGCTCGTCGGACCACGTGATCGTCCCGGTGTCGGGCTCGTACGACCAGCTGCCGATGTGCGCCGCCGCCTGCGCCCACTCCAGCGACCGCGCGCTCTTGCGCAGGTTCTCGGCCGCGCGGGCCCGCTCGAGCGCGAGGAGGTAGACCTCGCCGAGCACACGCAGGGCCGGGAGCGTCACCTCGGCGTCGGCCGGCGGATCGCCCTCGAACCACACCACGGTGACCCACCCGAGCAGCCGGCCGCCGCTGCGGAGGGGCAGGTACCCGATGGCGCGCACGCCGTAGAGCACGAGCCGGGCGCGCAGCTCGGGCACGACGCTCGCCAGATCGTCGGGCACGCGCGCGAGGAACGCGTCGCGGTCGCGGAGCCGGTCGCGGATCCATCGGTCGGTCGCGGGGGCGCGCTCCTCGGTCCACTGCCCGACGCGCTGCTCGTCGATGTCCCAGAGGTGCGTGCGCAGCGAGCGTTGCCGGTCGGGATCGAACGTGACGAGGCTCGCGCCCTGCGCGCCGACGAAGCGGGCGGTGCGCTCGAGGCCCCGGGTGATCGCACCGTCGACCTGAGGTGGCGTGGCGGCGACGAGCTCGCGTGCGATCTCGGCGACCAGCGCCTCGGCGTCCCGCCGGCGGCGCAACGCCTCCTCGGCGCGGGCGCGGTCGAGCGCGGCGAGGAGGCTGTTCCCGAGGATGCGCAACGCCGGGAACGTCGCCGCCGTGGTGGATCCGGCCGGCGCCCTCACCCACGCGACGCTCACCACCCCGAGCAGGCGGTCGTCGTGATCGATCGTGACCGACACGAGCGAACGGATCCCGAGGCTTCGGAGCAGGGCCTGCTCGACGGCCGCCTCCGCCGGCATCTCGTCGACGTCGGCTACGAACAGCGGCTCGTCGCTCCGCTCGGTGTGCTCGTCGGCCCAGGGCATCTCGTCGGCCGTGGCGTCCGCCGGCGCACGCTCGATCGCGTCGCCGACGGCCGGATGCGACCACGTGTACGCGCGGAAGAAGCGGCGTTCCGTCGCGTCGGCCCGCCACAGCGCGGCGTGGTCCGCGCCGGTGAGATCGCAGAACTGACCGAGCGCGCGGACGACGACGTCGCCGACGAGATCGGCAGGCGCGCTGAGCAGCCGGGTGGAGGCGTCGGCGACGAGCGCGTCGGCTCGGGCTCGGGCTTCGAGCTCCTCCTGGGCGCGGCGCCGGCGCTCCTCCGCCTCACTCTCGACCTGCGAACGCACCTCCGGGGTCAGCTCGCACGCGACGCCGACGATGTGGGTCACCCCGCCCGACGCGTCGAGAAGCGGCGCCAGCGAGCAGCGCACGAAGACACGACCCTGGGGCCGGTCGAGGAGGACCGAGTACGCATCCGGCCGGCCGGTCTCGACGACGCGGCGGTGCGCCTCGACGGCCTCGAGGACAAGACCGCTGCCGTTCTCGAACGCCCGGAGCGGTGTGCCGACGATCTCCGCGCGTGTGCGTTCCACGATCCGGGCGGCGGCCGCGTTGACGCCGACGAACGGAAAGCCGGCGTCCGCGTCCGCGACGACGAGGTACGCGGGCGCGGGAAGGTGTTCCAGCGCACGCACGACGGCGCCCAACTCGGTAGCCGCGTCGGGTGTGTTCGCGGCGTGCGTCTCCATCCGTTCCTTGCCGGCTCCGGCGCGTCGCCTCCGGCGGTTGGACAGCGTACCCGTGGGTCGCACGACGGTACGTGGTCCAGCGCCGGAGCGGTGTTCCGATCGTCCCCCATCGGCACGAGGGGCCGACGGATTGAGGAAACCCGTTCGGTCGCTGCGGGAACACCGCAACCCCGACGACGCTCCGGGCGGTGGCTCAGGTCGTGAGGATCACGACGGCCGCGTTGGCCCCCCGCCCGACCGTATGGGCGAGGCCGACCGTGGCCCCCTCGACCTGCCGCGCACCGGCCGTCCCGCGGAGCTGGCGGGTCAGCTCGACGACCTGGCCGAGGGCCGACGCGCCGAGCGGCTCGCCCTTCGACAGCAGCCCACCGCTCGGGTTCACCGGCACGCGCCCGGTCATGGTCGTCGACCCGTCCGCCACCAGCTTCGCGGCGTCGCCGCGCGCGCAGAGACCGAGCTCCTCGTAGGCGAGCACCTCGCGGGACGCATCGGTGTCCTGGCACTCGACGACGTGGAGGTCGCGCGGGGCCACCCCGGCTTCCTCGTAGGCGGCCTGGGCGGCGAGCGTGGTCGGCGGCGGGATGTCGCGGTCGTCGATCCCGCTCATCGGCGTCGCCTCGCCGAGCACCGAGCCGGGGAGATGCGACCGCAGCACCGCCGCCGCGACGCGCACGGCCGCGACGGTGCCGCCGGGACGTGCGCCGCGCTGCACGACGACGGCGGCCGCGCCTTCGTTCGGCGAGCACAGCATGAAGAGGTGCAACGGCTCGCAGACGACGCGCGACGCGAGCACCTCCTCGACGGTGGTCGGCTTCTGGAACATGGCGTCGGGATTGTGCACGCCGTTGGCGCGGTTCTTCACCACGATCTGCGCGAGGTCGTGCTTGGTGACGCCCGACTCGCGCATCAGCCGCTGGGCACGGAGCGCGAAGTACGAGGGCGTCGCCGCGAGCCCTGCCTCCTCGCGCCACGGCTCGAAGAACGAGGAACGGATGATTCCCTTCGGCATCTTCTCCAGACCGAACACGAGGACCGTGTCGTACATCCCCGCCCGGATCGCGCCGGCCGCGAGCATGAGCGCGGCGCCGCCGCTCGCGCACCCGGCCTCGACGTCGACGATCGGGACGCCGGTGAGCCCGAGCGCGCCGAGCACCTTGTGCCCGGACGCGACGCCCCCGTAGGCGGTGGCGCAGAACGCGGCCTGGAACGGCGGGTGGCCGGCTTCGGCGAGGGCGGCCCGCACCGCCTCGACGCCCATCTCGGTCGCGGACTTCTCGCCGAACCGGCCGAAGGGATGGATGCCCACACCGGTGACCTCGACCACTCCCGTGCTCATCGCGTGTCACCGACCGGCGCGAACGCGTACGTGACGACCTCGGTGCCCTCGTCGTCGGTGTGCAGGACGTCGGCGACGAGGTGCATGGGTTGGCCGAACTCCAGCTTCGCCGGGTCCGCCTCGGTCAGCCTCGTGATCACGCGGAGCTGCTCGCGGACGAGCTCCACGATGCCGAACCCGTAGGGCACCTCGCCCGGGTAGCCGGGCGGTGCCGCGGTGACGGCGGTCCAGCCCCAGAGCGTCGCCGCGGTGCTCAGCGTCACGGCCTCCACGTCGTCGGCGCCCGTGTACGGACAGGCCGGCAGCCTCGGGAAGTGGAACTTCCCGCTCGTCGCCGAATAGCCGCCGAGGAGCGCGATGGAGCCGTCGTCACGGGTCGCGAACAACCCCTCGGTCACCGGCCGCCGTGTGCTCACACGATCCCCTCCCGTGTGAGCCGGTCGACCTCGGCATCGTCGAGGCCGAGCAGGTCGTGGAGCACCTCGCGGGTGTGCTCGCCGAGGCGGGGCGCGCCCGACGGGGTCACGGGAGGTTCGCCCGCCCGGCGGGGGAAGGGGGCCTGCTGGCGCAGCGGGCCCAGCACGGGGTCGTCGACGGTGACGAGGTCGCCTCGGGCGGCGATGTGCGCGTCGGCGAAGATGTCGGCCGCCGTGTACGCGGTCGCGACCGGTACGTCGCACTCGACGCAGCGGTCCTCGACCTCCGCCGCCGGCAGCGTCGCCGTCCACTCGGCGACGAGCGCGTTGATCTCGTCGCTGTGGACGGCGCGGTCGGCGAGGCGTGTGAAGCGCGGGTCCGCGAGCAGGTCGAGCCGGTCCATCGCCTTGCACAGGCGCGAGAAGTTCGCGTCCGAGCCGGCCACGATGCACACGTACTTGCCGTCGGCGGTGGGGTAGTTGTCGAGCGGTGCCGAGTTCGCGAGGCGGTTGCCCTCGCGGCTGCGCACGACGCCCAGCCGGTCGTACGCCGGGAGCGTCCACTCGAGGATGCGGAGCACGGCACCGTAGAGCGACGCGTCGATGACCGCGCCCTGCCCGTCGGGCCGTGTGTCCCGCGCGTACAGGGCCGCGATGGCGGCATGGGCAGCGAACACGCCGGTGAGGTAGTCCGAGATCGTCACGCCGACGCGTACCGGCGGGCGGTCGGGGTACCCGGTGAGGTGCAGCAGGCCGCCGATCCCGATCCCGACGCGGTCGAGGCCGGGCCGGCGCGCGTTCGGGCCGTCCTGCCCGAACGACGAGATGCGGACCGTCACCAGGCGAGGCGGGAGGTCGGCGGGCCCGATGTGCCACTGCTCGAGCGTTCCCGGCCGGAAGTTCTCGACCACGACGTCCGCGGTGGCGGCGAGCCGGCGGAACAGCTCCTGACCTTCGGGCTTGCGCAGGTCGAGTGTGATGCTCTTGCGCCCGCGCCCCTCGACCGCCCAGAACAGCGAGTAGCCCGGTCCGTCGGCGCCGTCGTCGCCGGGAACGAACGGTCCGATCTCGCGCATGAAGTCGCCGGTTCCGGGTTGCTCGATCTTCACGACCTCCGCGCCCTGCTCGCCGAGCAGGCCCGCGCAGAACGGCGCTGCGATGCGGGTCCCGAGGTCGAGGACGCGCAGTCCCGAGAGCGGCGCGGCGGGCATGGTGTTGAATCTAGTCATGGGCCTCGACGTCGTGATCCTGGCGGTTGCCGACGTGGCCCGCGCCGGTTCGACGCTCGCCGGCTTCGAGTGCGACGACCTCGACGACTGCGTGCGACCGCAGCAGTCCAGGGTCACGCGGTGACCGGCAACCGGCTCGATCCGCCGTGGCGGATCCGCGACTGAAGCCGCTCGGCGAAGTGCGCACCAGGACTCCCACGTCGCGACGGCGTATCCCGAGTCGCTCGACCCCGAGTTGCTCGAGGTGTGCCGGATCGCGGCGAGCGTCGAGACGGCGGCCTTCTGCCGGGCCGACGCCGACCGAGGTGACCTCGGCGAGCACGCCCGGTATCACACGGACCTTCTGCGGCGAGTGGTTCGAGACTAGATGCGCTTGGTGAAGCCGGCGTCGTAGGTGTAGGTCGCCGCGTTCGCGAAGCGGGCCTCGTGCGAGCACAGGAACAGCACCATCGGGACGAGGTCGTCGGGAACACCGAGGTCCCGCGTGAGCTGGCCGGCGAGCACGATCTCGCGCTGCTCCGGCAGCAGGCCGGCCTGCACGGCTTCCGACATGAACGCACCCGGCGCGATCGCGATGACCCGGATGCCGTCGGGTGCGAACTCGGTGGCAAGGGACATCGTGACGCTCGTGAGGGCGAGCTTCGTCGCACCGTACGCGCCGGCGGCGTTGCTCCACGCCGCGACCGACGCCTGGTTGAGGATCACGCCGCCGCGCCCGGCCATCGACACGCGGCACTCCCGGGCACACAGCACCGCGCCGAGGACGTTCACGTCGAAGATCCGGCGCCAGTCGGCGACCGGCAGGGTCGAGCACTCGTTGTACCTGCCGAGATGCAATCCGGCGTTGTTGACGAGCACGTCGATGCCCCCGAACGCCGATTCCGCGTCGCGCACCATCGCCGCCACCGACGCCTCGTCGGCGACGTCGACCTCCGCGGCGAGCGCCCGCCCCCCTGCCGCCATGATCGCGGCGGCGCCGTCCCTTGCTGTGGCACCGTCGATGTCGGCGACGACCACGCTCGCGCCCTCGGCCGCGAACCCGCGCGCGTACGCGAGCCCCAGGCCGTTCCCGCCCCCGGTGACGACGACCACCCGGTCGGTGTAGCGGGCACCCGGCTGGGTCACGGCTCTCCGATCCTGTTACGACGCGGCGCGCGTGTCGGGCGCCGGTTCCCTCGGCATGCCGAGGACGCGTTCGCTGAGGATGTTGCGCTGGATCTCGTTGGTGCCGGCCCAGATCGACGACGCCTGGTAGTAGAGCCACGAGCGCTGCCACGTGCCGTCTCCGGGGTTGGCGTCGGCGCCGTGCCACAGCGGCGCGGCCGGGCCGAGGACGGCCATGACCGTGTCGTGCAGCCGCTTGCTCATCTCGCTCCAGTAGAGCTTGAGCGCGCTGCCCTCGGGGCCGGGCGGCTGGCCCTTGGCGACGCGCGACAGCGTCCGCCAGTTGTGGAGCTGGAACAGGCGCACCTCGACCGCCGCCTGCGCGAGCCGCGGGCGGAGCCGGTCGTCGTCGAACGCGCCCGAGTCGAGCGCCATGCGGAGCAGCTCCTCGAGGAGCTGGATGTGGATGACGAGCTGGCGCGGGTTGATGCCGCGCTCGTGGGTGAGCGTCGAGTTGGCGACGCGCCACCCCTCGTCGACGGGGCCGACGCGGTGCCCGTCGGGGACGAACACCCCGGAGAAGAAGACCTCGTTGAACTCGGACTCGTCGGTGATCTGGCGCAGCGGGCGCACCTCGACGCCCGGGGCCCGCATGTCGACCGCCAGCGCGGTGATGCCCTTCTGCTTGGGTACGTCGGGGTTGGTGCGGGCGAGGCACAGCCCCCAGTCGGCGAACTGGGCGTAGCTCGTCCACACCTTCTGGCCGTCGAGGATCCAGCCGCCCTCGGTCGGGACGGCCCGCGTCGTCACCGCCGCGAGGTCGCTGCCCGCGCCCGGTTCGCTGAACAGCTGGCACCACAGCTCGCGGGCCGGGAGGATCTCGGGGAGCCACCGCGCCTTCTGCTCGGGTGTCCCGTGCGCGAGCAGCGTCGGGCCGACGAGGTTGATGCCGAGCCGGCCGACGAGCTCGGGGGCCCGGGCCCGGGCCAGCTCCTCGGTCACGATGAAGTGCTCGACGGCGCCCGCGCCCCGGCCGCCGTACTCCTCGGGCCACGGCACCCCGACCCAGCGGCCCTCGGCGAGGCGGGCCTGCCACTCCCGGCCGAACGCGACCTCGGCCGCGAGCTCGTCGAAGCGGGGCGGCAGCCCCTTGCCGTACTCCCAGGGAAGGTTCTCGCGCAGCCAGTCGCGCACCTCGGCCCGCAGGCGCGCCTCGTCCGCGGTCGGCGTGAGGTCCACGGCTGGCGAAATGCGCCGGCGGGTCAGCCCCGCTGGTCGACGGGGACGTACTCGCGGATGGTGTGGCCCGTGTAGATCTGGCGCGGCCGCCCGATCTTCGTCTTCGGGCTCTCCATCATCTCCTTCCAGTGCGCGATCCAACCGGGGAGGCGGCCCATCGCGAACAACACGGTGAACATGTTGGTCGGGAACCCCATCGCCCGGTAGATCAGACCGGAGTAGAAGTCGACATTCGGGTAGAGCTTGCGCTCGATGAAGTACTCGTCGTTGAGCGCGACGTCCTCGAGCTTGAGCGCGATGTCCATCAGCTCGTCGGCCCGCCCGAGCTCCTGCAGCACCCGGTCGGCCGACTCCTTGAGGATGCGGGCACGCGGGTCGTAGTTCTTGTAGACGCGGTGGCCGAAGCCGGAGAGGCGGAACGGGTCGTCCGGGTCCTTCGCCTTCGCGACGTACTTGTCGATGTCGCCGCCGTCGTCGCGGATGCGCGCCAGCATCTCGATGACGGCCTGGTTCGCGCCGCCGTGCAGCGGGCCCCAGAGTGCGTTGATGCCGGCGGCGACGGACGCGAACAGGTTCGCGTCGGACGACCCGGCGAGCCGGACCGTCGACGTGGAGCAGTTCTGCTCGTGGTCGGCGTGCAGGATCAGGAGCTGCTTCATCACGTGGACGATGTGCGGGCTGACCTCGTACGGCTCCGAGGGCACCGCGAACATCATCGTGAGGAAGTTCTCGATGAGGTCGAGGCTGTTGTTCGGGTAGAGGAACGGCTGGCCGATCGACCGCTTGTAGGCGTAGGCGGCGATCGTCGGCAGCTTCGCCATCAACCTGATGATCGAGAGCTGCACCTGCGCCGGGTCGTGGGGGTCGGTGCTGTCGGTGTAGAAGGTCGACAGCGCGCTGACGACCGACGACAGCACGCCCATGGGGTGGGCGTCCTTCGGGAAGGCGTCGAAGAAGCGCTTGGCGTCCTCGTGGAGGAGCGTGTGCTTGCGGATCCCGTAGCGGAACTCGTCGAGCTGGCTTCTCGTCGGGAGGTCGCCGTAGATGAGCAGGTACGACGTCTCGAGGAACGAGGGCATGTGTCCCTCGACGAGCTGCTCGATCGGGATGCCCCGGTAGCGGAGGATGCCTTCCTCGCCGTCGATGAAGGTGATCGCCGACTCGCACGAGCCCGTGTTCATGAACCCGTAGTCGAGGGTGACCAGCCCGGTCCGGTCACGCAGCTTGGAGATGTCGACGCCGAGCTCGCCCTCGGTGCCCTCGATGACGGGAAGCTCGGCGGACCTGTCCTTGTAGCGCAGCAGCGCGACGTTCTCGCTCACTCCGGGCGTCTCCTGCATCCTCGATCGGCGTCTGACCAGCGCGGCCACGGTCCCGTGGGTTCACCGTCCAGCGTATCCGTCCCTCGGGTAGGGTCCGCTGCCGTGACCAGCACGAGCCGCTACGTGAGCGAGCGTCGCGGAGCGGGTATCCCGCGGGGCAGCGAGCGGGGCCCGAGCGGCCCGGCGCGCAGCGCCGAGAGCGGTGAGTAGGTGCGTCGATGGACTTCGAGCTCTCCGACGACCAGCTCGCGCTACGCGACGGCGCCCGTGAGCTGCTCGACGGGTTGGCGCCGCCGGCGGCGGTGCGCGCCGTCGTCGACGCGGGGGGCGGCCTCGACCGCCGCCTCTGGGACGCGATGGTCGAGCAGGGTTGGCCGGCCGTCGCGCTGCCCGAGGCCGCGGGCGGCCTCGGGCTCGGCGTCGTCGAGGTCGCCGTGCTGCTCGAGGAGCTCGGTCGCCATGCCGCGCCCGCGCCCTTCGCGCCGACGGTCCTGGCGTTGACCGCGCTCACGGAGGCGGGGGCGTCCGTGCTCGCCGCCCGGCTGCTCGAGGGCGCGGTCGGCTGCGTGGCCTGGAGCCGGCGCCCGGATGCGGTCGTCGCGACCGCGCCTCCCGGTGGACCGCCGGTCCTCGGCGGCCGTCCCGACCCGACGCCGTACGCGCCGTCGGCGGCCGTTGCGGTCGTGGTGGCCGTCGAGGGCGAGGGGGAGGCGGCGCAACCGGCGCTGTTCGCGGTCGACCTCGACGCCGCCGGCCGCCCGCCCCGGGAGCCGGCCATGGACCTGACCCGCGAGGTCGGCTGGCTGACGCTCGACGGGACGCCGGCCGTCCGGCTCGGCGGGTCCGACGCCGTCGAGCGACTCGTCGACCGGGGCGCGACCTTCGCCGCCGCCGAGATGCTCGGCGGCGCGGCCCGGGCGCTCGAGCTCGCGGTCGACTACGCCAAGGACCGCGTCCAGTTCGGCCGTCCGATCGGCAGCTTCCAGGCGGTCAAGCACCGCTGCGCGGACATGCTCGTCGACGTCGAGGGCATGCGTTCCACGACCTACTGGGCGGCCTGGTGTATCGGCGCGGGTGACCCTGACGCGTCGGTCGCCGCGTCGACGGCGAAGATCTGGTGCTCCGACGCGTCGAAGCGGGTGATGGCGTCCGCGCTGCAGGTGCACGGCGGGATCGGCTTCACGTGGGAGCACGACCTGCACCTCTTCCTGAAGCGGGCCCAGCTCGACCAGCTGTCGTTCGGCGACGCGTCGTACCACCGTGAGCGCCTCGCGGCGCTGCTGCGCCCCCGCGTCGCCACGGGCGCGAGCGTCATCTGAGGCGTCGCGTCAGCCGGCGGCAGCGCGTTCCCGCAGCGCGGCCCGGTCGGGCTTGCCGGCCGCGAGGACGGGTAGCTCGTCGACCCTGACCACGCGCTCGGGCGTCTTGAAGCGGGCGACGCCCCGGGTCTCGAACCAGGCCCGGCACGCGTCGAGGTCGAACGGGCCGGACGTGACGACGAAGGCGCAGACGCGCTCGCCGAGCCGGGCGTCGGGGTACCCGACCGCTACCGCGTGGCGGACGAGCGGGTGCGCCTCCAACACGCTCTCCACCTCGGCCGCGGCGATGTTCTCGCCGCCCCGGATGATGACGTCCTTGATGCGGCCGACGATCGTCAGCCAGCCGTCGGCGTCCACCGTCGCCAGGTCGCCGGTGCGGAACCAGCCCCGCGTGACGGCGGCACGGGTCTGCTCCGCGTCCGCATAGCCGACGAACAGCTCGGGGCCGCGCAGCCAGAGCTCGCCCGGGTCGCCCGCCGCGCGCGCACGCCCGGTGACGGGGTCGGAGACGCGCAGCTCGGCGACGCCGGTGACGCGGCCGTCGGTCTCGCGTGCCCGCCGCGCCGAGTCGCGCGGCGTGCTCGTGGTGATCGTCGGCGCCTCGGTCGACCCGTAGGTCCGCTTCACGCGGGCCCCGAGCCGCGCGCTCGCCTCGTCGACGAACGCCGGCGTCACCCCGGCGCCACCGCTCGACACGAGCCGCAGGCTCTCGACCGCGCGAGGCGAGAACCCCGGCGCGTCCATCAAGGCGACGAAGAACGTCGGCGGTCCGATCATGAACGTGATCCGCTCCTGCGCGACGACCTCGAGCGCACGCTCCGGCACCCAGCGGTCCATCAGGTGCGCCCGCATCGGCAGCACGCCGGGGATGAGCACCGCGTTCAGCAGCCCCGAGATGTGGGCGAGCGGTGCCGGCATCAGGATCGCGTCGCCACGACGCAGGCGGTGGACGCCGATCATCACCCGCGCTTTGTATGCGAGCCCGCGCTGGGTGTGCAGCGCCGCCTTCGGGCTCCCGCTCGAGCCGGACGTGAACAGCACCACCGCCAGGTCCGACGGCCGGGCCGCCGGCGTCGTGACCGGTGCCGCCGCGCCGTCGTCGAGCAGCTTCTCGAAACGGCTACCGGCGCCGCGGACCTCGTCGCGTGCCAGCCACACCCTGGGCTCGAGCACCCCGAGCATGCGGTCGACGTCGGCCGGCCCGGCGAGGTGGTGCACGGGCCCGGCGACGGCGCCGAGGCGCCAGCAGGCGCGGTAGAGGGCGACGACCTCGTGCCAGTTCGGGGCCTGCCACGCGACGACGTCCCCGCGCCGGACGCCGGCCGCCCGCAGCCCGCCCGCCAGCGCGCCGACGCGGGCGTCGAGCTCGCGCCCCGCCAGACGAACGCCGGCCGAGTCGTCGACGAGGACGACGTCGCGGCTCCGGAGCGCGGCACCGCTGACCAGCGCGTCGAGCGACGGTGCGTCCCAGGCGCCGCCGGGCGAGAGGTAGTCGCGGGCCCGGGGATGGCGGTAGGTCGGCTTCAGCACGCTCGCGCCTCCGGGGGCCGGCGGGGCGTCAGGCGAGCGGGTTGCGCCACGAGGCGCTGGTGGGTGTCACACCCCGGAGCACTTGCGAGCCGATGAAGTTGCGCTGGATCTCGATGGTCCCGGCGCCGATGCACAGGCCGCGAATGTCGCGGTACACGCGCTCGACCGGGTACTCGCGGCTGTAGCCGTAGCCGCCGAGCAGCTGGATCGCCTCGTCGCAGACGAACTTGGCGGCCAGGTTCGCGGCCGCCTTGGCCATCGCCGTCTCGAGCGCGGGCGGCGTGCCGTGCGGGCCCGCGAGCCGGACGGCTCGCTGGAGCAGGAGGCGGGCACCGTCGAGCTGCATCGTCATGTCGGCGATCTTCCACTGGAGACCCTGCAGGTCCGCGATCGGCCTGCCCCCGATCGTGCGCTCGTTCATGTAGCGGACCGCGTACTCGAGCGCTCCCTGGGCGGCGCCGATGCACATCGCCGCGTTGCCGCACCGCTCGTGGTTGATGTGCGAGATGAGCGTCTTGAACGCGTCGGAGTTCGACGCGTCGCCGAAGAGCAGCACGTCCTCGGGTGCCACGTAGACGTCGTCGAACGCGAGCTCGGCCTCGCTCGTGCCGCGCAGCCCCATCTTCACGTGCGTGCCCGCGACGGTCACACCGTCGGACTCGAGGTCGACGACGACCGCGCCGATGCCCTTCGCCCCCTCGCTGCCGGGGAAGCGGCACCACACCAGGCAGCACCGCGCCCGGTGGCCGCCGGTGACGTAGTTCTTGTACGCGTTGAGCCGGTACCCGTCGCCGTCGGGGGTGAGGCGTGCCCGCATGTGGGTGACGGCCGAGCCGGCCTCGGTCTCGCTGATGCCGATGCAGAAGGGCGCCTCGCCCGCCGCCGCCATCGGGAGCCACTTCTCCTTCATGGCGTCGTTGCCGAGGTGCTCGATGGCGCGGGGCGGCCCGTTGAAGATCAGCTGGGCGAGGATCGCGCTCGACACGTCGACGCGGCCCAGTTCCTCGAGCACGATCGCGGCCTCGACGTCGCCCATGCCCATGCCGCCGTACTGCGCGCCGATCGTGATGCCGAGGAGA
>DASRHL010000053.1:0-6531 GCA_035650535.1 Acidimicrobiia bacterium
ATGGTTTTCGAGACCATCCGATTCGGCCGCTCTCGCATCCCTCCGGGCCCCAGATGCGGGCGGGGAAGATTGTACGCGGTGGTCCGTCAGCCCCGACGCCCGGAGAAGAACGCCCCGAGCAGCGCCCCGCACTCGTCGGCGCGCACGCCCGGCACCACCGTGAACTCGTGATTCAGCCGGGGATCGGCGCCGAGGTGGTAGAGGCTGCCGAGAGCTCCGGCTTTCGGGTCGGCGGCACCGAACACGACCGCGTGCACCCGCGCCGCGTGCGCCGCACCCGCGCACATGGGGCACGGTTCGATCGTGACCACCAGGACGAGGTCGTCGAGCCGCCAGCGGCCGACGGCCGCCGCCGCGTCGCGCAGCGCCAGGACCTCGGCGTGCGCCGTCGGGTCGCCGGTTCGCTCACGTTCGTTGTGACGCCGGGCGACGACCGTACCGTCGTCGAGCCGCGCGACGACCGCCCCGACCGGCACGTCACCGTGCTCGGGCGCCGAGCGCGCCTCGTCGAGCGCGACGCGCATCCACGAGTCGAGCCGCGCCGTGTCCACCGCCGTCGCCGTCAGTCGGCGATCGCGTCGCGGGTGACGATCCGGCTCGGTGACACCCGCACGAGCAGCTCGCCGGGGACGCCGTTGCGCCGGCCGTACTCCTCGGCACGGTCCGCACCCATGTAGCGCCCGCCGATACGGGTCGCGAACTCGAGCAGGGCGTCGGGATCCTCGCTGATCGTGGCGACCCCTTCGACCATGACGAACGCATAGGGCGGAGTGGGGTCGTCGACGGCGAGGCAGACCCGACCGTCACGTCGCAGCGCCCGGCCCTTGACGCTCTCCGCCCCGGTCGTGAGCACGAGGTCGTCACCGTCGAGGACGAACCAGACGGGCGCGACGTGCGGCCTCCCGTCCGGGCGGGTCGTCGCGAGCATCGCGGTGCGGGTCCCGTGCGCGAGGAACTCGCGCCGCCGTTGCGCGCTCATCTCGGTCATGCGTGGCTAGCCGAGCGTGAACGACTGACCGCCCGCCGCCGTGTGGGCGCCGTCGACGACGATGGCGGCGCCATCGACGTAGCTGGCCTCGTCGGACAGGAGGAAGCGGATCACCCGGGCGACCTCCGACGGGTCGGCGAGGCGGCCGAGCGGCACGTGGGCGATCATCGCGGCGCGAGCCTCGTCGGTCGCGATCGAGGGGGCCAGCATCGGTGTGTCGATGTAGCCCGGGCACACCGCGTTGAACCGCAGGCCGCGGCTGCCGAACCGGTGCGCGAGCGACCGCGACAGGCCGATCACGCCGTGCTTCGACGCCGTGTACGACGGGATGGCGCCGTGACCGATGATGCCCTCGATCGACGCGATGCCCACGACCGATGCACCCGGCGTCGCCAGGAGGGTGTCGAGGAACGCGTCGACGACGAGGCCGTACGCGCGCAGGTTCACGGCGAGGACGTCGTCCCACGTCGCGGCGTCGATGGCGCCCTCCATCGCGGGACGGACCATCCCTGCCGCGTGGACGATGCCGCCGACCGACCCGAGCGCGGCGACGGTCGGCGCGGCGGCGGCGACGATCGCGGCGCCGTCGCGGACGTCGATCTCGACGACGTGCGTCGGCACGCCGTGGAGGCGCTTGCACTCGTCGGCGGTGCGGGTCGCGCCCTCGCCGTCGACGTCCCACACGGCGACCGGGCGCCCGACCTCGGCGATCGCGCGACACGTCGCCGCGCCGATCCCCGACGCGCCCCCGGTCACGACCACGCCGGTCGACGGCTTCCCGAGCAGCTCGCTCATGCTCACGCTCCCCCCTCGTCGCGGGTCCGGAAGTGGGGGATCACCTTCTCGCCCCACTGGCGGATCGTCTCCATGCAGATCTCCTGCGGCACGGTACCCATCTGGATGATGCACATGATCTCGTCGGCGCCGGCGTCGACCAGTCGCTCGACGTACTCGATCGCCCGGGTGGCCGTCCCGTAGGCGTGGTCGATGTTGTAGACGCCCGTGGTGCTCGGGCGCACGGGGATCTTGGCGTCGTGCAGCCGGGCGATGGCCTGGTCGCGGACGACCTCCATCTCGGCTACGTGATCGGTGGCGTCGACCACCTCGGACGGCGGCGGTCCACCGGCGTACCAGTGGTTGATGGCCTCCGCGAAGAAGCGTTGGGCGCGGGCGCCGACCTGCAGGGCGTGGTCGCCGTCGTCGAGCACGATCGTCGGGCACAGAGCGGAGAAGTGGTCGTTGACCTCGGACGACACGAAGCGCTTCCGGCTCCGGGTCGCGATCGCGTTGTCGTAGATCCGCCGCATCTCGGCGATGTCGTCGGGCCCGGAGAACCCGAGGACGAGCGCACCGATCCCGTACTCGGCGGCGAGCGCCACGGTGTCGTACTGCGAGCAGGCGAGGAAGAGAGGGGGGTGGGGCATCTGCACGGGGCGGGGAAGGACCGGGTGGGGCGCGACCTGCAGCAGGCCGCCGTGCCATTCGAAGGCGGCGTCGCCCTCGCCGTCGTCGCCCCGCCACATCGTCCCGATCATGCGGAGCGCCTCCTCGACCTCGACCGCGGTTCGGTCGGGATCGACGCCCATCGCCGACATCTCCTGCAGCGTCGCCCCGCGCCCGGCGCCCAGGTCGAGCCGGCCGTTCGAGAGGATGTCGAGCATGGCGGCCCGCTCGGCCACCCGGATCGGGTGGTTGTAGTTGAACGGCATGCACACGACCCCGTGCCCGACCCGGATGCGCGTCGTGCGGGCGGCGACCCACGTGAGGAACACCTCGGGCGCGCTCATGTGCGCGTACCACTTGAGGCAGTGGTGCTCGACCGCCCACACGCGGTCGAAGCCCATCTGCTCCGCGTAGACCGCCTGCTCCACGCAGTCGCGGATCACGCGCCGCTCGTTCTCGGGCCGGGTGTCGGCCATCTGTGCTTCGAAGATCATCGAGAACTGCACGGGAGTACCTTGACACCGTGGCGAACCCACCGACGAGCCCGCCGCGCTCGAAGACCGTTCCGAAGTCGCTCCCCGCCACCGCGTGGGCGGTCCTCGGCCTGCTCTCGTTCGGCCGCGACCTCACCGGCTACGACCTGAAGAAGTGGGCCGACGCGTCCCTGCGCTTCTTCTACTGGAGTCCTGCGATCAGCCAGATCTACGGCGAGCTCCGGCGGCTCGAGAGCATCGGGTACGTCGAGTCGTGGGCCGCGCCGCAGGACGAGCTGCGCAACAAGCGGCTGTACCGGATCACACCCCTCGGGCGCGACGCGCTCACGACCTGGGTGCGCGACTCGCCGGTCGAGCCGCCGGTGCTGAAGCACGGGGTCGCGCTGCGGATCTGGCTCGGTCACCTCGCGGACCCGGCGGCGCTGCGCGAGATCGTCGCCGCGCACCGGGAGTACGCGGTCGAGATGCTGGCCGCGGTGTCCGAGGCCAGGCGCACGGCGGCGACGAATCCCGACTGGACCTACCCCGAGGTCGTCGAGCGGTGGGGCGAGCGCTACTGGGCCGCGGAGCGCGACCTCGCCGACGCGATGCTCCGCGATCTCGACGAGCTCGACCTCACCTGACGGCCGGCGCGGCGGCGACCGCCGTGCGGGCGACCCGAGCGGCGCGCGGGCGGCGCCACACGTAGAGCGTCATGGGGATCGCATAGGCGAACCAGACGAGCACCTCACCGACGGTCGGCTCGGGCTGGATGCCGAGCATCCCGGTGAGCAGCGCCGACTGCACGGAGCCGCCCTTGACGAGCCAGCGCAGGTCGAGGGCCTGCGCCTGGAGCGCGTCGACCCATCCCCCCTCGTGCGCCGTGTGCAGCGCGGTCGCGAGGAGCCCGGCGGCGACGAGGACGAGCACCACGCCGGTGACCCGGAAGAAGCGGCTCAGGTTGATGCGCATCCCGCCCCGGTAGAGGGCGTAGCCCAGCCCGACCGCGACGACGACACCGAGCACCGCGCCCGTGCCGGTGAGGCTCGGTCGCGTCGACTGCTGGAAGGCGGCCAGCAGGAACACCGTGGTCTCGATGCCCTCGCGCAGCACGGCGAGGAACGCCATGCCGACGAGCGCCGCGGTCGAGCCCGTGTGGAGCGCGCTGGCGGCCTGCTCCTCGAGCTGGCCTCGCAGCCCGGCGGAGTGCCGCTTCATCCACACGACCATCCACGTGATCATCCCGACGGCGACGAGCCCGATGACCGTCTCGAGCCCCTCCTGCTCGCGCTGGGGCAGTTGCTGCTCGGCGATGCGCAGCCCGACGCCCACGGCCGCGCACAGCGCGACCGCGGTCCCGACGCCGAGCCACATCGATCGCATGGCGTCCCGCCGGCCCCGCTGGCGGAGGAACGCGGCGACGATGCCGACGATCAACGCCGCTTCCAGGCCCTCCCGGAGGCCGATCACGAACGTCGGGAGCACGGCGAACCTCCTGCCGAGCCGCCCGCTGCCGGTCAGCGGGCGAGCACAGAGAAGGTAAGGCTACCCTTAATCACTTGTCAAGGGGGCTTCACTTTGGTTCCCGGCGGGCACCCGGTGGGCGGCGTAGCCTGCGGCGGTGGCGACCGAACCGACCGGTCCGCCGCCGGCGTCGTCGTCCCGCCCGGGGTGGACGGCCGGGCGGGTGGTGGTGGTGGTCGTCGGGTCGATCCTCGCCCTCGTCGGGATCGCCGGTGTGCTCGCCGGTGGCGCGCTGACCTGGGCGGCGACGACCCAGCGGGACGGCGGCGGGTACTTCCACACCGACACCGAGCGGTTCTCGTCGGGCACGTACGCGATCACGAGCGACGACGTCGACCTCGGCACGGGGAAGCGCCCGAGGGACTGGGGCGTCGACCTCGGCGACCTCCTGCGCGTGCGGCTGCGGGCCCAGCCCGCGGAGCGGGACGTGCCCGTGTTCGTCGGGATCGCGCGCACCTCCGACGTCGAGCGCTATCTCCGCGGGGTCGCGCACGACGTGGTGCGCGACGTCGATCTCGACCCGTTCCGAATCAACTACCGGACGGTCGTCGGCCGTGGCACGCCGGGCCCGCCGGGCGACGAGCACTTCTGGGTTGCGTCGAGCGGCGGTGCCGGGCGGCGGACGGTGGTGTGGGAGCCGACGTCGGGCAACTTCACCGTCGTGCTGATGAACGCCGACGCGAGCCGGGGCGTGACCGCGGACGCGTCGGTCGGTGTCGCAGTGCACCACCTCTGGGCGATCGTGGCCGGACTCTTCGTCGTCGGCGCGCTGCTCCTCGCCGTCGGCATCGCGCTGATCGTCGTCACCGGGCACCGCGCGACGAGCAGCGCCGCCCTCGCGCCGGAGGGCGCGGGCGCGCCGCCGGTCGACGCCGCGGTTCCCGCGGCCGTCGCCACACCGGCGGCCGGCGAGGGCCGTCCGGCGGGCGCGGTCGACCCGTTGCGACTGCGGGCGACGCTCGACGAGCCGCTGAGCCGGTGGCTGTGGATCGTGAAGTGGCTGCTCGTCATCCCGCACTTCGTGGTGCTCGCGTTCCTGTGGCTCGCGGTTGTCGTGCTGTGGGTGGTCGCGCTGTTCGCGATCCTGTTCACCGGCGTCTACCCGAAGGGCATCTTCGACTTCAACGTCGGCGTCCTCCGTTGGACGTGGCGGGTCGCGTACTACGCGACGGGCGTGATGGGCACCGACCGGTACCCGCCCTTCTCGCTCGATCCGGGCGCCGACTACCCGGCCTCGCTCGAGGTCGCCTATCCCGAGCATCTCTCGCGCGGCCTCGTGCTGGTGAAGTGGTGGCTGTTCGCGATCCCGCACTACGTGATCATCGGCATCATCGGGTCGGGATTCTGGATCGGGGTGTTCCGCTTCAACGGCGGGCGCTGGTCGCCGGGCGGGTGGGGGACCTGGGGTGGCGGGCTGCTCGGGATCCTCGTGCTGATCGTGGGGATCCGGCTTCTGTTCACGGGCCGGTACCCGCGCGACATGTTCGGTCTCGTCGTCGGGCTGAACCGCTGGGTCTTCCGCGTCGCGGTGTACGTGCTGCTGATGACCGACGCCTACCCGCCGTTCCGCCTCGACCAGGAGACCGACGAGGTTGCGCTCCGCTGACGGAGCCGGGCGGGCAACCCTCCGGGACCTCGCCGCCGTTCAGCGCCACCCCGACCGGTCAGTCGACCCGCCGCACTTCGACGACCGCGGGGTCGGGCCAGTTGACGTTCGTGATCCAGCCGAGCCGCTCCATGCCCCGGATGAGCATCGCGGACGTGTCGAGCTGCCCGCGGGCGATCCCGTGGCGGGCCGAACGTGGGAAGGCGTGGTGGTTGTTGTGCCACGACTCGCCCATCGTCAGCGGCGCGAGCCAGGCGACGTTGGTGCTGAGGTCGTGGGTCGCGAACGCCCGCTTCCCGAAGCGGTGGCAGATCGAGTTGACCGACCACGTGAAGTTGTGCGTGACGCCGACACGGATGACGCCCGCCCAGAGCAGCGCCGCCACCGCTCCGGCCATGGTCCCGGCGATCACGAACCCGAGGGCGAACGGGATCGCCAGGGTCGCGACGCAGATGGGAACGAACAGGCGGTCGATCCGCACCAGGTCGGGGTCGGCG
>DASRHL010000054.1:0-2511 GCA_035650535.1 Acidimicrobiia bacterium
GGCGTCGGCCGCGCGGGCGAGCGCCTGCTCGGGGTCGCCCGCGAGCAGCGCGGCCTCGGCCGCGACGACGTCGGTCTCGAGCACGTCGGTGGCGGCCTCGATGGCCTCGAACTCGGCCCGGGCCCGCGCGAGGAGCTCGGCGGCCCGCTCCGCGTCGCCCCGCCGGGCCGCGATCCGGGCCAGGTGCATCGTGGCGAACCCGACCCCGCCCCGGTACCCGGCCGCCTGCCAGACCCGCAGCGCCTCGACGAAGCGTGCCTCGGCCTCGTCGAGGTAGCCCTGGTTGGCGAGGATCTCGGCGACGTTGCTCGTGCCGAACGCGGCGTCGACCGCGTTGCCGGTCCGCGACAGGAGCTCACGGCCCTGCTCGTACCATTCGGCGGCCTGCTCCCAGTCGCCCGTGTAGAAGGCCGAAGCGCCGAGGCTGTTGGCGGCGGTCGCCTGCCCGCCGAGGTCACCCAGCTCCCGGTAGATCGCGAGCGCCTCGACCGCATTCGTGGCGAGGTCGGGCCGGCCAAGGTCCATCCAGGCCCAGTCGAGGATCCGGTACGCGTGCGCGAGGGCGTCGCGGTCCTTGGCGAGCTCCCTCGGCGATCGCACGCTCGCAGAGGGCGAGCGACGCGGCCGGCGCGCCCTGGGCCTGGCGGATCGCCGCGAACATGACCTGCAACTGGGCTCGCGCGCTCGCGGCCTCGTCACCCGGGACGTCCTCCAGCAGGCGCAGTCCCTTGCGGATCCACCGTGCCGATGCCGAGTAGCGGTCCTGGCGCTCGGCGACGCGCGCCTCCTTCACGATCGTTCGGGCCTGGCCCGGCGCGTCCCCGCGCAGGAGCCGTCGGGCGATCCGGAACGACGTCACGGCGTCCTGGTAGACCCCGATGCGCTCCTGCACGTCGCCGAGTGACTCCGCGACGGCGGCGAGCTCGGCCGGCGATGCTCCCGCGCGCCGGCCTGACACCAACGCCCGCTCGTAGAGCGCGGCCGCCTCCACGTTGGCGTACGCGACGTCGGCGTGACGGGCACCGACGCGCGCGTACCGCCATGCTGCCTCGTGACGCCCGGCCTCGAAGAAGTGCAACGAGAGGAGCTCCGCGTGCTCGTCCGTCCGGTCGGCCGCACGCCGCTCGATCGCCTCGCCGGCCCGGAGGTGCAGCTCACGCCGGCGGCGGAAGGACAGCCCCTCGTACGCCGCGTCGCGGACGAGCGCGTGCCGGAAGCGCAGTCGGGTCGTTCCGTCGGGCTCGATGTGGCGGGCAAGCTCCGTGAGCGCCTCGCCGTGGTCGAACGCGTCACCGACCACGTCGTCGAGCAGCGCCGGATCGAACGTCCGGCCGAGCACGGCCGCGTAGCGGAGCAGTTGGCGCGGCACCGGCGCGAGTGCGTCGATCTCCACCGTGAGGAGGCCCTCGACCGACTCGGGCAGCGAAGCGGTGTCGGCACCCGAGCGCGTCAACGCGAGGAGCTCGCCCAGGAAGAGCGGGTTCCCGGCGGCCCGCTGCACCAGCTCGTCGACCTCGTGCGGGCGCAGCGGCGCGTCCATGGTCGCGGCGGCGACCAGCGCGACGGCGTCGTCCCGGGGCAACGGCTCGACCGCGAGGGACGTTGCCGGTTCGGGGAGCACGATGGTGGCATCGCCGGGCCGCCGGGTCACGCATACGAGCCACGGCCTCGAGGCCGCGAGCCCGGCCAGGTGCTGCACGACCTCGGCCGAGACCTCGTCGATCCAGTGCGCGTCCTCCACGACCAGCAGCAGGTCGCCGGCGCAGGCGGCGGAGAGCAGCGCGCCCACGCCCGTGACGGTCCGCTCGCGGCGGAAGCGCGGTTCGAGGGCTGCCGTCTCGGGCGTGTCGTCGACATGCACGTCGAAGGCGGTCGCGACGAGTGGCAGCATCGACTCGAGCCCGGCCGCGCCGCGCGTCACGAGCGACCGCAACTGGTCCACGACGTCGGTCGGGGGCGCGTCGTCGTCGATTCCGAAGAGTCGGCGGAGGAGGCGCGACGCGGCCCAGTACGGCCGGCCGCGCCCGTACTCCTCGCACGTGACCGCCGCGACCCCGACCGGTGGCCCGGCCCGGCGCAGCTCCTCGAGCAGCCGGGTCTTGCCGACCCCCGCCTCGCCGACGAGCTCGACGACCGCACCCGCGCCACCGGCCGCCGCCGCGAGCGCATCGCGCAGGACGCCGATCTCTCGTTCACGCCCGACGAAGGGCAGCGTCAAGTCGTCGCGGACGTGACGGCGTGCGAGCTCGCGCCCGAGCGCGACCGCCTCGATCGGCTTCGCCTTGCCCTTCACCATGAACGGCGGCAACCCGTCGCACTCGAACGTCGTGCGCGCTCGCGAGAGCACGTCTTCGGTGGTGATGATCTCCCCGGCGACGGCCTTGGCCATGAGCCGGGCCGCCAGGTTCACGGTGTCGCCCATCACCGTGTAGGTCCGGCGGTACCACGGTCCGATCTCACCCGCGAAGATGTGCCCGCGGTTGACCCCGGCGCGCACCGGCAGCGCCATCG
>DASRHL010000055.1:0-3653 GCA_035650535.1 Acidimicrobiia bacterium
CCCCGGCGGCGCGCTGTCGAGCAGCATCGGGAAGTGCTCCAGCGTGTACGGCGTCCCGAACGCGTTGTACTCGCCGTCGGGTGTGAACACCTCGAGCCAGCGACCGTGCTCCTTCCTGGCCGAGAGCGCCATGTAGCGCGCGGCGAGCTGCTGGATCTCGACGAGGTCGGCGAGCTCCTGTTGGTTCACGGGGATCACCTCGGCAGGACGGTGGCGGGCAGGGGGTGACGGTAGAGAGCGGCGGCGACGCCCGAGAACACGCTCCCGCAGAAGCCGGTGATCTGGGACGGGAAGTTGACCGACGCCCACACGCCGTTCACGTCCATGTCGCGCACGCGCGCCTCGACGTCGTAACAGCCGGGCCGCATCTGGTCGAAGCGGAACGGCTCGAGCTTCACCGTCTCGGGCCGGCGTCCCTCGAAGGTGTGCGGCGGCTCGACCACGTGGTCGTCCACCGAGATCACCGTGTACCGGACGTCGCGCGGCGTCGGATCGGGCAGGAACAGGTCGTCCACGCCCGCCACGCGACCACGCCGGCCGGCGGTCGCGCAACCCTCCGCACCCGTCACCGCAGTGACAGACCGCGCCGGCGCGCCTCGGCCCGGAGTGAGGCGGCGACGCCGTTCACGAGCAGCTGCCGCTGCACGGTGTCGGGTGGCAGGTCAGCGATGGTGTCGGCGATCCTCCGCGACGTCAGGTACCCGCGCAGCGTCGAGAACGCGTACACGACGAGGTCGTCGTCGCGCGCCGCCTCCCCGAGAGCCTGCGCGAACAGCGGCTCCCACGCGCGGAGCAGCTCCTGGCCGTGGCGCTTGATCGCCCTCCGGGTCTCGTCCGAGGTGGCGGGGTTCGCCGTGAAGTCGAGCAGGATCTGGATCGCGGCGAGGTGCTCGGGCGACTCGTAGTACGTCGCGAGCACGCCGAGAACGGCCCACAGCCGCACCTCGAGCGAGCCCCCGCCGATCTTCTCCGTGCCGACCCGCTCCTGGAGCCGCTTCCAGCCGTCCTCGAGCACCGCGATCATGAGCGCCTCGCGCGAGCCGAACAGGTGCTGGATCGCGCCCCACGTGACCCCGGCGCGCCGGGCGATCTCGTTCGACGTCGACTGGTAGTAGCCCTGCTCGAGGATGCAGCGCACGACCGCGTCGAGTACCCGGCGGCGGGTGGCCTCGCCGTCGCGACGGCGTCGGGGCGTCGCCTCCATCAGTCGCGGCTGAGGATCGCGCCGGTGCGGCTGGCGCTGACCAGCACCGTGCGGGCGTCCGGCACCTGGTTGACCGCGGTGCCACGGAGCTGGCGCGTCGCCTCGCCGACGAGGTTGAGCCCGTGGATGTAGCCCTCGCCGATGAGACCGCCGTTGGTGTTGCAGGGCAGCGCGCCGGCGAGCGCGAGGTTGCCGTCGGCGACGAAGTCCTTGGCCGCGCCGAAGTCGCAGAAGCCGAGGCCCTCGAGCTGCATGAGCAGGATGGGCGAGAACGCGTCGTAGATCATCGCCGCGTCGACGTCGTCGCGCGCGATGCCGAACCCGTCGAACAGCCGCCGCCCGAGTGCCACCGATCCCTCCATGACCGAGAGGTCGGGCCGGTAGTGGTCGGTCGCGATCTCCTGCTCGAACAGCGCGGCGCCGCTCGCCGCGGCGATCCGTACCGGTGTCGCAGGGAGGTCGGCGGCCCGCTCCGCCGAGGTGACGACGAGCGCGACCGAGCCGTCGGTCTCCTGGCAGCAGTCGAGCAGGTGGATGCAGGGCTCGGCGATCCAGCGCGACTCCTGGTGGTCGTCGAGCGTGATGGGCCGCTCGTAGCCCCACGCGTTCGGGTTCGTGGCGGCGTACGCACGGAGCTGCACCACGGCCCGGCCGATGTCGGCGCTGGTGACGCCGAACTCGTGCATGAACCGCGTCGAGTTCAACGCCATCCACGATGCCGGCGTCAGCGCGCCGTACGGCATGCACCACTGCATGGCCGTCGTGCCCGAGTGGCCGGACGTCGGCGACGGCGCCGTCTTCGCGCCGCCGAAGCGCGTCGCACCGGAGCGGGCCCTGATGGCTCGGTAGCACACGACGACGCGCGCCGCGCCGGCGGCGACCGCGCTCGCGGCGTGGAGGAGCACGCCCATCGAACCGCCGCCGCCATAGGGCACGCGGCAGGAGAACGCGATCTCCTCGAAGCCGACGGAACGCACGAGCTCCGTCTCCTCCACCGGGTCGACGGTGTAGCTGACCAGACCGTCGACGTCGGCCGGCGCGAGACCGGCGTCGGCGAGCGCGGCCGTGATCGACTCACACGCGAGCTGGAGCTCGCTCCGGCCGGCGTGGCGCGACAACTCGGTCTGCCCGATGCCGGCGATCGCGGCGACGCCACTGAACGCGGGTGCGCTCACAAGGAGCTCTCCGCGGGGCGGAAGACCGGGACCCGGTGCCCGCCGTCGGTCGCGGCGAACTCCACCTCGACGGGCATCCCGATGCGGATCTCGGCCCGCGCCACCCCGACGAGGTTCGACACCAGGCGGATCCCCTCCTCCAGGTCGACGAGGGCCGCGAGCACCGGGTACTCGAAGGCAGGGTGCCGCGGGTGGTGCAGGATCGCGTAGCTGTAGACGGTGCCTCGACCCGAGAGCGTCACCATCTCGACGTCGAGCGAGCGGCACTCGGGGCACATCGGCCGGGGTGGATGCCGGAGCCGCCCGCACTTCGCGCACCGCTGCGCGACCAGCCGTCCCTCGTCGGCGGCGTCCCAGAAGGCGGCGCTGTCCTCGGTGACGATCGGCGCCGGCCGGATCGCGTCCGGCGTCACGAGCCGATCCACTGCGCTTCGAAGACCGCCTTCGACTCGACGAGCTTGTCGACGTCGGCGTCGTCGTAGCCGTGCTCGCGCATGATCTCGCGCGTGTGCTGACCGACGATCGGCGGCGGGCCCCAGATGTGCTGCGGCGTCTCGGAGAAGTCGATCGTGATCCCGAAGTGCTCGAAACGGCCGAGCTTCGGGTGCTGCTGCTTCACGACGAGCCCGAGCTCGCGCATCTCGGGGTCGTCGTGCACGCGGACGCCGAACTCGCCGTCGGCGATCTCGCAAGGGACGCCGTGCCCGTCGAGCGCAGTGAACGCCTCGGACGCGGTGCGGGAGGCGAACCACGCCTCGAGCACCGCCGCGAGCTCGCCGTCCGGGGGGAGCGCGCCGACGCCGAGCGCGGCCGCGAGCCCGGCCCGGTGCTCGGCGGAGAGCGCGGCGACGCACACCCAGCCGTCGCTCGCCTCGTACAGCCGGTAGCGCGGCGAGAGGCCGAGCTGCATGCGGTCGAGCTGGGGCCGGGGCAACGGCGACCCGTCGGGGCGCAGGGACGCCATCGACGCGCACAGCAGGCCGGCGTTGAGGATCGACGTGTCGACGGACTGGGCGACGCCGGTGCGGCGCCGGTGATACAGCGCCTGGACGGCGCCGATTGCCGAGAAGAAGCCGTTGCCGGTGTCGCCGAGCGAGGTGAGGCTCCAGAACGGGCGTCCACCGTCACGGCAGCCGCCGTCCTCGTAGGTCACGCCGGCGAGCGAGCACCCGGTCTGGTCGTTGCCGGGCGAGTCGGAGCGAGGCCCCCGGTCGAACCCGCGGGTGTGCACGTAGACGATGTCGGGGTTCACCTCGCGCAGCGACGCCTCGTCG
>DASRHL010000056.1:0-3905 GCA_035650535.1 Acidimicrobiia bacterium
CGCGTCGGCCGCCGAGACCGCGTCGGGCACCGGGTAGAGGCCGCCGGCCCGGACGAGCGTCTCCTCCGCCAACGTCCCGTGGGGCAGGATGCCGACGCCGACGACGCGCCGGCCGAGCTACGACTCCTCGACCCCCTCGCCGAGCGCGGTCACGAGACCGGACGCCTCCATCCCGGGCACGAAGGGCAGGTCGCGGGGCGTCAGCGGGTATCCGCCCCGGCAGAGCATGACGTCGGGCATGCTCAACGCGGTCGCCTCGACCCGCATGCGGACCTGCCCCGGCCCCGGCTCGGGGACCGGAACCGCCTCGTCGAGCTGCAGCGCCTCCGCCGGCTCCCCGTGCCGGTGCACCCGAACTGCCCGCATCCCCGTCGTCCTCCTCGTGCTCGCCGCCTCAGCCGGCGTCGGCCGTACCGAACGCGCCCGCCGCCCCGAGCGCCGCGAACCGGTCGTCGTCGCATCCGAGCAGCTCCTCCAGCACCTCGCGCGTGTGCTGGCCGAGCGCGGGCGGCGGCACGAGGTCGCGCCGCCGTTCGCCGTCGAAGCGGAACGGCCCCGCCAGCAGCGCCCGCGTGCCGAGCCCGGCCACCTCCGTCTCGACGGTCGCGGCGCGGTGCGCGAGCTGCGGGTGGGCCCGGGCCTCGGCGGAGGTCTGGATGCGCGCCGCCGGGATCCCGACCGCGCTCAGCGCCGCCAGCCACGCGTCGGCATCGCGCGTGCGGAAGCCGCGCTGGACCACGTCGACGTAGGCGTCGAGGTGCTCGCGCCGGTCGTCCCGGGTCGCGAACCGCGGGTCGGTCGCCAGCAGCTCGCAACCCGGGACCGCCGCCATCAGCTCGACGAAGCGGTCGGCGAAGTGCATCGTCGTCTGGACCAGCAACGACTCGCCGTCGGCCGTGGCGAGCACCAGCGTGGTGGGCGGGGCGAGGGTGCGCTGCCGGTCGGTGATCTCGAGCCAGCCGAGGAGGCACTCGGCCATGCTCACGTCGGCGTGGGTCCCCCGGCCTGTCCGCTCGCGCGCGTAGAGCGCCGCGACGACGGCCTGGGCCGCGTAGGCGCCACCGACGAGATCCGCGACCTGGATCGGGACGGGCAGGCCGAACGAGCCGGGCGGGCCCGTGAGCTCGAGCGCGCCGGTGAACGCCTGCACGGGCCCGTCGGTCGCGGTGCGGTCGGCGAACGGGCCGTCGGGGCCGAAGCCGGTGATGGTGCAGTAGACGAGGCGCGGGTTCGCGTCCCGGAGGTCCTCGTACGCGATCCGGAGCTGGGTGGTGACCCCGGGCCGGAAGTTCTCGAGCAGCACGTCGGCGTGCGTCGTGAGCTCGACCAGCACGTCGCGGCCCGCGTCGCTCTTCAGGTCGAGGACGACGCTGCGCCGGTCGCGGTGGAGCGCCAGCCAGAACTCCGACGGCGGGTCGCCGGGCCGGAGGCCGGTGCCGGCGCGCGTGCGGTCGCCCGCCGGGGGCTCGATCTTGACGATCTCGGCGCCCAGGTCGGCGAGGGCACGCGTCGCCGAGGGTCCGGACAGGAACGTGCTCAGGTCGAGGACGCGGATCCCCGCGAGTGGCGTCGCGCTACCCAACGGATCGGGTTCCTCCCGGCCCGAGGGGCTGGGCGCGCTCGAGGGCGGGTCCGAAGAGCAGCTCGAAGAGTCGCTCGCTGCCGTAGAGTCGCTCGCCCGAGAGCTTGGTCTCGCCGAAGACGAGGATCGAGAAGCAGGGGTGGCTCTCCTCGCTCCCGTCGGGCAGCCGGAAGTGGATGACGTACTCCTGCGCGAGGCCCTCGTCGTTCGCCCACTCGCCGCGCAGGTCGTAGCCCGAGATCAGGTCCTTGACCGTCCCGAAGAAGTAGTCGTAGTAGAACTTCGCCGCGTCGCGCCCCCGGAACCCGAGCCCGACCGGCTGCAGCTCGTAGAGCGGATCGTCGTCGAGCGTGTCCATCACCGTGTCGATGTCGTCGACGGCTTCCGCCGCCGCATGCGCGTGCGCGACGTCGATCAACGCGGACGTGTTGGCGACCATGTGGTTCCCCCCGGATCACTCGTGTTCGACGACTTCCCAACCACCCGTGCGGGCGGCCCGGCGGATCGCGTCCAGCACCGCCATGTTCTCGACCCCGTCGGCGAAGGTCGCGAGCGGCGGTTCCGCGCCGTCGCGCTCGACGCCGGTGATGCGGTCGCGCAATGCCTCCGCCATACGCGTGAACGGCGCGAGGTCGATGCCCGTCGAGTGCATCAGGTCGTACGCGGTCGTCATCAGGTCCGCCGGCGGCGGATCGGGGGGCGCGAGCGCGAGGTCGGCGGGCACGTCGAGCTGACGGGTCCCGGACGCGTCCGCGACCGCGACGCCGTCACCTTCGAGCCAGGCCGTCCCGCGGGTGCCCGCGATGCGAGTGGCGACGAGGACCGGACCGAAGTCGGCGGCCGTGCTCTGCATGATCCCCTCGACCCCGGAGCGGAGGCGGAAGTGGACGCAGTACGAGTCCTCGGCCGACCAACCGTGGGGCGCCAGGCTGGGCAGGGCGGCGCTCACCCCGGCGAACTCGCCCAGCGTGGTTCGGATCTGGTCGACGACGTGGGGTGCGTGCGCGCCGAGCCAACCGCCGCCCTGCGCCTCGTCCGACCACCAGTCCGGTACCTCGCTCCCCGGATGGGCGAGCAGCGGCATGTGCAGCAGGAACGTCGCCAGGCGGGGCTCGCCGATCACGCCGTCACGCACGGCGCGGCGCAGGAGCTCCTGACCCGTCGCCCAGCGGAACTCGGTTCCGAGCGCGTGGACGACGCCGGCGGACTCGGCGGCGTCGAGCATCACGCGCGCCTCGGCCGCGTCGCGGGCGAACGGCTTCTCGCACAGCACATGCTTGCCGGCCCCGATGGCCTCGAGCGCCAGGGGCGCGTGGGTGTGCGGCGGGGTCGCGATCGCGACCACGTGCACGTCGGGATCGGCCAGCGCCTCGGCGAACGTCGTGGTCGCGTGGCGGATGCCGAACCGCTGCGCCCGCTCGGCGGTGCGTCGCGGGTCGCGCCCGACGAGGTAGGAGACGTCGAACCCGGCGGCCGCGAACCCGCGCACATGGGTGAGGATCCCGAAGCCGGTTCCGACGACGGCGACGCCAAGTTGGTCTCCCACCCTCGATCCCCTCCGCCGTGGGTAGATTTCCCGCGCACTGTATCGGGAGCGCAGACCAGGAGCAGGTGGATCGCATGGCCCTCGTATTGGGCGAGGTCTCTCGGCGCAACGCCACCGTCGCGCCCGACAAGGCCGCCTACGTCGTCCGTGACGTCGACGGCTCCCGCGAGGCCGTCACGTACGGCGAGCTCGACGAGCGCGCCAACCGCGTCGCGTCCGCGCTCCACGCGCGCGGCGTCGAGCGGGGCGACCGGATCGCCGTGCTCATGCTGAACAACGTCGCGTGGCCGGTCGTGTTCTTCGGCGCGCTCAAGCTCGGCGCCGTCGTCGTCCCCGTGAACGCGCGGTACCGCGTCGACGAGGCGGCGGCCACGCTCGGGGCCTGCCGTCCGACCGTGCTCGTGTTCGAGCCCGACTACGACGAGTTCGTGCCCGTGCTGCGCGAACGGGTGCCGTCGATCCGGCTGTGGGTGTCGGTGGGCGACCACGCGATGCGCGGCACCGTCCCCTGGGCCGACCTCGTCGCGAGCGGGCGCCCCGGGGAGCCGGGATACCCCGTCGCCGAGGACGACCCCCACGTCATCTTCTACACGAGCGGCACGACCGGCGCCCCGAAGGGCGCGGTCCTCACCCACCGCGCCTACTACCTCCAGACGATGCAGCCGATCATGAGCGCCCGGGGCACGGGCGACGACGACGTCGGTCTGTGCATGTTCCCGTTCTTCCACATGTCGGGCTGGGCCAACTGCCTGCCGTACTGGCGGGCACGGGCGACGG
>DASRHL010000057.1:0-2690 GCA_035650535.1 Acidimicrobiia bacterium
CCGAGTCGCCGGGGCTGACAGAGTCGACCGCAGGGCCCACCTCGCGCACGATGCCGCTGTACTCGTGTCCGAAGGCGAGATCACCCGGAGGGTCGTCCCGGCCCGACGGCATCCACGCGTAGCCGTCTCCTGCGTCGCCGCCGTAGCCGTCGGGATCGGCAAGGGGATGCAGCTCCGAGCCGCAGATGCCCGCGTAGGCGACCTCGATGCGCACCTGATCGGGCGCGAGCTCGGCCGGCTCGAGGTCGACCACGGCGACGCGCTCGCCGACCACGACCTGGCGCATCAATCCGCCCGCCACAGCGGATTTGCGCCGCTTGCCTTCGTGATGTGAAAGCCGCCGTCGGCGACGAGGGTCGTCCCCGTGACGTAGGCGGCGCGGACGGAGAGCAGGAACGCGCACGCGGCCGCGAGCTCGTCCGGGTCCGCGAGGCGGCCGAGCGGGATGCTCGCGGCCAGCCCCTCGGGCGCGGGGCGCGTCCAGCCAGCGACGACGACGTTGGCGGTGACGCCACGCGGCCCGAGCTCCGCCGCGGCCACTTGAGCGACCGTCGTGAGGAACGCACCCGGCACCGCAGATGCCGTCATACCGTCGACGGCGCGCACCGCAGGGGGGTCGATGACGAACACGATCCGGCCCGGCGCCTCGCGGGCCACGAGGCCTGCGGCGACGTCGCGAGCGGCGCGCAACGCACGACGAGCGCCGGCGAGCGACGCCTCCCAGACGTCCGGGCCGAGGTCGAGAAACCGCGTCGCCGGGGGCGTCGCACCGAGGCCGACCACCAGCGCATCGGCCGGATCCCCGGCGAGATCGTGGCCTTCCGCCTGCAACTCGCGCGCGAGCGCAGCCTGCAGGGCGCTGGGCAGTGACTCGAGCCGGACGCGCATCAGTACTTCCCGGCGACGAGCCCGCCATCGACCCGCAGGAACGCCCCGGTGACGTAGGCAGCGTCCTCGCCGCACAGGTAGGCGACCGCACGCCCCACTTCCACCGGTGCGGCCGCACGACCTGCCGGGATCAGCCCGAGCGTCGCCCGCTCGTCCGCCTCGGTCCTCAGCTCGGGCGACGCGTCGTTGAGATGGCTCTTCACCCAGCCCGGGCCAACGTGATTGACCGTGATCCGCTCCCGCGCGAGCTCGACCGCCATCGTCTCCGTGAGCGCGCGCAACGCCTGCTTTGTGGCGCCGTACACCGCCATGTTCGGGAACGGCATGTCGACGTGCACGGACGTGGTGAAGACGATGCGCCCGGGCGCGCCGCGAGCGACGAGGCGGCGCGCGGCCTCCTGCGTGACGTTGAAGGCGCCGGTCAGGTTGACGGCCACGAGACGGTCGAGCGTCTCGTCGTCGATGCGCGCGAACGGCTCCCAGGCGGCGACTCCGGCGTTCGAGCACACGATGTCGACGGGACCGAGGTGGGCCTCGACGGCATCGAACATCCGGTCGACAGCCGGGCGGTCGGAGACGTCGGCCTCGACGTACAGCGCCCGAACGCCCGAGGCCCGGAGGACGTCGATCAGCTCGGCCGCCTCATCGGCGGCGGCGACATCGTTGATCGCGACGGCGCACCCGCACGCCGCGAGCGCCTCGGCGATCCCCCGGCCGATGCCGCGCCGCCGCGCGGCGCCGGTGATCAGCGCGACGCGGCCGGCCGGGCGGCTCATGCCGGCACCGCCGCGACGTGGCGGCCGACGACGTCTCGAACGAAATCGACGGCGTCCCAGCAATCGGCCCAAACCTCGGAACCCATTGGGATCGCGTCGACGCCCCACCACTCGCCGTCGTAGCTGTCGACGAGCGCCGTCAGCAGCTCTTCGAAGTCGACGAGGCCCTTGCCGAAGCCGAGCTTGCTGGCGAACCAGTTGCGGGCCACGTCGCCGTCGGTGTCGCACAGGTGGACGTGCCCGATGCTGCCCTTGAGCCTCCGGATCAGCTCGATCTGGCCGCCGTCACACACCTCGACGGGCTGGACCTGGTTGTGGCCGAGCACCGTCGCGGCGTGGAAGTGCGCGGTGTCGTAGAGGAGCCGGAGATTCGGGTGGTCGACGTCGTCGAGCAGCCGCACGATCTCACTCGGCTTGTTGAACGGCTGACCGGACTCCATCTCCCAGACCATCTCGCAGCCGCTCTCGGCCCCCCGTTCGGCGAGCCAGCGGAACAGCTGCACCGTCCGCTCCCACACCTGCTCGTAGGCGGCGTCATACGGCAGGGGACCAGGCGTGCCGTTGTCGATCCGCATCCGCCCGATCCCGAGCGCCTCGGCGAACCCGAGGTACGCGCTCCAGCCGCGCCGCTCCACTGTCAGGGCCTGCGGGTCGCCGGTCAAGACCCAGGCGCCCCCGGGCGCGATCGCGCCGTCGAACGGGTCGGGCGCGATGAGGACGGGCCGCAGGCCCAGCGCATCGAGGTCGGTGGCGAGGCGGTGCCGGCTCGTCGCGTCAGGGAACCGCTCGAGCGTCGCGTGCCCGTGGAAGCCGGCCAGCTCGATGCCGTCGTAGCCGAACGCTGCGATCACGGCGGCGGCCTGGGCGAGGTCGGCCGGCCGGTCGAGTCCGAAGATCATCGGCCAGGTGCCGTGAGAGACCTTGACCGAGCGGGTCATCGCCCCGCCGCTGCGAGGTGGGCGCGAAGGCGGTCGCGCAGCAGGACCGTCTCCGAGAGGTTGTCGCACTCGTTCATGCGCTCCCAAG
>DASRHL010000058.1:0-2462 GCA_035650535.1 Acidimicrobiia bacterium
CGATGGCACCGTCCCGCTCGACCGCATCGAGGAGCTCGGCGACGCGGAGATCGTCCAGCGGCTGGTCCAGGTGCGCGGCATCGGCCGCTGGACAGCCGAGATGTTCCTCATCTTCCAGCTCCGCCGCCTCGACGTCTGGCCGGTCGACGACCTGGCCGTCCGCAAGGGCTACGGGGTGATCCACCGGCTGCCGGCGTCGCCGACGCCGAAGGAGCTCGATCCGCTCGGCGAGCCCTTCCGGCCCTACCGAACCGTCGCGGCCTGGTACTGCTGGCGGGCCACAGACACGGTGTTGCCCGAGGGCTGACGCCGCCGACCCGGGCGCGCACAAAACGTGACAGCCGTCACGGCACCGCATCGCCGCTGGGGCGATGCTCGAAGCGTCGTGCGTGTGGCCCGCGTCGAGACCAGCGTCTACCGGATCCCGACCGACCGGCCGGAGGCGGACGGTACGTTCGAGTGGACGTCCACGACGATGGTGCTCGTCGAGGCTGTCGCCGACGACGGCCAGCGCGGCCTGGGGTTCTCGTACTGCGCGGCCCAGGCAGCCGACGTCGTGCGCGACCTGCTCGCGCCGCGCGTCGTCGGCCGCGGCGTCGACGAGGTCGGCGTGGCCTGGGAGGCGATGGTCCGCGCGGTGCGCAACGTCGGTCGGCCTGGCATCGCCTCGACCGCGATCTCGGCAGTCGACGTGGCGCTCTGGGACCTGAAGGCTAAGACGCACGGGCTGCCGCTCTTCCGCTTGCTCGGCCAGCGCCGCGACGCCGTCCCCATCTATGGCTCGGGCGGCTTCACCAGCTACTCCGACCGCGAGCTCGCCGACCAGCTCGGCGGCTGGGTCGCGCAGGGCATCCCTCGCGTCAAGATGAAGCTCGCCGCCCACCGGGGCGCCTGCCCCGACGAGGATCTGCGCCGCGTCACGGTCGCGCGCCAGGCCATCGGGCCGGAGGCCGCGCTGTTCGTCGACGCCAACGGCGGCTACACGACGCGCCAGGCGATCCGGCAAGCCAACCGCTTCGCCGACCACGGCGTGAGCTACTTCGAGGAGCCGATCTCGTCCGACCACCTCGAGGAGCTCGCCTTCGTCCGCCGGCACATCCCGATGGCGGTCGCGGCCGGCGAGTACGGGTACGACCCGTGGTACTTCCGCGATGTGCTGCGCGCCGGCGCCGTCGACGTCCTGCAAGCCGACGCGACGCGCTGCCTGGGCGTCACCGGCTTCATCGAGGCGGCCACGCTCGCCCACGCGTTCGCCGTCGAGTTCTCCGCGCACACCGCACCATCCATCCATGCCCAGGCCGGCTGCGCCGCGCCGCGGATCAGCCACGTCGAGTACTTCCACGACCACGCCCGCATCGAGCAGATGCTGTTCGACGGCGCGCCGCAGCCGACGAACGGCACGCTGCGCCCCGACCCCGACCGGCCCGGACTCGGGCTCGATCTGAAACGCCAGGACGCCGAGAGGTACCGCGCATGAGCGTCGCGACACGGCCAGGGACCGAGGTACTCCGCTCGGCGATCGTGCGGCAGCAGGTCGACGCGGCCGGCTTGGAGGCTGAGCTGCGCGAGCGGATCGAGGGCGAGGTGCGCTTCGACGCCGGCAGCCGCGCCCTCTACGCGACCGACGCGTCGAACTACCGCCAGGTGCCGATCGGCGTCGTCGTGCCGAAGAGCGTCGACGACGTCGTCGAGACGGTCGCGGCGTGCCGCCGCCACGGCGCGCCGATCGTTTCGCGCGGCGGCGGCACCGGCCTGGCCGGCCAGACCTGCAACGTCGCGGTCATCGTCGATTGGTCGAAGTACCTCAACCGCGTGCTCGAGATCGACCCGGGGAACAAACGCGCCCGCGTGCTGCCGGGCTGCGTCCTCGACGACCTGCGCGACCAGGCCGAGCAGCACCACCTGACCTTCGGCCCCGACCCCGCCACCCACAACCACTGCACGCTCGGCGGGATGATCGGCAACAACTCCTGCGGCGTCCACTCGGTCATGGCCGGGAAGACGATCGACAACGTCGAGGCGCTCGAGGTGCTGACCTACGATGGGCTGCGCCTGCGCGTCGGCCGGACGAGCGACGCCGAGCTCGAACGGATCGTCGCCGAGGGTGGGCGGCGCGGCGAGATCTACCGGCGGCTACGCGACCTGCGCGACAAGTACGCCAACCTGATCCGCGAGCGCTTCCCCGACATCCCGCGCCGTGTGTCCGGCTACGCGCTCGAGCAACTGCTGCCCGAGAACGGGTTCCACGTCGCGCGGGCGCTAGTCGGGAGCGAGAGCACCTGCGTGACGGTGCTGGAGGCGACGCTCCGTCTGGTCCACAGCCCGCCGGCCCGGTCGCTGCTGATCCTCGGCTACCCGGACGTCTACCACGCCGCCGACCACCTCAGGGAAGTGCTCGACCACGGGCCCATCGCGCTCGAGGGGCTCGACCTCGACCTGACCGAGTACGCGACGATGATGGG
>DASRHL010000059.1:0-9914 GCA_035650535.1 Acidimicrobiia bacterium
TTCCTGGAGAAGCCGACGTGGGGCCAGGTCTTCTCCGACACGATCAACACCGGCATCTACGTTCTCGAACCCCTGGTCTACGACTTCATTCCCGACGGGCAGGTCGTGGACTTCTCGGGTGACGTGTTCCCCGCGATCCTCGACAAGGACCTGCGGCTGCACGGCCACGTGTGCGAGGGCTACTGGGAGGACGTCGGCACGACCGAGGCGTACCTCCGGGCGCACGCCGACGTGCTCGACGGCCGGGTGCAGGTCGACATCCCGGGGTTCCGGATCGGCGAGGGTGTCTGGCTCGGCGAGGGCGCCGAGGTCGACCCGGGCGTCCGGATCGACGGCCCCGTGGTGATCGGCGACAACTGCCGCGTCGAGGCCGGAGCCCACCTGTGCCAGTACACGGTGCTCGGCACCGACGTCGTGGTCAAGGCCGACGCATTCCTCGAACGCGCCGTGTGCCACGACCACGTGTACGTCGGTCGCAACACGCGCCTCCGGGGCTGCACGATCGGTCGCTCCACCGATCTGCGGACGCATGCACGCGTCGAGGAGGGTGTCGTCGTGGGCGACGAGTGCTTCATCGGCGAGCACGCCGTCATCAACCCGGGCGTGAAGGTGTACCCGTTCAAGACCGTCGAAGCCGGCGCCGTCGTCAACTCGTCGATCGTCTGGGAGAGCCGGGGCGCGCGCACCGTCTTCGGCCGGCGCGGGATCCGCGGACTCGCGAACGTCGACATCACACCCGAAGTCGTCGTCCGGGTCGCCATGGCGTACGGCACGTCACTGCCGCGCGGCTCGGTCGTCACCGCGTCACGCGACACGAGCCGCATCGCTCGCGCGTTGAAACGGGCGATCATCGGCGGGCTCAACCTCGCCGGCGCCAACGTCGAGGACCTCGAGCTCGCGACCGTCCCGCTGACGCGGTTCCAGGTCCGCAACAGCGGCGCCAGCGGTGGCGTGTCGGTCCGCCTCGCGCCGGGCGACCCCGACAGCGTGGAGATCCGGTTCTTCGACTCCGAGGGCCGCGACATCGACGCCGGTGGGCAGCGCAAGATCGAACGCCTGCTGCACCGCGAGGACTACCGGCGCGCGTTCGCGGGCGACATCGGTGACATCACGTTCCCACCGCGCGCGATCGAGTTCTACGCGGCCGCGCTGGAACGCTGCGTCGACGCGCGTCGGATCCGTGACCACGGTTTCAAGGTGGTCCTCGACTACTCGAACGGCGCCGCGTCGATCCTGATGCCCACGGTCCTCGCCCGCCTCGGCGCCGACGTGCTCGCGGTCAACCCCTACGCGAGCACGGCGGCCGCCACGGACGTCGGCGAGAGCGGCGCCCGCGCCGCGCGCATCGGGGAGCTCGTGCGGGCCTCGGGCAGCCACCTCGGGCTGGTGATCGACCCCGACGGCGAGCACCCGACGATCGTCGACGACGAGGGAAGCGTCCTCACGCACCACCAGGCCATGCTCGCCCTCGTGTCGCTCGTCGGCGAGGCGGTGCCCGGCGCGCGGATCGCGCTCCCGGTCGCGGCGTCACGCGAGGCCGAGCTGCTCGCGCACGACCGGGGCGCGTCCGTCGTGTGGACGAAGATGGCCGACGCCGGCCTCATGGAGGCCGCCTCGGCGGAGTCGGTCACGTTCGCGGCGTCGATCACCGGGGGCTTCATCTGGCCCGACTTCCTGCCCGCCTACGACGCGCTCGGGACGCTCGTGAAGCTGCTCGACCTGCTGGCGGCGACCGGCCGGTCGTTGTCGTCGGTGGTCCGTTCGCTGCCGGCCGTCCACCTCGCGCACGAGACGGTGCCGACGCCCTGGGAACGCAAGGGTGCGGTCATGCGCGAGCTGCTGGAGCGCGCCGATCCGGCGTCGCTGCTGCTCGTCGACGGCGTGAAGGTGCAGCGGCCGGGCGGGGGATGGGCGCTCGTGCTCCCCGATCCCGAGGAGCCGTTGACCCACGTGTGGGCCGAGGCCGCCACCGATCCCGAGGCCCGCCAGCTCGCCCAGGAGTACTCGCGGAGGATCCGCCAGGCGTTGCGGTAGCGCGCGGCCGGCGGAGTAGCGTGCCGACCCGTGAGGGTTCCGGAAGAGCTCAGGTACAGCGCGGAGCACGAATGGGTCGCCGTCGCCGGCGATCGGGCGCGGGTCGGGATCACCGACTACGCGCAGGACGCGCTCGGCGACGTGGTGTACGTGCAACTCCCCGAGCCGGGGGCGACGGTCACGGCGGCCGAGAGCTGCGGCGAAGTCGAGTCGACGAAATCCGTGTCGGACGTCTACGCACCGGTGTCGGGCCGCGTCGCCGAGACGAACGCCGCGCTCACCGACACGCCCGAGCTCGTGAACTCCGACCCCTACGGCGACGGGTGGATGTTCGAGGTCGAGATGTCCGACCCGGCGGAGCTCGAGTCGCTCCTCGACGCGGCCGCGTACCGCCGCATGACGGAGGAGTCCTGAGCGCCGGCTGGCGCCTGGTCGACGACCTCGACCGCGGCCTCGACGCGGCCGCCCAGATGCCGGCCGATCTCGCGCTGCTCCACGACGTGGTCGCGGGCGCCCGCCCGGCCTTGCGGCTCTACCGCTGGGACCCGCCGGCGCTCTCGCTCGGCCGGTTCCAGCCCGACGACGACGTCGACCGGGGCGCGTGCCGGCGCCTCGGCGTCGAGGTCGTCCGCCGGCCGACCGGGGGGCGCGCGCTGCTCCACGGGGGCGACCTCACCTACGCCGTCGCCATGCCCCGCCCGCCCGGCGCCGCCGGGTCGGTCGACGCCGTCTACCGGCTGCTCGCGTCCGGGCTGATCGCGGGCCTCGCCGGGCTCGGCGTCGAGGCGGCCGTCGCCCGCCACGACGGTCCCGCCGGGGCCGTGTGCTTCGCGTCGCAGCAGGGTGCCGACCTGCGCGTCGGCGAGCGCAAGCTGTGCGGCTCGGCCCAGCTCCACCGCGACGGCGCCGTCCTGCAGCACGGGTCGATCCTGCTGACGCGCCTCCCGTTCGACGAGACGGACCTGCTCCACGGGCCCCACGACCGCGCTGCGCTGCACGCGGCGACCGCGACCCTGGGGGAGCTCGGAGCACCGTTCGAGCCGCACGCCGTGGCCGACGCGGTCGTGGCCGGCTTCGCGGGGGCCCTCGACCTGAGGTTCACCTCGACGTCGACGCCCGCGGCGCAGTCCGCCGCTCGACATCACGTGGAGGTCGAGTCCGGTCGTTGATACCGGCGCGTCCCGTCGGTACCCTCGACGGAGTGAAGTGTCGGCGGTGCGGTCACGAGAACGAGGTAGGGGCCAACTTCTGCTCCTCGTGCGGCACCCCGCTGTCGGGCGACGAGGAGACGACGCTCACCCTCGCCGCCATCGAGGATCGCCAGGCGATCGAGGAGGAGCTCGGCGCCGCGCTCACCGATCTTCCCGCGGGGGTCGGGCTGCTCGTGGTCCGGCGGGGCCCGAACGCGGGGAGCACCTACGTCCTCGACCGGGAGGAGACCACGCTCGGTCGCCATCCCGACTCCGACATCTTCCTCGACGACGTGACCGTCTCGCGTCGCCACGCCCTGATCCGGCGCGTCGACGGACGCTACGAGGTCGACGACGTCGGCTCGCTCAACGGCACCTACGTCGACCACCGGCGGATCGACTCCGCGACGTTGCACGACCTCGCGGAGTTGCAGGTCGGCCGGTACGTGCTCACGTTCGTCCTCGGCGGGGGAGAGGCGGGCGTGGCGTGAGGTCGGGAGCGTGAGCGAGCCGGCGGCCGACCCGCCCGACGACGCGCACTACGCGATCGGCGAGGTGCTCGCGCGCCTACAGGGCGAGTTCCCGGACGTCACGATCTCGAAGATCCGTTTCCTCGAGAGCCAAGGTCTGATCGCGCCCGAGCGGACCGCGTCGGGCTATCGCGTGTTCTACGACGCCGACGTGCAGCGCCTGCGGTGGATCCTGCACCAGCAGCGCGAGTACTTCCTCCCGCTGAAGATCATCAAGGAACGGCTCGACGAGCACGGGCCCGGTGCACCGCCGAGCGACGAGCCGGCCGGCGCCGTGTCGCCGGCGCGTGAGAGGCGCCGCGCCGCGGCCGCGACCGGCACCGCCGCGACCGAACCGGCCGAGGCGCCGGCACCGAAACGCCGGAGGCGACGGGCCGCGATCGAGCTGCCGTTCGAGGGTTTCGCGAGCGAAGGCGAACCCGATCCCACCGCGGGGCTGCCCGAGCTCGGTGCGAAGCTCACCGCCCTCGCACGTGGTGAAGCCGCCGCGACGCCGGCGGCGGCACCCGACGCGATCGGCGAAGGCGGTGGTGAAACGGGCGCTGCCGAGGAAGGTGCGCGCTACGACCGCGTGACGCTCACGCGTGAGGCGGGGCTGGCCGAAGGGCGGCTGCAGGAGCTCGAGGCGTACGGGCTCGTCGTGGCGGTGGAGGGCGAGGGCATGCGCGCGCTCTACGACGACGAGGCGCTCGCCACGGCGCGTGCGGCGGCCGGCTTCTTCCGTCACGGCGTCGAGGCCCGCCACATCAAGATGTACCAGCACTTCGCCGAGCGGGAAGCCGCGTTGTTCGCGCAGGTGCTCATGCCGTTTCTGCGCCAGCGCAACCCCGCGGCACACGCGCGCTTCGAAGCCGACCTCGCCGATCTCACTCGTCACAGCCGGGCCCTGCGAGGAGTGCTGCTGTACCGGGCCGTACGCGAGTCGCTCACCGAGTGACGCCGACGCCGGCCGCCGCGCCGCGCATCCTCCTCGACCGGGCCGGACTCGAGGCGCGCGTGCGCCGACTCGCGGTCGAGATCCGCGCCGACCATCCCGACGGACTGGTGCTCGTCGGCGTGCTCAAGGGCAGCCTGCTCTTCCTGTCGGACCTCGCGCGGGCGCTCGCGGACGCCGGCGTCCCGAACGTCGTCGTCGACTTCCTCGCGATCTCGAGGTACGCGCCCGACACCGGGCGCGTGCGGATCCTCGAGGATCTGGCGGTCGACGTCGAGGACCGCGACGTCGTCCTGGTCGAGGATCTCGTCGACACGGGCCTCACGCTCGCGTACCTGAGTGCGCACGTGCGCGAGCGCGGTCCACGTCGCGTCGACATCTGCGCGCTCCTCGACCGTACGTCGAGTCGCATCGTGCCCCTGCCGATCCGCTATGTCGGTGAAGCGATCCCGGACCTGTTCGTGATCGGGTACGGCATGCACTTCGAGGAGCGCTACCGGAACCTGCCGATCGTCGTGGAGGCGGACCGCGCGACGCTCGCGTCCGACCCCGACGCGTATCTCGACCTCTACGGAAAACCGCCGTCTGGCATGTGAAAACCGACCGCTTCGCGCGCGGGGCGCGCGCGGTGCCCCCGGGTGACCGTGAGGTGACGCCGCCGGAGGCGTCGCGGGGGGCCGGTGCTAGGGTCGCGGTCGAGAGTCGGAGGGCTGCTACGTGATCGAGATGTCACTGGTCGGAGTCCGGGTCGAGGTCCCCACCAACCAGCCCATCGTGCTGCTGCGCGAGGAGAGCGGGCAGCGCTACCTGCCGATCTTCATCGGGCCGCCCGAGGCGACGGCCATCGTCTACGCCCTCCAGGGCATGGAGACGCCCCGCCCGATGACCCACGACCTGTTCAAGACCGTCCTCGACGAGATGGCGACCCGCCTCGAGCGGGTGGTGATCACCGAGCTCCACGACGGCACCTTCTACGCCGAGATCGAGCTGAGCCGGGAGGGGGGCGCGTACCGCATCTCGTCCCGCCCCTCCGACGCCATCGCCCTCGCCGTCCGGATGCCCGACCCGGTGCCGATCTACGCCGCCGAAGCCGTGCTCGACGAGGCCGGGGTGCTGTTCGAGCCCGACGACGAGGAGAGCCAGGTCGAGGAGTTCCGGGAGTTCCTCGACCAGGTCCGGCCCGAGGACTTCGCCGAGTAGCGCGATTGACGGCGCCGCCGGCAGCGTCTAGCGTCACACGGGCGTAACTACGGCCGTGTGACTTCCGGAGCGCCCCCGACCCGGCGCCTCCACCGGAGGTCGAGGCGCAGCGGGATCGAGGGGACGACGATGGCAGAGCGGTCGAGGGCGGCGGTCCGGGCCTCCGACGGGAGCCGGGTGGAGCAGGGGCGCCTCGGCGTCGACGCCACCGAGCCCGAATGGGAGGAGGTCGGCTGGGGCGGCCCGCAGGTCTGCAAGATCGTCGGGATCTCGTACCGCCAGCTCGACTACTGGGCCCGCACGGATCTGGTGCGCCCGTCGCTCGCCGACGCCAAGGGGAGCGGCACGCAGCGCCGCTACTCGTACCGTGACCTCGTCCGGCTCAAGGTCGTCAAGAGCCTCCTCGACGCCGGAGTGAAGCTCGCGACCGCTCGCAAGGCCATCGAGTACCTGCGCGACGACCTCGGCGAGTCGCTCGAGACGGCCAGCATCGTCCTCGACGGCACCAACTCGATCCTCGCCCGCACCGGCGACGACCTGGTCGACCTCGTGCGGCGCGGTCAGGGCGTGCTCAACATCGTGCCGCTCGGCAGCGTCGTGCACGAGCTCGACGCGAGCATCCACGAGCTCGCGCCGGACACACGGGAGCGCGACACGTCCCGGCCGGCCCGGGCGGCCCAGGGGGGCTGAGTCATCGGCGAGCTGCTCCCGCACGAGCAGGTCCGCTTCGCTCACAACTCCGAGCGGCAGTTCGCCAAGCTGCTCGACTTCTACGGCATCGAGTGGCAGTACGAGCCGCGCACCTTCACGCTCGAGACCGACCGCGAAGGCAGACCCGTGCAGGCGTTCACGCCCGACTTCTACCTCCCGGCCTACGACCTGTACATCGAGATCACGACGATGAACCAGAAGCTCGTGACGAAGAAGAACCGGAAGGCGCGCCGTCTGCAGGAGGCGTACCCGGAGGTGCAGGTCCGCGTCCTCTACCAGCGCGACTACCTGCATCTGCTCGTGAAGTACGGCCTCGAGGCGCCTTCGCAACTGGCCGACGTCGCCGGCAGCGGCGAGCCGGAGAAGCTCGACCTGTTCCCACCGCGGGCGTCGACACCCGACCCGCACGCCGAGTCCGCGTGAGCGACCTCCGGCGCAGTCCGCTCGACGCGGCGCACCGCGCGTTGGGCGCCCGCATGGTCGAGTTCGGCGGATGGGAGATGCCGATCCAGTACACGGGTGTGCTCGACGAGCACCGCGCCTGCCGTGAGCACGCAGTCGTGTTCGACGTGTCGCATCTCGGCTCGGTGCGGGTGGCGGGGGAGGGCGCGTTCGACCTCCTGCAGTGGGCGTTCACGAACGACCTGCATCGCATCGGTCCCGGACGCGCGCAGTACACGCACCTGCTCGATCCCGACGACGCGCACGTCGTCGACGACATCATCGTCTGGTGGGTCGCGCCTGACGAGTTCCTCGTGATGCCCAACGCGTCGAACACCGCGCGCATCGCGGGCGCGCTCTCGGGCGACGACGCGGTGAGCCGGTCGGGTGGCGCGGTCGCGATCACCGACGTCACCGCCGAACGCGCCGTCCTCGCGGTGCAGGGACCCGAGGCGCGCGAGCGGCTCCGGGCCGTCCACCGCGAGGCGTCGGAGGTCCCGCGTTTCGCGGTGCACCCGGCCGAGATCGGCGGTGCCTCCGGGTATGCGGCCGGCACCGGTTACACCGGCGAGGACGGCGTCGAGCTCCACGTCGCCGCCGGCGCGGCGACCGAGGTCTGGCAGGCGATCGTCGGCGCCGGGGTCACGCCGGCCGGGCTCGGGGCCCGCGACACGCTGCGGCTCGAGGCCGGGCTGCCGCTCCACGGCCACGAGCTCGGGCCGGGTATCACGCCGCTCCAGGCGGGGCTCGGCTGGGTCGTGCGTTGGGACAAAGGGGACTTCCGGGGCCGCGCCCCGCTCGAGGCCGAGCGGGAACGCGGCGTGGCCCGGCGGCTGCGGGGACTGGTGACCTCGGGTCGCCAGATCCCCCGGGCCGGCTGCGGTGTGTCGATCGCAGGCGAGGTCGTGGGGGAGGTCACGAGCGGGAACTTCTCACCCGTGCTCGAACGGGGCATCGCGCTCGCGTTCCTCCCGCCCGACGTCGCCGACGGCACCGCCGTCACGGTCGACGTCCGGGGCCGACCGGCGGACGCCACCGTCGTCACGACTCCCTTCGTTCGATCCTGAGCCGAGCCCGGATACGCTGGCGTCGACAAGCCGTCGATCCCGGTCGGGAGAGTCCCCGTGCGCCACACGGGGCGCCGAAGGAGCAACCACTCCCCGGAAACTCTCAGGCCACCGAACCGCCCGGGGGAGGCACCTCTGGAGAGCAGGTGCGCGTCGCGAGGGGCGGCGGGCGCCTCACCGACGGGGAAAGCCCACCGCACCTCGTGCGGCGCGGCGAATCTCTCAGGTTCCGCGACAGAGGGGGAGTGAGGGAGCCGGCCCGGGTCGGCGTCCTGCCCCGTACCGACGCGCGCACACGAGAGGGATCGCCGCATGCCGACGACGAAGCTGAGCGAGCTCGAGCGTCACGACCGGTTCGTGACCCGCCACATCGGACCCGATGCCGACGAGGAACGGGCGATGCTGGCCGAGCTCGGCGTCGCATCGCTCGACGACCTCGTCGACCGCGCCGTCCCGGAGGTGATCCGGGACCGAACACCACTCGCGTTGCCGCGCGCGGTCGACGAGTCGGAGGCCCTGTTCTGCCTGCGCGCACTGGCGGAGAAGAACGAGGTGTTCACGTCGCTGATCGGGATGGGCTACTCGGCCACGACCACGCCGCCGGTGATCATCCGCAACGTGCTCGAGAACCCGGCCTGGTACACCGCGTACACGCCCTACCAGCCGGAGATCTCGCAGGGCCGCCTCGAGGCGCTGCTCAACTTCCAGACGATGGTCAGCGAGCTGACCGCCATGGACCTCGCGAACGCGTCGCTGCTCGACGAGGGGACCGCCGCCGCCGAGGCGATGACGCTCTGCCACCGGATGAACCCGAAGCGCGGCGACACGTTCTTCGTCGACGCCGACTGCCACCCGCAGACCATCGCGGTCGTGCGCACGCGCGCCGAGCCGCTCGGGATCGACATCGTCGTCGGCGACCCCGAGCACGACGTTCCGGGCGCCGGCGTGTTCGGCGCGCTCCTGCAGTATCCGGGGAGCAGCGGCGCGGTGCACGACCGGCGCCACCTGGTCGAACGCCTGCACCAGCAGGAGACCCTCGTCGCCGTCGCCGCCGACCTGCTCGCGCTCGTGCTGCTCGCACCGCCGGGGGAGTGGGGCGCGGACGTCGTGGTGGGCTCGAGCCAGCGCTTCGGCGTGCCCCTGGGCTTCGGCGGGCCCCACGCCGCGTTCATGGCCGTACGCGACGAGTTCAAGCGGAGCCTGCCCGGTCGACTCGTCGGCGTGTCGGTCGACGCCGCCGGCCGGCCGGCGCTGCGGCTGGCGCTCCAGACCCGCGAGCAGCACATCCGCCGCGAGAAGGCGACGAGCAACATCTGCACCGCGCAGGTGCTCCTCGCTGTGATGGCCGGGATGTACGCGGTGTACCACGGGCCCGACGGTCTGCGTACGATCGCGGCGCGCGTCCACCGGCTCGCCGCGATCCTCGCGTCAGGCCTGCGCGCCGCCGGCGTCGAGGTCGTCCACGACGCGTTCTTCGACACGCTGACGGTACGTGTCCCGAGCCGGGCCGAGGAAGTGGCGGCGGCGGCGCGCGCGCAGCGACTGAACCTGCGCGTCGTCGACGCCGACACGCTCGGGATCTCCCTCGACGAGACGACGACGCGTGCGGTCGTCGCCGCGGTGTGGGACGCGTTCGGGATCGCCGCCTCAGTGGAGCAGCTCGACGCGACCGTCGCCGAGGCGATCCCCGAGTCGGTGCGCCGTACGTCGGAGCCGCTGACGCATCCGGTCTTCCGCCGGTACCACTCCGAGACCGAGATGCTGCGCTACCTCCGCCGCCTTGCCGACCGCGACCTCGCGCTCGACC
>DASRHL010000060.1:0-7633 GCA_035650535.1 Acidimicrobiia bacterium
AGTCACAGCCGCTCAGCACGCGCCCGTCGTCGAGGTCCTGGTGGGTGCGGCGCACGCCGCTGTCGACGACGGCGACGGTCACACCGGCGCCGTTGCCACCCGGCGTCGCCGTCCACGTCGACTCGTACGGGATGCGATCGAGGGCCCACTGCTGCGACCGGTACGGGTCCGGGCCGGGCGTGTCGAGCACGTGGACCGGCTGGTCGACGTCGGCACCGACGATTCCCGGGCGGGCGCGGAGCTGGCGGGCGAGCGTCCGGGCGCCGGAACGGGAGCCGGCGACGTAGCGCGTCACCTGCAGGTGCCCGCCCCGGCGCACCAGGGCCACCACCGACCGGCCCTCGGCCGCGGCGGTCGCGGCGGCGGTCCCGCCGGCGCCCGCGGACTGGCCGACGGCTCCGCACCCCGCCGCCGGCGGTGCCGTGGTCGTGGTGGTCGCCACGACCGTCGTGGTGGTCGTCGAGACCGGAGGGGCCGTGGTGGTCGGGGCGGGCGCGGCCGTCGTCGTCGGGTCGGTCTGCGAGACGGGCTGGACCGGCGGGGGGGCCACCGGGCGGCAGGCCGCGAGCGCGAGCGCGACGGCAGCAGCCGCCAGGACGCCCGTGGCTCGCCTCGGCACTCGGCGCGGCATCACAACCCACTTCTCGGCACGATCGGCCACGTACAGTAGTCAATACGGCACGCTTAGTGGTAGTCGCCCGGCGGCGCGGCGGCGGGGCCGGGCGGCCGCGGACTGCCGGTCCGGGCTGGCCGACGGTCGGGGCGCGGCGGTCAGGCGGGACCGACGAAGCCCAGCTCGGCTCCCGGCTCTGCGCCCAGGGCGGCCGGGATGGCGTCCCGCCAGGCCCGGGCGGCGTCCGCCAACCCGACGTCGAGCACCGGCCCGACGCGGCCGTCGAGCCGGAGGCGGTCGCCGCCCGCCTCGCCGAGGTCGGCGGCGGGGACACCGGCCCGCCGGGCCCGCTCGAGCACGGCCGGCGCGAGCTCGGGCGCGACCGACAACACGACACGAGACGCCGACTCGCCGAAGCACCACGCCGCGTCGGGGACCGTCGCGTCCCGCCCCGGGACCGTGGCGTGGAAGCCGCAGTCGCCGGCGACGGCCATCTCGGCCAGCGCGACCGCGAGCCCGCCGTCGGAGCAGTCGTGGACGCCGTCGACCAGCGCACCGGCCACGAGGTCACGCACGAGGTCGTGCACGGCCCGGGCGGCGTCGAGGTCGGCGGCCGGCGGCGGTCCGCCGTCGAGCCCGTGGCGGACGGCCGCCCACTCCGATCCCCCGAGCTCGGTGCGGGTCTCCCCGAGCAGGACGATCCTCCGGCCGGCGTCGAGGCGGGCGGGTGGCGGCGGCGCGTCCAGGTCGTCGACGAGGCCGAGGACCGCGACCACCGGAGTTGGGTCGATGTCGCTGCCGCGCGACTCGTTGTAGAAGCTCACGTTGCCCCCGACGACGGGGAGCCCGAGCGCCTCGCACGCCTCGCTCATCCCCTCGACCACCTCGGCGAACTGCCACATCACCTCCGGGTGCTCCGGGTTCCCGAAGTTCAGGCAGTTCACGAGGGCGAGCGGGCGGGCCCCGGCGCACGCGACGTTGCGCGCCGCCTCGACGACGACCAGCCGGCCTCCGGTGCGCGGGTCGAGCCGGCAGAACCGGCCCTTGCCGTCGGTCGAGAGCGCGAGCGCCCGGTCGGTGCCCTTGAGCCGCAGGACGGCCGCGTCCGCACCGGGCCCGGCGACGGTGTTGAGGAAGAGCTGGTGGTCGTACTGGTGCCACACCCACGACTTGTCGGCGATCGTCGGCGTCGCGAGCAGCGCGAGGAGCTCACCCGAGAGATCGGACCCGTCGGGGAAGCGGGCGAGGAGCGCGGGCGCGGGATCGGCGGCCACGAGTGCGTCCTGCCCCGACGGCCGCGCCATCGCGCGGTCGTACACCGGTCCGTCGCCCAGGCTCGCGCACGGGATGTCGGCGAGCGGCTCCGGTTCGACGCCCGGCGCGGCATCGAAGGCGCCGTCGAACACGCGGAACCGTCCGGTCGACGTCACGCGCCCGACGACCGACGCCCGGATGTCCCACCGCGTGCACAGCGCGAGGACCTCGTCGAGGTCGGCCGGGCGCACGATGGCGAGCATGCGCTCCTGGCTCTCCGACGTCATCACCTCGACCGCGTTCATGCCCGGCTCCCGCTGATGCACGCGCGCGACGTCGACGTCCATGCCTGCGCCCGTCTTGGCCGCGGTCTCGGACGCCGCGCACGACAGCCCGGCCGCGCCGAGGTCCTGCACCCCGACGGCCAGGCCCGCGTCGAGGAGCGCGAGGCACGCCTCGATCAGTCGCTTCTCCTCGAAGGGGTCGCCAACCTGCACCGAGGGTCGCTTCGTGTCGGAGCCCTCGTCGAACCCGGCCGACGCGAGCACGCTCGCGCCGCCGATGCCGTCGCGCCCCGTCGACGAGCCGAGCAGCACCGCCAGGTTCCCCTCGCCCTCGGCCCGGGCGAGCACGAGCCGGTCGCGGGGCAGCAGGCCGAGGCAGAACACGTTGACGAGCGGGTTGTCGCGGTAGCAGTCGTCGAACACCACCTCGCCGCCGACCGTCGGGACGCCCACGGCATTGCCGTATCCGCTGATCCCGGCGACGACCCCCTCGAACAGGTAGCGGGTCCGGGCGTCGTCGAGCGGTCCGAAGCGCAGCGGATCCATCACCGCGATCGGGCGCGCCCCCATCGAGAAGACGTCACGGATGATGCCGCCGACCCCGGTCGCCGCGCCCTGGTACGGCTCGACCGCCGACGGGTGGTTGTGGCTCTCGATCCGGATCGCGACCGCCAGGCCGTCGCCGACGTCGACCACGCCGGCGCCCTCGCCGGGCCCGACGAGCACCCAGGGCGCCTCGGTCGGGAACCGGCCCAGGTGGCGCTTCGAGGATTTGTAGGAGCAGTGTTCCGACCACATCACGGCGTACATCGCGAGCTCGAGCTCGGTGGGATCGCGTCCCAGCAGCGCCACGATGGCGGCGAGCTCGTCGTCGGTGAGCCCGAGTTGGCGGTGGAGATCGGGCGGGAGTGTCACGTCACGGTGCTCCGGACGACTCGATATCGCTGAATGGCGGTGCTAGAAATGGCGATAACCGTGTAGGGCATTTCTGGATAAACGGGAGCCGGACGGCGCTCGTTCAACGCAACGGCAGGAGAGATCACGTTGGCACCGAAGACCATGTCGGCCGAGCACAAGCAGGCGCTCGCCGCCGGCCGCAACGAGGGCCGGGCCGTCAAGGCGTACCTCGACGCCCTCGACCAGAACCGGCCCCGGCGTGGCCGGAAGCGGACCGCCGACACCGTGAAGAGGCGGCTGGCCGCGATCGAGAAGGACCTGCCCGAGGCGACGTCGCTCAAGCGGCTGCAGCTCGTGCAGGAGCGGCGGGACCTCGAAGCCGAGCTCGAGAGCATGGGCGCGGCCGTCGACCTCTCGAAGGTCGAGGCCGAGTTCGTGAAGGTCGCGGGCGCGTACGGCAGACGCAAGGGCATCGCGTACGCGACGTGGCGGGAGCTCGGCGTCAGCCCCGAGGTGCTCAAGAAGGCCGGGATCACCCGCGGGAGCTGACGACCGCCGCGGACTCGAGCAGCGACCGCAGCAGCACCACGCCGTCGGCCGAACCGATCATCGCGTCGCTCGCGCGTTCGGGGTGCGGCATCATCCCGACGACGTTGCCGGCGTCGTTGCAGACGCCGGCGATGTCGTCGAGGCTGCCGTTGGGGTTGCGCACGTAGCGCAACACGATCCGGTCGTCGGCGCGCAGGCGCTCGAGCGTCGCCTCGTCGCAGATGTAGTTGCCCTCGAAGTGGTTGATCGGGAGGCGCAGGACGGCACCCGGCTCGGCGGCGGCGGTCAGCGCGGACCGCGTGCTCTCGACGCGGCACTCGACGGTGTCGCACAGGAACTTGAGGCCTGCGTTCTTCTGCAGCGCGCCGGGGAGGAGCCCGGCCTCGGTGAGCACCTGGAAGCCGTTGCAGATCCCGGCGACCGGTCCGCCGTCGGCCGCGAACGCGGCGACGGCGTCCATGACCGGCGAGAAGCGGGCCAGCGCCCCGGTGCGCAGATAGTCGCCGTGGGCGAACCCGCCCGGCACGACGACGGCGTCGGCGCCGTGGAGGTTCGTCTCGAGATGGAACACGATCTCGGGCGACGCGCCGAGCTGCTCGAGCGCCCACGCGACGTCGAGCTCGCAGTTCGTCCCCGGGAACAGCACGATCGCGACGCGGGTGCTCATGCCGTGGGAGCCAGCTCCTGCAGCTCGATGGTGAAGGCCTCGATGACCGGGTTGGCGAGGAAGCGGTGGCACATCTCGTCGACCTGGGCCCGGGCCGTCGCCTGGTCGGGCGCGTCGACGACGAGGCGGATCGTCTTCCCGATCCGGACGTCGCTCACGTTCCCGTAGCCCAGCGCGGGGAGGGAACGCTGCACCGTCGCGCCCTGCGGGTCGAGGACACCCGGCAGGTGCGTGATGTCGACCCGCGCCTCGTACCTCACGACGTCATCCTACGCGCCGACCCCGGGCAGAAGGTCATTCGTCGGCGTGCCATTCGTCGAAGCTGCGGCCCGTCAGAAGCTCGTAGGCCTCGACGTAACGGGCGCGGGTTCCGTCGACGACGTCGCGTGGGAGCGGCGGGGCCGGCGGCTCCTGGTTCCAACCGAGGCGGAGGTAGTAGTCGCGCACGTACTGCTTGTCGAAGGACGGCGGTGACGACCCGACCGCGTAGTGCTCGGCCGGCCAGTAGCGCGACGAGTCGGGCGTGAGCATCTCGTCGATCACGAGGAGCTCGTCGCCGACCGTCCCGAACTCGAGCTTGGTGTCGGCGAGGAGCAGGCCGCACGCTGCCGCGTGCTCCGCCGCGAACCGGTAGATCGCGAGCGTCGCGTCGCGCACCTGCTCGAAGACCTCGTCGCCGACCAGCTCGGCCGCCTCCGCGTCGGTGAGGGAAACGTCGTGACCCGCCTCGGCCTTCGTCGTCGAGGTGAAGATCGGGTCCCGCAGCTGCTCGGCCTGCCGGAGCCCGGCAGGCAGAGAGCGGCCGCACACCGTGCCCCGCTCCCCGTACTCCGACCAGGCGGATCCGAACAGGTAGCCGCGGGCGATGCACTCGAGTCGCACGGGCCGGGTCGCCCGCACCAGCATCGCCCGGCCCGCGACCTCGGGGCCGGCGGTCTCGGGGAAGTCGGTGGGGTCGGACGAGATGAGGTGGCTCGGGAAGATCGACGCGGTCTGCTCGAACCAGTAGGTCGACAGCCCCGTGAGCACGCGACCCTTGTCGGGGATCTCGTCGGGGAGCACGACGTCGAACACCGAGATCCGGTCGGATGCGACGATCAGCATCCGGTCGGGTCCGACCTCGTAGAGGTCGCGGACCTTGCCGGTGTAGTGGTGCGGGAGCGCGGGGCGGGTCACGGTTCGGCGGCGGCGGCGGGCGGGGCGGGAAGCGGGGCGCCGGCCGGCGGGTCGAGCCGGCCGAGGGCGTCGACGGTCCGCCCGGCGTGCTCGAGGGCGCGGGTCAGGTCGAAGCAAGCGCGCAGGCGTTCGCCGTCGAGGGCGGCCCGTACCTCGGCGTCCTCTTCGAGCACGGCGAGGAACGGGCGGCGCTCGTCCCACGTGCGCATCGCGGCCCGTTGCACCATGCGGTACGCGTCGTCGCGGGCGAGCCCGGCCTCGACCAGCGCGAGCAGGACGGGTTGGCTGAACACGAGCCCGTACGACGCGTCGAGGTTCTCGAGCATCCGGTCGGGGTGCACGACCATGCCGTCGACGATCGCCCTGAACTTGACCGCGACGTAGTAGGCGAGCTGGAGCGAGTCGGGGAGGACGATCCGCTCGACCGACGAGTGCGAGATGTCACGTTCGTGCCAGAGGGCGACGTCCTCGAGGCCGGGCACGACGTTCGCGCGCAGGACGCGGGCGAGCCCGCAGAGCTGCTCGCTCTTCACCGGGTTGCGCTTGTGCGGCATCGCGCTCGAGCCCTTCTGCGCGCCGGTGCGGAAGGGCTCCTCGACCTCGCCGACCTCGGTGCGCTGCAGATGGCGGATCTCGAGCGCGAAGGCCTCGATCGACGCGCCGAGCGACGCGCAGGCGTACAGGAGCTCGGCGTGACGGTCGCGGGCGATCACCTGCGTCGCCGGCACGGGGGTGAGCCCGAGCCGCTCGCATACGAACGCCTCCACCTCCGGGTCGACGTTCGAGTACGTGCCCACCGCGCCCGACAACTTCCCGACCGCCACCGCGGCCCGGGCCCGGGCCAGGCGCTCACGGTCGCGCCGGACCTGGAGCACCCACAGGGCGAGCTTGGCGCCGAACGTCGTCGGTTCGGCGTGGATCCCGTGCGTGCGCCCGACCGTCGCCGTCGCCCGGTGCTCGAGCGCCCGGGCCGCGATCGCGGCCTCGAGCTCGGCAACGGCACCGATCAGCAGGTCACAGGCCCGGACCAGCGTGACCGACAGCGCGGTGTCGACGACGTCGCTCGAGGTCAGGCCGTAGTGGACCCAGGCGCCGGCGGGCGGTCCCACCGATTCCTGCACGACGTCGACGAACGCGGCGACGTCGTGGTCGGTGACCCGCTCCCGCTCCTCGACGGCGTCGGCGTCGACGGCGGCCCGCTCCCGCACCGAGGCGGCGGCGGCCGCGGGGACTACCCCGAGCTTGGCCCACGCCTCGACGGCGAGGATCTCGACCTCCAGCCACGTGCGGTAGCGGGCCTCGTCGGTGAAGAGCCCGGCCATCGGTTCGAGGGCGTAGCGGTGGATCAAGTTCTGGTGCCTCCGTGCCGAAACAGTATGTGCCCCCTGGGGGTAGGGCAGGCCGATGCGGGGCGCTCGCAGGCGCGCCGTGCGGCACTTGGGCAAGCCGTCGAGGTCGAGGAGGGGCGGGGGTGCACGCTGCCGACTCTGCGGGCGCCAGCGGCGCCTGCACGAAGCACTGGACCGAGCGCGCCACGTTCGTCTGCGACGACTGCGGCCAGATGTGGTGCAACCTCTGCTTCGTCCCCCCGAGTCGCAAACGCGGTCCCCGGCGCTGCATCGACTGCGCCCTCATCGCCGGCGGCGTCAAGATGAAGGGCCGCGGCCACGGCATCTCGAACATGAACCGGACCGCGAAGCGGCCCCTCGGCAGCTTCTGACCGCCCCCGCCCGAGCACCCGGCACCCGTCGCCCGGTGCCGTCACCGTCGGGCCGCCGCGGCCGCGATGTCGCGCCGGAACTGCACCCCCGGCCACGAGATCAGCTCGGCCGCCTCGTACGCACGCGCCCGAGCCTCGGCGACGGTCGGCGCGACGGCGGTGACGTCGAGGACGCGACCGCCGGCCGTGACGACGGCGCCGTCGTCGCGCACCTTCGTCCCGGCGTGGAACACGGTCACGCCCGGGACCGCCGCCGCGGCGTCGAGGCCATCGACAACGTCGCCGGTGCGCGGTGAGGCGGGGTAGCCCTCGGCGGCGAGCACGACGGTCACGCACGCGTCGTCGTGGAACTTCACGGGCGACAACGGCAGGCCGCTCGCGGATTCGAGGCAGTGGACGGCGAGGTCGCTCGCCAGCCGGGGCACGACGACCTGGCACTCGGGGTCGCCGAAACGCACGTTGTACTCGAGCAC
>DASRHL010000061.1:0-14232 GCA_035650535.1 Acidimicrobiia bacterium
GTCGTCACGACGGCGGTCGAGCACTCGGCCGTCCTCGAGGCGTGCCGCCGGGCGCCGGTCGAGCTGACCGAGGTCGGAGTCGACCGCGCCGGTCGCTTCGGTGCCGACGCGGTGCTCGACGCGCTCCGGCCGGCGACCGCACTCGTCTCCGTGCAGCTCGCGAACCACGAGGTCGGCACCCTGCAGCCCGCCGTGCGCGACATCGCGCAGGCCGCCCGAGCCGCGGGCGTGCTCGTCCACGTCGACGCGTGCGCGGCCGCCGGCCACGTCCCCGTCGACTTCGCCGGGCTCGGCGCCGACCTGTGCTCGGTGACGGCACACAAGTTCGGCGGCCCCAAGGGCGCGGGGGCCCTCCTCGTCCGGCGTGGCCTGCGGGTCCCGCCGCTGCTCGTCGGCGGCGCCCAGGAGCGGGCCCGGCGCGGCGGGATCGAGAACGTCGCGGCGATCGTGGGCTTCGGCGCGGCGGCGGCCGAGCTCCTCGACGGCGATCGGCTCGCCCATGAAGCCGAGGAGGCCCGGCGCCGCACCGACGACCTGCTCGAAGGGCTGGGCCCGGTCGCCGGGGTCCACCAGCTCGGCGACCCGGTCGAGCGCCTTCCCCACGTGGTCTGCCTCGGCATCGACGGCGTCGAGGCCGAGCCCGTGGTGCTGGGGCTCGACCAGCGGGGTGTGGCGGTGCACTCGGGTTCGTCGTGCTCGAGCGAGGCCCTCGAACCGTCGCCCGTGCTGCGGGCGATGGGGGTCGACGCCGAACGGTCCCTCCGGGCGAGCGTCGGCTGGAACACGGCGGACGCGGACGTGGTTGCCTTCGTGACGGCCCTGCCCGAGGTCGTCGGGAGGTTGCGGGCGCTCCGGGCGACGGACGGCCCGGAACGCGCGCCAGAGGCGAGAGGAAGCACGACATGATCCCGGTGCAGCGGTTGAACCACGCGGTGCTCTACGTGCGCGACGCGCGCGTCGCGGCCGCGTTCTACCAGGAGGCGTTCGGCTTCGAGGAGGTCGCGTCGATGGCCGGTGGGCGCGCCGTCTTCCTGCGCGCGGCGGGCTCGGCGAACCATCACGACCTCGGGCTGTTCTCGATCGGCGCCGACGCCCCGGGCCCGGCGCCGGGCCGCGTCGGGCTCTACCACCTCGCGTGGGAGGTGCCGTCGGTGACGGATCTCGCGGCCGGGCGCGAGACGCTCGCCCGGATGGGCGCGCTCGTCGGCGAGAGCGATCACGGCGCGACCAAATCGCTGTACGGCAAGGATCCCGACGGCAACGAGTTCGAGGTGATGTGGATGGTGCCGCGCGACCAATGGGGCGAGTACGAGCGCGCCGCACCGGTCGCGCCGCTCGACCTCGACCGCGAGATCGCCCGATTCGCCTGAGCGAGCGGCGCGTGTGGCGTGACTAGTGTGCGCGGCATGCCGACTCAGGACTGGTCCCAGCTCGCGTCCCGACTCACAGAATCGCTGAAGCTCTCGGCACCACCGCTCGCGATCTCGTTCCACGAGAGCGAACCGGCCGGGATCGAACCCTTCGACGAGCCGATGCCTCCGGCGCTGCCCGACGGACGTACCGGACGCGTGCCCGCGGGGTGCGTCTTCTGGATGAAGGCGACGGAGCGGACCTTTGCGACGGTCGCCGCCGATCACGGGAACTGCAGCGTCGGCAGCCTGACGCACGGGTTCAAGACCCTCGCCGAGGTCGCGGGGAACTCCGACGTCGCGGCGCTGCTCGAGTCGGGCTGGGTGACGATGGACGCCGTCCCCCAGATCCCCGTCGTGCAGGAGAAGCCGGGCGCCGTCGTCTACGGCCCGCTGGCCGACACGACCGTCGATCCCGACGTCGTGTTCCTGCGCGTCAACGGCAAGCAGCTCATGGTGCTGTCCGACGCGATCCCCGACCTGCGCGTCGAGGGCAAGCCCCAGTGCCACGTCATCGCGATCGCCAAGGAGGAGGGCGTGCCCGCCGCCAGCGTGGGATGCGCCCTCAGCCGCGTCCGCACGGGCATGTCGGTCAACGAGATGACGATGGCGATCCCGGCCGCGCAGCTCGGCGCCGTCGTCGACTCGCTCGAACGCAACGCGGTGGCCGACCACGCGGTCGCCCGCTACGCCGCCGACGACGCCCGCCGGTTCTGACGAGCGCGCTACTTCTTCGCGGCCTCGTAGTAGGGGTTCGCGCCCGAGGCGTGGTCGGTGACGTCGACGACCTCGGTGATCTCGGGGATCGCGTCGAGGATCGCGACCTCGATGCCCTGGCTCAGCGTCACCGCGGCGAGCCCGCACCCCTGGCAGCCGCCCGACAGCCGGAGGTAGGCGATGCCGTCCTCGACCGCGACGAGGTCGGCCCGCCCGCCGTGGGCCGCGATCGCGGGGTTGATCTGCTCCTCGAGCACCGTCAGCACCCGCTGGGGCAGCTCGCCCGACAGGTCGGCCGGCGGCCGGGTGCCCATCGCCGGGCTGGCCGCGGGCCGGTTCGGGTTCTGCATGACCATGCCCGAACCCGTGAAGTCGAGGGTGGCACCCACGAGCTTGTCGACGCCGTCGCCCGGGATGACGATCGAGAGGGCGTCGTGGCGTTGCACGACGTCGTCGGCGCCGGCCTCGGCGACGGGCCGGAAGTACATCTCGTAGGTGTACGCGCCCCCGGACTGGCCGCTGACCTCGACCCAGAGCGCCTGCGCGTCCGGATCGGGCTCGTTGGCGCGCACCTCGACGATCTTGCTGCGGGCCTGGTCGGTGATCGTGAGCACCGGTTCGGCGACTTGGTTCACGAGACCATGATAGGCCCGTGTCCCGGGTGCTCCTCCTGCTGCCGACGGCCACGTACCGCGCGAGCGACTTCGTCGCCGCGGCGCAGAGGCTGGGCGCCGAGGTCGTCGTGGCCTCGGAACGGCGCCAGGCGATGGCGGATGCCATGGACGACCGCGCCGTCGTCGTCCCGCTCGCCGATCCCGATGCCGGCGTGGCGGCGATCGTGGCCCTCCACCGGCGGTCACCGGTCGATGCCGTCGTCGCCGTCGACGACCAGGGCGTGGTGGTCGCGGCCCGTGCCGCCGCTGAGCTCGGGCTCGTGCACAACCCGGTCGGCGCAGTCACCGCGACCCGTGACAAGGCGCTCATGCGGACCGCGCTCGCCGCGAACGCCGTGCCGCAGCCCCGGTTCGCCGTCGCCGCGACGGTCGACGACGTGCCCGGAGCGGCGGGCGCGGTCGGGATGCCGTGCGTCGTCAAGCCCACCGGCCTCTCGGCGGGCCGCGGGGTGATCCGCGCCGACGACGTCGCGGCTGCGGTCGCGGCGGCGCGGCGGATCCTGGCGATGGCCGACGGACCGTTCCTCCTCGAGGAGTACGTCCCGGGTACCGAGGTCGCGGTCGAGGCGCTCGTGCGCGACGGCGTGCTCGAGATCCTCGCCGTGTTCGACAAGCCCGACCCGCTCGTCGGCCCGTACTTCGAGGAGACGATCTACGTCACGCCGTCACGCCTCGATCCGGCGCGACTCGCCCGGGTCGAGACCGTCACCACCGACGCGGTGGCCGCGCTGGGCCTGCGCGAAGGGCCGGTGCACGCGGAGCTCCGCCTCGACGACGAACGCGACGACGTGGTCCGCGTGATCGAGGTGGCGGCCCGCACGATCGGCGGACTGTGCGCGCGCACGTTGCGTTTCGGTGCCGGCATCGCGCTCGAGGAGCTCGTCCTGCGGCACGCACTCCGCCTGCCGACCGAGGGGCTGGCGCGCGAGCGCGCCGCTTCGGGCGTCATGATGCTGCCGATCCCGCGGGCCGGCGTCCTCGCCAGGGTCCGGGGTCAGGACGCGGCCCGCGCGGTGCCGGGGATCGTCGGGCTCGAGCTGACCGTCAACCCGGGCCGTCCCGTCCGTCCGCTCCCCGAAGGTGATCGCTACCTGGGGTTCCTGTTCGCGCGCGCCGACACGCCGGCGCAGGTCGAGGACGCGTTGCGCCGCGCGCACGCCGCGCTCGACGTCGCGATCACCGACAGCCCACCCGGTGCCGCGCCGGAGGGCGCGCCCGGCTGCGGGCCCTAGGCTCGTGTGCGTGCGCGTTCTCCTCGTCGCCTGCTACGAGCTGGGGCACCAGCCGCTCCAGGTCGCGGTCCCGGCGGCGCACCTGCGCGCCCGCGGCCACGACGTGCGGGCCGTCGACCTCTCGCTCGAGCCGTGGGACCCGGCCGCCGCGGCCTGGGCCGACCGGATCGCGTTCTCGGTGCCCATGCACACGGCGACGCGTCTCGCCCGCGCCGCGATCGAGGCGTTGCGCGCGACCCGCCCCGCCGTTCCCGTGTGCTGCTACGGGCTCTATGCGTCCATGGCGGCCGACGTCGCGGACTGCGTGGTCGCGGGCGAGACGACCGGCGCGCTGGTCGAATGGGTCGAGGGCCGCGTCCCCGCCGGGGCGGCGCTGACGGAGCTGGGGCGGGAGGCGGCCCGGGCGGGTGCGCCGCTGCCGGCGCGTGAACTCCTCCCGCCGATCGATCGCTACGCCCACCTCCTCGTCGGTGACGGCTGCGGCTGCGAGCAGCGCCTCCCCGTCGGGTACGTCGAAGCCAGCCACGGTTGCGCGCACCGCTGCCGGCACTGCCCGGTACCGGTCGTCTACGACGGGCGCATCCGCATCGTCGACGCCGATGCCGTCCTCGCCGACATCGCGCAGCAGGTGGACGCGGGTGCCCGCCACATCACGTTCGGCGACCCCGACTTCCTGAACGGCGTGCACCATTCGCTCCGGGTCGTCCGGGCGATGCACGAGCGCTTCCCCGACGTCAGCTTCGACTGCACCGTCAAGGTCGAGCACGTCCTCGCACACGCGGAGGTGTGGCCCGAGCTCGCCGAGGCGGGCTGCCGCTTCGTCGTGTCGGCCTTCGAGTCGGTCAACGACGAGATCCTCGACCGGCTCGACAAGGGCCACACGGCCGCGGACGCGGCCCGCGCCGTCGCCGTGTTGCGGACGGCCGGCATCGAGGTGCGCCCGTCGTTCATGCCCTTCACGCCGTGGACGACCGGCGACGACGTGCGGGCGCTCCTCAGGTTCGTCGCCGAGCACGACCTGGTCGAGAACGTCGATCCGGTCCAGTACACGATCCGGCTCCTGATCCCGCGGGGGTCGCTCGTCCTCCGGCTCCCGGAGGTGGCTGCGCTCGTCGGTCCCTACGACGCCGTCCGAGGGACCTACGAATGGGCGGCGCCCGACCCGGCCCTCGACGCGCTCCACGCGCGCCTCGCCGAGCTCGTCGAGGAGCACGTCGCGCTCGGCACGCCGATCCCGGAGGTCTACGCCTCGGTGTGCGCCGCGGCCGGCGCGCCGGTCCCCGACCCGCTGCCGGTGATGCAGGGGCGCCCGCGCCTGAGCGAGCCCTGGTTCTGCTGCGCGGAGCCGACCGCGCAGCAGATCACGCTGACGACGAACGCAGCACGTTGAGAGCCGAGCCGGCGCGGAACCACCCGATGTGCTCGTCCGACATCGTGTGCGTCGTCGCCACCGAGTCGGTCGAGCCGTCGGCGTGGTGCAGCACGACGGTGACGGGTCGGCCGGGCGCGAGGTCCGCGAGGCCGGTGATGTCGACCGTGTCGTCGGCGCGCACCTTCAGGTAGTCGTCGGGATCCTTGAACGTCAGCGCGAGGACGCCCTGCTTCTTCAGGTTCGCCTCGTGAATGCGGGCGAACGAGCGCGCGATCACGGCCTTGCCGCCCATGAACCGGGGCTCCATCGCGGCGTGCTCGCGTGAGGAGCCCTCGCCGTAGTTCTCGTCGCCGATCGCGACCCATGCGATGCCGGCGTCCTTGTACGCCCGGGCGAGCTCGGGTAGCGGGCGGACGCTGCCGTCGCGGACGTCGACACCCGACCCGGGCGCGTCCGGCGCGAACGCGTTGTTCGCGCCGTTGAACAGGTTCCCCGAGATGTTCGAGAGGTGACCGCGGAAGCGGAGCCACGGGCCGGCCGGCGAGATGTGGTCGGTCGTGCACTTGCCCGTCGCCTTCAACAGCACGCGCAGGCCGGTGGCGTCGCGACCGTCCCATGCCGAGAAGGGCTCGAGCAGCTGGAGCCGCTCGCTCGCCGGATCGACGGCGACCTCCACGGTCGTGCCGTCGGCCGCGGGGGCGACGAAGCCCGACGCGCCCGGGTCGAAGCCGGCGTCGGGAAGCTCGTCGGCGATCGGCGGGGTGAGGCGGACTTCCGCGCCGTCGGGTCCGGTGATCGGGTCGTGGACGAAGTCGACGTCGAGGCGGCCGGTCAGCGCCATCGCCGTGACGGTCTCGGGCGAACCGATGAAACTCAGGGTCTCGGCGTTGCCGTCGTTGCGGGCCGGGAAGTTGCGGTTGAACGACGAGACGATGGTGTTCCGCTCCCCCGGCGCGATGTCGTCGCGCTTCCACTGCCCGATGCACGGGCCGCACGCGTTCGCGAGGACCGTGGCGCCGATCGCCTCGAGGTCGTGGAGGTACCCGTCGCGCTCGATGGTCGCGCGCACCTGCTCCGAACCGGGGGTGACGAGCAGCGGCGAACGGACGCGCAGACCCGCCGCGGATGCCTGGCGCGCGACGTGCGCGGCGCGGCCGATGTCCTCGTACGACGAGTTCGTGCACGAGCCGACCAGCGCGTACGAGATGTCGAGCGGGTAGCCGCCGGCGACGGCCGCGGCCTTCAGCTCCGAGATCGGCCGGTCGAGGTCGGGACTGTGCGGGCCGACGAGATGCGGCTCTAGCGTGTCGAGGTCGATCTCGACGACACGGTCGTAGAAGCGCTCGGGTCCGGCCACGACCTCGGGGTCGGGGCGGAGGTGCTCGGCGTACCGGTCGGCGAGGTCGGCGAGCTCCTCGCGACGAGTCGCCTTCAGGTACCGCGCGGCCCGGTCGTCGTAGGGGAACAGCGAGCACGTCGCGCCGATCTCGGCGCCCATGTTGCAGATCGTGGCCCTGCCGGTGGCCGAGATCGACTCGACGCTGGGACCGAAGTACTCGACGATCGCGCCCGTGCCGCCCTTGACCGTCAGGATCCCCGCGACCTCGAGGATGACGTCCTTGGCCGACGCCCATCCCGACAGCCGGCCGGTCAGCTTGACGCCGATGACCCGTGGGATGCGTGTGTTGTAGGGCCAGCCCGCCATCACGTCGACCGCGTCGGCCCCGCCGACGCCGATCGCGACCATGCCGAGGCCGCCCGCGTTCGGCGTGTGGCTGTCGGTGCCGATCATCATCCCGCCCGGGAAGGCGTACTGCTCGAGCACGACCTGGTGGATGATCCCCGACCCGGGCTTCCAGAAGCCGATGCCGTACTTCGCGGACACGCTCCGCAGGAACTCGTAGACCTCGGAGTTGACGTCGAGCGCGCTCGCCAGGTCGGTCTCGGCGCCCATGCGGGCCTGGATCAGGTGGTCGCAGTGCACCGTCGTCGGCACCGCCACCTGCGGGAGCCCGGCGGTCATGAACTGCAGCAGCGCCATCTGCGCGGTGGCGTCCTGCATCGCGACCCGGTCGGGCCGGTAGTCGGCGTAGTCGACGCCGCGTGAGAGGCCGATGGTGGCCACGTCGTCGGCGTGCGCGTGGAGCACCTTCTCGGCGAAGGTGAGCGGCCGGCCGAGGCGGGCGCGCGCGACCTCGAGGCGTTCGGGATAGCGCTCGTACGCGGCCTCGACGAGCTCGACGGGCGTGGTGGGGCCGACGGGGGGTGCAGCCATGTCGCGACGGATCTCCAGGGAAAGGGAATCGGGCCGGGAGCGGACTCGGCGAGCTACTCGGGCGGCGACGCTCCGGGGACCTCGATGGTGGAACCCTCGGCGCCGGTGTGGTCGCCGGTGTCGGCGGGCGGGTGGAGGGCGCGCTCGCGTACCCAGGCGATGCTGTTGGGCGTCCCCATCGCGTCCTGCCAGCCGTCGAGCACGGCGTCGACGGCCGAGCGCGACGGGATCACGGCCAGGATCTCGACGGTCATGTCCTTCATGTGGACGGGCTCCACCGCCACGTCGCCGAGGCCGTCGGAGAAGACCGGCTCGATCGGCTCGTTCATCACGTAGAGCTCGCCGGTGTCGACGACCCATGACACCTCGGCCCGACCGCCCGCCTCGTCGGACCAGTCACGACCGAACTCGACCTCGGCCGACTGCCGCCGCCGCGGATCCGCGTCGTAGAACTCCTCGATGTCCATCGCGTGCGCAGGCTAGCTTCCCGCCTTCGGCGCCGGGCCGCTCACGGCACCTTCGGCGCCGGGCCGCTCACGGCGCGCTCGGCGCCGCCGGAGATCGTGACGGGGACCGAGTCGCGGATCGCGCTCCACCGGCCGCCGGAGCGCTCCACGAGATCCGCGAAGGTCGTCGTGTCGAGGATGGCGATGGTGGCGTCACGGACCTCGGCCCATGTCTGTTGCAGCGCGCAGCCGAGCTCCATCGCGCACGGCTCCGGCGAGCTGCGGGTGGCGCAGGAGATCGGCGCCAGCGGTCCCTGGATGAGGCGGACGACGCGACCCAACGTGATCTCCGCCGGCGGGTGGTTGAGCCGGTAGCCGCCGCTCGGCCCCCGCTCCGACCGGACGATGCCGGCCCCCCGGAGCTGGGGCAGCAGCTGCTCGAGCACCGACTCGGGCGTGCTCGTCAGCTCCGCGATCTCGTGGATCTTGCGGGGCCGCTCGTCGGTGACGAGAGCGAGCGCGAGGACGGCCCGGGTCGCGTAGTCGGTCCGGCGGCTGATCCACATGCTGTTTCTCGACTCCTCATGTCGAGATTACCGGAAAACCTCGTTCCCACCTTGACGCGGGACGGCGACTGAACCAACATACTCGACAACTCAGGTAGGAAATGCAGGACTACCCGGGCTCCACGTGATCGGACCGGCTCCGGGCGTGCGAGCAGACCGGAACCCAACCCTGGAGGTCCCCGTGTCCCGCGTCCGAACCCGGCGTCCCCGATCGACGCCGCACCTCCGCCCGGCCGCGGCGCTGGCCGCCGTCGCGCTCGTCGTCGGCCTCGTGGGCGCCACCGCCACGGCTGCCGGCGCCGGGGCCCGCCGGTCCGGCTCGGTGACCGTCCACCTGGGCTACTTCGACAACGTCACGCACGCGCCGGCACTCGTGGGGCTCGAGGGCGGCATCTTCGCCAAGAAGCTCGGCCGGAACGTCGCGCTGTCGACCACGGTCTTCAACGCCGGGCCCGCCGCGGTCGAGGCGTTGTTCTCGGGCGCGATCGACATCGCCTACGTGGGTCCGAACCCGGCCGTCAACGCGTTCGCGCAGTCGCACGGCCAGGCGTCGCGCATCGTGTCGGGCGCGGCCTCGGGCGGCGCGTCGCTCGTCGTGAAGCCGACCATCAAGAAGGCGTCGGACCTCAAGGGCAAGACGATCGCCACCCCGCAGCTCGGCAACACGCAGGACGTCGCGCTGCGCACCTGGTTGAAGAGCAAGGCCCTGAAGACCGACACGTCGGGCGGTGGCGACGTGTCGATCCGCCCGCAGGACAACGCGGTCACGCTGACGGCCTTCGAGCAGGGGCAGGTCCAGGGTGCCTGGGTGCCCGAGCCGTGGGCGACCCGGCTGGTGGACGAGGGCGGCGGCAAGGTCCTCGTCGACGAGGCCGACCTGTGGCCCAGGGGCCAGTTCGCGACCACGGTCGTGATCGCGAGGAAGACCTTCCTCGACGAGCATCCCGACGTCGTGAAGAGGTTCCTCGCGGCCAACGTCGCCGCGATCGACTTCATCCACACCAACCGGGCCGAGGCCGAGAAGCTCGTCGCGCAGCGCATCCTGAAGGACACGACGAAGCCGATCGCGGCGAACCTCGTGACCGCGTCGTTCGACCACATCACGTTCACCCCCGACCCGATCGCGTCGTCGATCACGAAGGACGTCAAGAACGCGGAGGCGGTCGGCGTCCTCGAGGCCACCGATGTCAAGGGCATCTTCGACCTGAAGCTCCTGAACCAGGTGTTGAGGGCCGACAACCAGTCCGCCGTCAAGTCCGCGTGATGCAGAGGTGTCCATGATCGAGCTTCATGAGGCGAGGGTCGCCTCCGCGCCGGGGGCGGCCCCGGTCCGGGTCGACAACGTCGTGAAGGTCTACGGTCACGCCGGGAACGCCGTACCCGCGCTCGACCGCGTCTCCCTCTCGATCGGCCGAGGCGAGTTCGTGTGCCTGCTCGGTGCGTCCGGCTGCGGCAAGAGCACGCTGCTCAACCTGCTCGCCGGCCTCGACCGCCCCACCCAGGGCTCCGTCGCCGTCGACGGCCGCACCAGCCTCCTGTTCCAGGAAGCAGCGCTCTTCCCGTGGTTGACCGCCCGCGGCAACGTCGAGCTCGCGCTGAAGCTCCGTGGCATCGGACGCCGCGAGCGCCGCACGCGCGCGAGCGATCTGCTCGGGCTGGTCAACCTCGCCGAGTTCGACCGCAAGCGCCCGCACGAACTGTCGGGCGGCATGCGCCAGCGGGTCGCACTGGCCCGCGCGCTCGCGCAGGACGCCGACGTGCTGCTGATGGACGAGCCGTTCGGCGCGCTCGACGCCATGACGCGCGACCTGTTGCACGACGAGCTGGAGCGCCTCTGGCAGGAGACGGCGCTCACCGTCGTCTTCGTCACCCACAACGTGCGCGAGGCCGTCCGCCTCGGCGACCGGGTCGTCCTGCTGTCGAGCCGGCCGGGGCGGGTGGCGGCCGAGTTCCCGGTCGACCTGCCCCGCCCCCGCCGCATCGAGGACCACGCGGTGGCCGACCTCGCCGCGTCGATCACGACCCGTCTGCGCGAGGAGGTGGCCCGCCATGGCGACGCTTGACCTGCGGGAACGCTCGCTCCGTACCGAGCTCGCAGGCCTCGACGCGCTCGAGTCCATGGTGGCGCCGCGGCCGAGCCTCCACTCCCGCGTGTGGTCCGCGGTGTGGCCGAAGTGCCTCGCCGCGGGGATCGCGGTCCTCCTGTGGCAGATCGTGGTGTGGTCCCACTTCCGCCCGGACTACGTCATCCCGGGCCCGGCCAAGGTCTTCCCGCGTCTCTACGACGACTTCGGCACGATCATGGACGCGGTCGGCATCACCATGTGGCGCGCGGTTCAGGGGTTCGCGCTCGCGATCCTCATCGGGACGGCGGTCGGTGCGCTCGTCGCCCACAACCGGGTCCTGCGCTCGGGCTTCGGTTCCCTCGTCACCGGGCTCATGACGATGCCGTCGGTCGCGTGGGTGCCGCTCGCCATCGGCATCTTCCAGCTGTCGGATGCCACCATCCGCTTCGTGGTCGTGATCGGCGCCGCGCCGTCGATCGCCAACGGGCTCATCTCCGGGATCGACAACATCCAGCCGGTGATTCGCCGCGCCGGGCGCGTCCTCGGTGCCCATGGCTGGTCGGCGTTCCGCCACGTCACGCTTCCCGCGGCGCTCCCGGCCTTCGTCGGTGGCCTGAAGCAGGGCTGGGCGTTCGCGTGGCGCAGCCTCCTCGCCGCCGAGCTGATCGCGCTGATCCCGGGGAAGCTCGGCATCGGGCAGTTGATGGAGAACGACCGCCAGTTCACCGACTACACCGGGGTCATCTGCATCATGATCGTGATCCTGATCATCGGGATCGTCGTCGACGAGGCGATCTTCGGGAATGCCAACCGGTGGATCCGCCGTCGCTACGGCCTGATCGACGACGCCGCGGGCGCGTGAGTCGCGTCGTGCCGAGCGACGGCTGAGGCGGGCGGCCCGCCGCGCCGGTGACGGCGGCGCTTCGGCGCGACATCATGGGTCGGTGACGACGATCGACGAGCTGCTCGCCGCGGCGCGCGCGCGTCTGCAGCGGGTGACGCCGGAGGAGGCGCTCGCGGCGTGTGCGCGCGGCGCCCTGCTCGTCGACATCCGGCCGGTCGAGCAGCGACGGGCCGACGGCCGCATCCCGGGCGCGCTCGTCGTCGACCGCAACGTGCTCGAGTGGCGCCTCGACCCCGCGAGCCCGCACCGCATCGCCGAAGCCGTGGACCACGACGTCCACGTGATCGTCATGTGCTCGGAGGGCTACCAGTCGAGCCTCGCCGCCGCGACCCTCCAGGACCTCGGCCTGCACCGCGCCACCGACCTCGCGGGTGGCATGCAGGCATGGCTCGCCGCCGGCCTCCCCACCGAGCCCGAGCCCTGACTCCCGTCACGCCCGTCACGCCGTGAGCCGGGCGTGGGCCTTGCGGACGAGCGGGGGTGGCGGGAGCAGGATGTTCATCGCGCGGCTGAGCGCGAACACGTTCAGGCGCAGCGGCAGCGTCGCCGGCGCGGGCCACGGCAGGCGGTACATCCGCCGGGCCCAGCGGGGCAGGATCGCCACCGTCGCCGCCGTCACGAGCCCCCACAGCGGCCGGTACTGCACGGGCATCGGCGGGAAGAAGATCGTCCGCATCCCCTCGCGCGCTGCGTCGGTGACCTGCAGCCCCTCGACCGAGTCGAGGTACTCGCGCAGCTCCCCCATCGACATCGGCGCCATCCCGCGCGGGAGCTCGACGAGCTCGGCGACCCGGGCCATCTCGGCGACGTAGCGATCCGCGTCCGCGTCCGACAGACGTCCCGCGTAGGCGCGGTACGCGCCCACGAACGAGTCGATCTCGACCGCGTGGATCCAGAGCAGCAGGTCGGGGTCGGATGCCGCGTACTCGCGCCCCGTGACGGGATCGACCCCCCGCACCCGCTGGTGGACGTTGCGGACCCGGGCGCAGGCGGCCTCGGCGGTGGCCGTGTCGCCGTAGGTCGTCAGGCCGACGAACTCCGTCGTGCGGCGGAGCCGTCCCCAGGGGTCCTCGCGGTAGCGGCTGTGCTGATCGACGCCCGCCATCGCGCGCGGGTCGAGCGCCTGGACCAGCAGCGCGCGCAGACCGCCCGTGAGCATCGCGGGGTCGGCATGGAGCCGCCACGCGACGCTGTCGGGTCCGAACAGGCCGGGGTCGCCGGGCGTCGATGGCACTCCTCCGACCGTATCGCCCACCGGACGGGGCGGCGGATGCGAGGTCGCCCGGCGCTCAGATCGACGCGAGATCGCGCAACGGGGCGCGCGGCACACGGCGGGGCGGGCCGAAGGCGGCCCGCACGAGCAACCGGATCACGCGGCCCCGCTGGCCCCGGAACGGTTCGAGCAGCTCGAGCATGCGCGCGTCGTCGGCGCCGCGCTCGCGGGCGAGCGCCCACCCGACGATGCGGGGAAGGTGGTAGTCGCCGACGCTCACCGCGTCGGGGTCGCCGAGCGCCACGGCGCAGACCTCGGCCGCGGTCCAGGGACCGACGCCGGGGAGCGCGGTGAGCACGCGGGTCGCGTGCTCGGGCGTGCCACCGGCGAGGCGGTCGAGGCGGGCGGCGCGGGCACAGGTGCGCCGGATCGTGTCGGCCCGCCGACGCTCGACGCCGCAGGGGTGGAAGGCGTGGTACGGGAGGTCGGCGAGCCGGGCCGGATCGGGCGGGAGCAGGAGGCCGAAGGGCCCCGGAGCCGGGCCGCCGTAGCGCCGCGCCAACCGCCCGTACGACCGGCGCGCCTCGATGCCCGTCACCTTCTGCTCGAGGATCGTCGGGACGAGCGCCTCGGCGACCGCGTTCGACCGGCCGAGCCGCAGGCCACGCGACCGGCGGTGCAGCTCGTGTACGAGGGGGTGGGCGGGCTCGAACGCCTCCGGATCGTCGTCGAAGCCGAGCAGGGCGGGCGCGCCGTCGAGCGCCCACGCCGCGCCGGGCCCCCAGGCCCGTGCGACGACCGCGGTGCCGTCACGCCGCAGCTCGATCGTCGCCGGGCCGTCGGGCGTGCGCGTGGCCCGCATGGCCGCATCCGGCCCGATCCGGCAGGTCGGGTCGAACCGCCCGCGCCGGAGCGGCCCGAGCGTCGGCACGAGCTCGAGCGGGCCGGGCGGGCGCAGCCGGCGCACCGGCACGGGCGGGGGCACGGGCGCAGTCTGGCCCGGTGGACCCGCGCGCCGCGGGATTACCGGTCGTGCTCCTCGATACTGACGGTGCGCATCACGTCGCCGACCTGCGTCGCCTGCGCGACGTCGATGCCGTCGACCACGTAGCCGAAGAGGTTGTAGTCCTTGCTCAGCTTGCGGGTGCAGTCGTCGATGCACACGAAGAACTGCGAGCCGTTCGTGTCCTTGCCCGCGTTGGCCATGGCGACCGCGCCGAGCGTGTACTCGCCTTGCACGGGCTCGTCCGCGAACCGGTAGCCCGGGCCGCCGCGGCCGCTGCCCTCGGGGCACCCGCCCTGGATCACGAACTCCGGGACGACGCGGTGGAACGTCAACCCGTCGTAGTAGCCCTGGC
>DASRHL010000062.1:0-5839 GCA_035650535.1 Acidimicrobiia bacterium
TTGTCGCGGCCCTTGCGGTTGGTGACGCCGATCGGGTGGATCGGGGTCAGGTAGAGGACGTCGAAGCCGAGCTGTGCCAGGCGCGGGACGGCGGTCGTGACGCCGCGCAGCCCGCCGAACGAGCGGGGGAAGAGCTCGTACCACGCGCCGAACCGGCCGAGCCACGGGTCGACGTCGACGCGCTGGCGGACGGGGGCGATCGTCTCGGCGTCCCGCCGGGCCGGATCGGGTTCGTCGGGCTCGAGCGCCGTCGCCGCGTCGAGCGAGTCGACGCCGAGCAGGGCCGCGCCCTCGGCGAGCTCGGCCGAGAGCTCGGTGCGCCCGGCTTCGACCTTGCGTCGCAGCTCGTCACGCCACGTCGCGATGCGGTCGACCCACGCCCGCACGGTGAATTCCCACTGGCCGCACTCGGTGACCCGGAACTCGCCCGCGAAACGGTCGGGATCCGTCTCGAGCGGTTCCATCGGGACGGCCGACCACCGAGGCTCACCCTCGTCGGGCGGCGTCGCCGCCGGGGCGGATGCGGCGGCCATCTTCCGCCGCCCCTTGCGGACGGGTTCCTGCGGTACGACGGCCGCCTTCGTCGCCTCGACCTTGCGGTAGAGCAACTCGGCCCGGACGATATCGTGCCCGTGACTGATGACGATCGCCGACGCGCTCACGATCTCGCCTTCCGTCCGTTTGACCGCGTGGCGCGAACAGTCGACGGTCGGTCGCACGTCGTCGATGACGATTCGCATGGGCGGCTGGGGCGGGCGATGGCGGGGCAACACGCAAGCCTAAACGTCTCGCCTCTCGGCGAGGAAGCCGGCGCGCCGCACCGGACGGCGCGTATGGCGCGGATGCTCGCCACCACCATTACCCGCCGGTCGTTGCGCGTAACCGGGTCGTCGTGAAGCGACCGCGCGACGTGGCGCGCGTGCTCGACGAGCGGTCGAGCGGGGTGCTGCTGCACATCACGTCGCTGCCACGCGGACGTCTCGGTGACGACGCGTACCGCTTCGTCGACTGGTTGCACGCCGCCGGGCAGCGCTACTGGCAGGTGCTCCCCGTCGGGCCGCCCGACCGCTTCGGTTCGCCCTATTCGTCGAGCTCGGCGTTCAGCGCCTGGCCCGGTCTCCTCGCCCGCCCTGACGCGCGTGTGACGGCGGACGCGGTGGAGGCGTTCGTCGCGTCGCACGCGTACTGGGCCGCGGACTGGGCGGCGTTCGCAGGCCCGGGCGCGCTCGCCGATCAGGTGCGCTTCGACCGCGAGTGGCGAGCCCTCCGCGCCCACGCGACCGAACGGGGCGTCCGGATCCTGGGCGACGTTCCCTTCTACGTCGCGGCGGGCGGTGCGGACGTCCACGCGCACCGGGAGCTCTTCCGCACCGGCGTCGTCGCCGGCGTCCCACCCGACGACTGGAGCGCGGACGGGCAGCTCTGGGGCAATCCGATGTACGACTGGGCCCGCCTGCGTGCCACGGGCTACCGCTGGTGGATCGAGCGGCTGCGGCGCGCGCTCGAGCTCTTCGACGCCGCCCGGGTCGACCACTTCCGCGGGTTCGTCGCCGCGTGGGCGGTTCCCGCCGGATCGCGCACGGCACGAACCGGGAGCTGGCGCCGCGCCGACGGCCGCGCGATGTTCGCCGCCGCAGTCGATGCCCTCGGCCCGCTCCCGCTCGTCGCGGAGAACCTCGGGATCATCACCCCGCCCGTCGAGCGGCTCCGGCGCGACCTGGGTTTTCCCGGGATGGTCGTGCTGCAGTTCGCGTTCGGTGACGGCCTGGTGAACCCGCAACGCCTCGGCGGCGACGAGCAGGCGGTCGTCTACACGGGGACCCACGACAACCCGACGACGGTGGAGTGGTGGCGGTCGGCCACCGAGCACGAGCGCCGCCGCGTCGACCGCGCCCTGGCCGCCGCCGGTATCGACGAGGCCGAACCCAACTGGAAGCTGACGCGCCTCGCGCTCGCGTCACGCGCCCGGCTCGCGGTCGTGCCGCTGCAGGACCTGCTCGGGCTCGGGCGCGAGGCTCGGCTGAACCGCCCCGGCCGCCGCCACGGCAACTGGACGTGGCGCGTCGCCCCCGGCGCACTCAGCGCGTCGCTCGCGGCCCGCGTGCGGGCGCAGACCGAGGCCGCGGGGCGTATCTGAGCCACGCCGCCCGGCGGTCTCGGGGCCGGCTCCGGGCCCGGGCCGGGTTTGCCGGGCCTGCCCTCCGGGTAGACGGAGGGCCCATGGAACCTCCGGGCGATTCCCTGGAGCGCCTCGACGCACAGGAACGTGCGGTACGCACGGCGGTCGCGGTGCTCGCCGACCCCGAACTGCGCGAGGCGGTCGTGCGGGCCATCGTCCGGCGGACCGCTCGTGAGTGGTCCGACGACCGGCAGCTCGTGAGCCCGATGGTGTGATGCCGCGCATCGGCTACACGATGATGTGCGAGCAGGCAGGGCCGAAGCAGCTCGTGCGTGACGTGGCGCTCGCCGAGGAAGCGGGCTTCGACTTCGCGGTCATCTCCGACCACTACTTCCCGTGGCTCGACGCGCAGGGTCATTCGCCGTACGCATGGAGCGTGCTCGGCGCCGCCGCCAACGCGACCGAGCGCATCCCGCTGATGACCTACGTCACGTGCCCGACGCGGCGGTACCACCCGGCGGTCGTCGCCCAGAAGGCCGCGACGATGCAGCTCCTCAGCGACGGCCGTTTCACGCTCGGTCTCGGCGCGGGCGAGAACCTCAACGAGCACATCGTCGGCGGGGTGTGGCCGCTCGCGCGCGCCCGCCACGAGATGCTGGAGGAGGCGGTCGAGATCATCCGCGCGCTCTGGTCGGGCGAGTACGTGACCTACACGGGCCGGTACTTCGACGTGGAGTCGGCCCGGCTCTGGGACGTCCCCGAACGCGCTCCCGATCTCGGCATCGCGGTGTCGGGACGCGACTCGTGCCGTCTCGCCGGTCGGCATGCCGACGTGATGATCGCGGTGGAGCCCGATCCCGAGCTCGGGAAGATGTTCGAGCGCGCCGGTGGTACCGGCAAGCCCCGTATCGGGCAGGTACCCCTGAGCTACGACCGCGACGAGGGCGCGGCCGTCACCCGCGCGTGGGAGCAGTTCCGCTGGTTCCGCGGCGGCTGGCGCGTGAACGCGGAGCTTCCGCTCCCGGCGTCGTTCGAGGCCGCGTCGGCTTCGGTGCGCGAGGAAGACGTGGCCGAGGGCATCCCGTGCGGCGCCGATCTGGAGCGCCACGTGCGCGCGGTCGCGGCCTTCGCGGAGGCCGGCTTCACGGACGTCGCCCTCGTGCAGATCGGTGGCGAGAGCCAGCCCGAGTTCATCGAGTGGGCGGCAACCGAGCTGCTCCCGCAGCTGAACGAGATCGACCTGCGCGAGCACGCGGCGGTCGGCTGAGCCGCGCGCCCCGCGCCCGTTCAGGAGCGGGTGCCGGCGGTGGGCGCGCCCTCGCCGGCCGTCCCGGCGGCGAGGACCGAGTCGAGCAGGCCGGGGAAGCGAGCCTCGAGGTCGTCGCGTCGCAACGAGTAGTAGCGCCGCGTCCCGACCTCGCGGGCCCAGACCACCCCGGCCTCGCGCAACACCTTGAGATGGTGGCTCGCGGTCGGCTTGCTCACCGGCAGCGGGATCTGCCCGCACGCGACCGCACCGTCCGTCTCGTCGAGCAGCCGCACGAGCTGCAGCCGGACCGGGTCCGCGAGCGCGTGCAGGACCTCGACGAGACGAATGTCGTCGCGGTCGGGGAAGGTGAGCTCGGGGCCCATGACGCCCACCACTATGCCGCCTCGAGCGACACCGCGTCGGTCTCCTCGGCATCGCGCGTGCGGGTGGCGGGCCGCAGCAGCCACGTGATGAGGGCCGCGGCCACGAGCGACACGACGACCGCGATCACGAGGGTCGAGTCGAAGCCCCGCACGAAGGACTCGCGGGCGGCGTGGGCGACCGTGGCCGCCCGGCCGGCCGGAAGCGTCGCCGCCTTCTGCAGCGCAGCGCCGATCGAGCGGCTGGCGGCACCCGTGACGCCCGAGACCCGGCTCACGAGCTCGGAGTGGAAGGTCGACGCCACGAGGCTGCCGAAGACGGCGACCCCGAGCGCGCCGCCGAGCTCACGGGTCGTGTCGTTCACCGCCGATCCGACGCCGGCCTTGTCGAGCGGCAGCGACTGCATGATCGCCCCGGTCGACGGCGCCGTCACCAGGCCCATCCCGAGCGCCGTCACGGTCAGGGAGATCGCGAAGTACAGGTAGCTGGTGTCGACGCCGCTGCGCGACATCATCGCGAGGCCCGCTGCGACCACGACCATCCCGAAGCTGACGACGCGCCGCTGCCCGTAGCGCTCGACGAGGCGCGCCGAGCGCGTCGCCGAGACCATGTAGGCCGCGGCGAAGGGCAGGATCCGCAGGCCGGCGCCGAGCGGGTCGTAGCCGTGCACCGACTGCAGGTACTGCGTGATGACGAAGTAGGTGCCGAACATCACGAAGAACACGAACGTGATCGCGGTCGTCGCGGCACTGAAGCGCGGGTTCCGGAAGTAGCGCAGGTCGAGCATCGGTTGGCGGGTGTGGAGCTCCCACCACACGAAGCCGACGATGATCACGACCGCGAGTGCGAACGTGAGGATCGTGCTGGTCGACGCCCAGCCGTGGTCGGGCGCCTCGATGATGGCGTAGACGAGCGTGCCGAGCCCGGCGATCGACAGCAGCGCGCCGGCCGGATCGAGCGGCGCGTGGATCTTCTCGCGCGAGCGGGGGATGAGGATGGCGCCGGCGAGCAGCGCGACCGCGACGACCACCACGTTGATGAGGAAGATCGAGCCCCACCAGAAGTGACGGAGCAGCCAGCCGCTGGTGACGCCGCCGAGCGCGACACCGACCCCGGCGACCGCGGCCCAGATCGCGATCGCGCGCGGCCGCTCGTCGGGCGGGAACACGTGGGCGAGGATCGAGAGCGTCGCCGGCATGATGAACGCGGCGCCGACGCCCATCACGGCGCGCGCCGCGATGAGTGCACCGGCCGAGCCCGAGAAGGCGGCGACCGCGTTGGCGGCACCGAACACGACGAGCCCGGCGTTCAACGCGAGGCGCCGCCCGAACCGGTCGCCGAGCGACCCGGCGGTGAGCAGCAGGCCGGCGAACACCAGGCCGTACGCGTCGACGATCCACTGCAGCGAGCTCGAGCCGGCGTGGAGGTCGGCGGCGAGGGTCGGCAACGCGACGTTGAGGCTCGCGTTGGCGACCACGATCATGAGGAGGCTCAGGCAGAGGACCCCGAGCGTCCACCAGCGCCGCTGGTAGTCGGCCGGGTTGCCCTCGTAGGCCGGAGCCGCGTGGGCGGGAACGGGGCGGGAGGCTTGTTCGATGCTCATCGAACGTCTGACAACGTTCGACGGACGTCGAATGATTCCCCGCCGGACTCGATTTTCTTCCCGGGTGGCGGCCCGATTCACACCTCCCCGGGCTTGACGGATCGAACGTACGTTCGTATACTCTGACCATGTTCGGGCGGGTTCGGGGGATTCGGGAAGCGATGGAAGGCCTGGCCGGCTCGTTCGATGCGACCCGGGTCGACGCGCCGACCGCGCAGGCGATGCTCGACGACGTGGTCGCGATCAAGCACATGGCGGCCGGCTGGGAAGCCAGCTCGCGGCCCGCGCCGCTGACACCGAGGTGTGGGCCGGCGGCGGGGACCGCTCCGCCGCCGAGGCGCTGGCCCGCCGCGCCGGCACGAGCGTGTCGCAGGCGAAGCAGGTCCTCGAGACCGGCCGCAAGCTCCGGCAGTGTCCCGACACGGCCGCTGCCGCCCGGCGCGGGCAGCTCTCACCCCAGCAGGCCGCGGCGATCACCGACGCCGCG
>DASRHL010000063.1:0-3954 GCA_035650535.1 Acidimicrobiia bacterium
GAGCGCGGTCCCGAAGTAGTCGCCGTCCCGCATCTCCGCCGCACCGGTGTGGAGACCGATCCGGACCCGCAGGGGCCCGGTGTCGGGCCACGGTTCACGGGCCAGTGCGAGCTGCGTCTGCACGGCGGCCCGTACCGCCGAGTCGGCCGTCGCGAACGCGGCGTGGAACCCGTCGCCCGTCGTCTTCACCACGACACCGCCGTTCACCTCGATCGCGTGGCGGAGCAGGGCATCGTGACGGGCGAGGGCCGCCTTCATGGCTTCCGGGTGCCGTTCCCACAGCGTCGTCGAGCCCTCGACATCGGTGAACAGGAACGTCACCGTCCCGCTCGGCAGCGCCGGCATCGCACCCCCATCCAGCGATCACGCGCACGCAGGTGACCAGCGGTGTAGCACACCGGCGTCCAGATGCCGGTGGGTCGCTACTCAGCGCATCGCGGTCGACGAGCTCGGTCGAGAACCCGTGGTGGTCTGCCGGTGGGTTGGTTCGCTCGTGGGTGGTGGGTGGGCGAGGGGGGACTTGAACCCCCACGTCCTTGCGGACACAGGCACCTGAAGCCTGCGCGTCTGCCAATTCCGCCACTCGCCCGGGAGTGGACCCGGAAGGTTACCAGCCGCCCCGTGCGGGGCCTCGGGCGTTGTGCGAGCCTGCCGTCCATGAGCTCCGACTTCACGGTACCGAGCACCGCCGACCTCGACGCCTGGTACGAGTCGCTTCGCAACTGGGGCCGGTGGGGCGCCGACGACGAGCGCGGCGCGCTCAACCACCTGACTCCCGAACGGCGCGCCGCCGGCGCCGCGCTGGTGCGCGACGGCACGACCGTCAGCCTCGCCCGCGACCTGGCGACCGACCCGTCGCCCGAGAACCCGCAACCCGTCCACCACCACATGCTCGCCTCGGGCGACGCCCGCGACTCCAACGGCATCGACGGCTACGAGGCGGCGCGCGACTACCTCGGCCTCGACATCCACGGCCTCACGACGACCCACGTCGATGCGCTCTCGCACATGTTCGTGCGGGGTGAGATGTACGGGGGGCGGCCGGCCTCCGACGTGCGCAGCGACGGCGCCCGCTCCAACACGGTCATGGCGATGGCCGACGGCGTCGTCGGCCGCGGCGTGCTGCTCGACGTGCCGCGCGCTCTCGGCGTCGACTTCCTCGACCAGGGTCAGGTCGTGACCGTCGCCGACCTCGAGGCGGCCGAAGCGGCTCAACACGTGCGCGTCGGGCCCGGCGACATCCTGCTGATCGCGTGGGGACGCGACGTCCGGCGCGCCGCGAAGGGGGCGTTCGACGGCATGTCGGGCCTGCATCCCGAGTGCCTGCCCTGGCTCCACGAGCGCGAGGTCGCCGTCCTCGGCAGCGACGGCATCTCCGACCCGATGCCGTTCCTCGGCATCGAGGACTGGCCCTTCCCGGTGCACCAGATCGGCATCACCGGGATGGGCCTGCATCTCGTCGACAACATGGAGCTCACCCGGCTCGCCGCCGCCTGCGCGGCCGCCGACCGCTGGGAGTTCCTGTTCACGATGGCGCCGTTGCGCATCGCCCGCGGGACGGGCTGCCCGGTCAACCCGGTCGCGGTCCTGTGAGCGACCGCGAGGAGCTGCGGGCACTCGTCCAGCGGTACTCGCGGGCGGCCGACGATCGCGACGTCGACGCGCTGGCCGCGCTCTTCCACCCCGAGGCGATCGTCGACGGCGCGCGCGGCAGCCTGCCGATCGCCGGCTGGCTCGACACCATGCGCGCGCCGCGCACCTTCCCCGTGAGCATGCACGTGCTCGGCGACCCGCTGATCGACCTCGTGGGCGACGAGGCCCACCTCGACACCTACGCGGTCGTCTACCAGCTCGGCGACCGCGACGCGGGCCAGGCCGACCTGACGCTCGGCATCCGCTACCTCGACGACGCCGTCCGCCACGACGGCCGCTGGGTGATCCGGCACCGCAGCGCCCGCACCCTCTGGACCCGGTAACCCGTCGGCCGGCTCGCGCGACGGTCGGACGCACGGTCGCCCGACCGAGCGCGCGCCCGATCTACGCGCTGTCGAGGGTGGCGCCGGCGTCGACGACCATCTCGCGGCCGGTGACCTGGCGCGACAGGTCGGAGAGCAGCCACACGACGGCGTCGGCGACGTCGCGGGCGTGGGTCACGCGGCGGAGCGGTGCCCGCTTCCTCGCCTGCTCGTACGCCTCCTCGTCGGTGGTGCCGGGGAACATCGTGGTCCCCATCATCCCGCCCGGGTGCACCGAGTTGACCCGGATACCGCTCGGCCCGAGCTCGCGGGCCCCGTACTTCGTGAGCCCGCGCACGGCCCACTTGCTCGTGCCGTAGCTCGACAGCCGGGGGTGCGCGGCCATCCCCGCCGTCGACGAGATGTTCACGATCGACCCACCGCCCGTCTCCCCCATGCTGCGCCCGGCGGCCTGCATGCCGAGCCACACGCCCTTCACGTTCACGTCGAGGAGGCGAGCGAACTCGTCGGGGGGCTCGTCGAGGAACGGGCGCGCCGGCAGGATGATCGCCGCGTTGTTGACGAGCCCGTCGACGCGGCCGTGCTCGGCGACGGTGTCCGCGACGACGCGCTCCCAGTCGCCGGCGACGGTGACGTCGTGGGGCACGACGTCGGTGCCCTCGGCGCGGGTGACGTCGGTGGCGACGGCCACCGCGCCCTCCTCCCGGCACGCCCCGGCGATGATCGCGCCGAGGGAGCGGCCGCCGCCGGTGACGATCACGACCTTGCCTTCCAACAGGTTGTGCGGCACGGTCGGCGAGGCTACGCCGCCGCCACGTCAGGCGACGCGTCGGCGCAGGAGGCGGCCGGGCGTGGCGCCCGTCGGGACGCCGTGCTCGAGGGTGACCTCGCCCCCGACGACCGTGGCGAGGAAGCCCGTCGACCGCTGCACGAGGCGGCGGCAGCCGGCAGGCAGGTCGTCGACGATCTCGGGGACGGCCGGGCCGACCGTCGCCGGGTCGAACACGTTGAGGTCCGCGCGCATCCCCTCGCGCACGAGCCCGATCTCGCCGAACCCCCACGCCAGCGCGGGCGCGAGCGTGATCATGCGGACGGCCTCCTCGAGCGTGAACGCCTGGCGGTCGCGCACCCAGTACCCGAGGAGGTGCGTGTGGATCGACGCGTCGCAGATCTGGCTGACGTGCGCACCCGAGTCGGAGAAGGTCATCACCGTGCGCGGGTGGCGCAGGGCACGCAGCAGCACCTCCTCGTCCTGCGGGTAGAGGCTGGGCTGGATGAAGAGCTGCTCGTAGTCGGAGGCGACCGCCAGGTCGACCATCAGCTCGACGGGGTGCACCCCCCGCGCCCGGGCCAGCTCCGCGACCGAGGGATTGGGCGGCAGCCCGCGCTCGTAGACGCGGATGCCCTCGAAGTCGGGCGGGCGGGCCTGCGCGCCCACGCCCGACCAGCCGCTGTAGTCGAACGTCCGGGCCGCGTCGACGAGACGCGCCCGTTCGACCGGATCGCTCCGGAGCACCCGCAGCTGCTCCGCCTCGGGGAGCGCGCGGAACGACCCCCACGCGGGTACGAGGTCGAACGGGACGCGCGTCTTGAACGACAGGAGCACCGAGATGCCGCGGCAGTGCGTCTGCCCGATGAAGCGGCCGCCGTCGGTCGCGGCTTCGTCGAGGAAGTCGAGGAGGCGCCCGGCGTTCTTCGTCGCGACGAACCCGAACGTGATCGGCACCTGCGTCTCGGCCGCGAGCCGGCGGTGCCGGGTCAGCGAACCCTCGCGCTCGTCGGCGTCGGGCGCGAGCATCCCGCCGTCGGCGGTCTCGAAGATGCCCGCACCCAGATCGCCCATCGTCGCGACGAGCTGCTCGACCTCGTCCCACGACGCGAGCCGCGACGCGACCGGACGGTTGTCGGATGTCTCGTGGTGCTCGTTGCGCGACGTCGAGAACCCGATCGCGCCGGCGCGGATCGAGTCCGCGAGCTG
>DASRHL010000064.1:0-13905 GCA_035650535.1 Acidimicrobiia bacterium
CGCGTCGGCATGGTGTTCCAGCGGCCGACCCCGTTCCCGGGCACGGTCGACGAGAACCTGCGCATCGCCGAGCCGACGCTGCCCGCCGACGAAGCCGTCGCCGCGCTCGAACGGGTCGGCCTCGACGACGGCTTCCTCGACCGGCCGGCGACCGAGCTGTCCGGGGGAGAGGCCCAGCGCGTCTGCCTCGCCCGCACGCTCGTGACCCGCCCCGAGGTCGTGCTCATGGACGAACCGACGTCGTCGGTCGACCGGGCGGCGCGCCTCGCGCTCGAGTCGCTCGCGCGCGATCTCGTGCGCGAGGGCGTGTCGATCCTCTGGGTCACGCACGACCTCGACCAGATGCGGCGCATCGCGGACCACGTCGTCGTCGTGATCGGCGGCCGGATCGCGCACACGGCGGACGTCGCGGAGCTCTCCGAGCACGCGCCCGACGACGTGCGCGACTTCCTCGGAGAAGACGCCGCATGACCGACATCGGGTGGTCGGGTCTCGCGCTCTCGCTCCTGCTCGTGGCGGTTGCGGTCGTCCTCTCGGTCTGGCGCCGCCTCGGCCTCGAGACGACGATTGCCTGGTCGGCGCTGCGTGCGATGGTGCAGCTCCTCGCCGTCGGCGGCGCGCTCGAGCTGCTGCTCCGCAACGGGACGTCGATCGCGTGGTCGTTCCTGTGGGTCGCGGCGATGATCCTGTTCGCTGCGGCGACGGTCCAACGCCGCGCACGCGAGGTGCCGCACCTGTTCCAGCTCGCGCTGGCGGCGTTCGGCGCGGCCGCGGTCGTCGTGCTCGGCGTCCTGTTCGGCCTGGGCATCTTCTCGCTCGATGCCCGCACGCTCATCCCGCTCGCGGGGTTGATGGTCGGCAACTCGATGACGGCCACGGTGCTCGTGGCCCGCCGCGTCTACGAGGAGCTGCGCGACAAGCGCGACGAGGTCGAGGCGCGCCTCGCGCTCGGCCAGACGTCGTGGGACGCGGCGGCGCCCTACGTCCGCCACTCGCTGCGCACCGCGCTCATCCCGCAGATCGAGACGACGAAGGCCGTCGGGCTCGTGTTCCTCCCGGGTGCGATGACGGGCCTCATCCTCGCCGGGGTCGACCCGGTCGACGCGGTCCTGGTGCAGGCCGCGGTGATGTACGTCGTGCTCGGCTCGGTGGCGACGACGACCGCCGTCGTCGCGCTGGGCGTGCGGCGGCGCCTGTTCACCCGCGACCACCGCCTGGTGAGGATCGCCCGGGTCGAGGCCGCCTGACCCCGTTCGCGGATGTTCCGCCCGCCGTAATCTTCGCGTTCTTCTCGATCTACGCGTTCGTCACTTCCCGGCGTTGGGCTTGCGGCCGTGGTTGGCCTTGCCCCGCCGGGCCTTGAGCTTGCGCTTCTTGGTCTTCTTCGACACGTGAGGGCCTCGGGGGTCGCGGGCGCCGGGCCCGGCGGGTGGCCGGCCCCGGACTCGGGGGGACGCACCTTAGCCCGGGCGTCGCCGGGGAGGGCTTGCCCGGGGGGTTACCCTCGACGGAACGCCCTCAATGTGGGTTCCTCGGGGGCCGAAGGACCTTCAGCCCGGTCGGGCCCTGCCGACCAGGGATGAGGTGAGGAACCGGGCAGGACGCAGCGGTCGAGGACGCACGCAGGTATGACGGTTCGGAAGCTCTGGCGCACGCTCGCGCTCGGCGTGTTCGGCGTCGTCGCGCTCGCCGCGTGCGTACCCGTGAGTCAGTCGCCGGCGCCCCCGCCCACGGCGCCGCCCCCGCCTCCGAACCCGTGTGCGTCGGTGCCCGCGCAGTCGGGCGCGAACGGCACCGACTACGTCGCGGTGACGAACGACGGCGGCAAGCTGGGCGTCCACAAGTTCCACGCCGGGTCGGCGGCCGAGCGCGACCAGCACCTGGCCGAGCTCTCGAAGGGCGGGACGGTCGTCTCGGTCGCGCCCGACCAGACCGTGCGCGCCGCGGCGATCACCGATCCGCTCGCACTGCCCGACAATCCGGTGCAGTGGGGCATCTACGACGCGCAGTTCCCGGACGCCTGGACCGTCACCAAGGGCGCCGGCGTGCGCATCGCGATCGTCGACAGCGGCGTGCAGGCCGACCACGAGGACCTCGCCGGACAGGTCGTCGCCGGGAAGGACTTCGTGACACCCGGCGTCACGGACGGGTTGACCGACTTCTACGGTCACGGTACGCACGTCGCGGGGATCGCGGCGGCGCTCGAGAACGGCGTGGGCGGCGTGGGCGGTGCGCCCGAGGCGCAACTCGTGTCGGCCCGGGTATTGAACTGCTCGGGAAGCGGTTCGCTGTTCAACGTCGAGCAGGGCGTGCTGTGGGCGGCGACGCCGGTCGCGCAGGGCGGTGGCGGGGCCCAGGTCGTGAACCTCAGCCTCGGCGCCTTCTCCGACGACCCCAACCTCGACGCCGTCATCGCCAACATCGAGACGCGGGGGATCGTGGTGGTCGCGGCGGCGGGGAACTGCGGGGGTGGCGGGCCCGCGTGCCAGAACGTCGTCAACGAACCGCTGTACCCGGCCGCGGACTCGCACGTGATCGCGGTCGCGTCGGTCGACCAGGGGGACACACGCTCTTCCTTCTCGAACGCCAACCCCTACGTCGACATCGCCGCGCCGGGCGGGTCGATCGTCTCGACGTGCCCCGTGTCGCTGCCCGCGACGAAGTGCACGCCGACCGAACCGCCCGTCCCCGGCTACTCGCTCAAGTCGGGCACGTCGATGTCGGCACCATTCGTGTCCGCCGCGGCCGCGCTCCTCGCGGCCGCCTGCCCCGGGTCTCCGCGCAACCAGGGGTGGGTCGACTTCGTCGAGAACCGGCTGAAGGCCACCGCCCGGAACGTCCAGGGCCAGACGCTGCCCAACGCCACGTACGGTGCCGGCATCCTCGACGCCGGTGCAGCCGTCACCAACGCGCCCTGTCCCTGAGCTCCCGCTCGCTCGCTCCGCCGGACGGCACGCGCGCGCAGTCCGCTCGCTCCGGGTGCCGCGCCGTGCCGGCCGAGCCGTACCCTGAGGGATGTGGAGCATCTCGGGGTCGTCGGGCTGGCGGATTCGGGGCACGGGCAGCTGTTCACCGCGCTGACCGGGGTCGACGCGGGCGCCGCCTCCGATCGACTGCTCGGCGTCGTGCACCTTCCCGACGAGCGGCTCGACGCGCTCGCCGAGATGTCGCGCTCGAAGAAGGTCGTCCCGGCCACGTTCCAGATCGCGTACCTGCCCGGCCTCTCGACCGAACCGGGCAAGGGGCTCGGCAGCCGCCTCCTCGGATCGCTGCGCGACTGCGACGCGCTCATGCTCGTGATCCGGGCCGCCGACGGCAACGACGCCGCCCGCGACCTGCGCGCCCTCGAGGACGAGCTCGTGCTCGCCGACCTCGGCTCGGTCGAGCAACGCCTCGACAAGCAACGGCGGGCCGCCAAGGGCGACCGCACGCTCGGATCCGAGATCGCCGCCCTCGAGCAGGCCGAGGCCGAGCTCGGCGAGGGCACGCCGGTCTACCGCTCCTCGCTCACCGAGGCGGAACGGGGCCTGCTGGGGCCGGTCTTCCTGCTGACGAACAAGCCCGCGCTCGTGGTGGTGGACGTGGGCGTCGACCAGCTCGACGAAGGCGACGAGCTCGCGCGCCCGTTCGGAGCCGATGCCCTCGCGGTGTGCGTCGAGATCGAGGGCGACCCCGACGTCGTCGCGGCGGAAGCGTCGGAACGGGCCGAGCTGCTCGCGGACCTCGGGGTCGCGGAGAGCGTCATCCCGCGGCTCGCCCGCGCCGCGCTCCATCTCCTCGGCCGCAACACCTTTCTCACGACGGGCGAGAAGGAATCGCGCGCGTGGACGTTCCGGGCCGGTGCGACCGCGCCCGAGTGTGCAGGTGTCATCCATTCCGACCTGCAGCGCGGGTTCATCCGGGCGGAGGTCATCTTCTGGCGTGACCTGCTCGAGCTCGGCTCGTGGGCCAAGGCGAAGGAAACGGGGAAGCTGCGCATCGAGGGCAAGGACTACGTCGTGGCCGACGGCGACGTCCTCGAGATCCGCTTCAACGTGTAGGCGGGCGCGGTGCCGGTGCTGGCGCGCGACGGGGTACCGCTCGGCGCGGCGGAGATCGCGACGGGTCGATCGGCCAGACGGCGCGGCCTGCTGGGGCGCGACCGCGTCGACGGCGTGCTCGTGCTCGAGCCGTGCCGGCAGGTGCACACCTTCGGGATGAGGTTCGCGATCGACGTGGCGTTCTGCGCTCCCGACGGGCGGGTCCTGCGTGTGGTCCCCGCGATGCGCCCGGGTCGCGTGTCGCGCGTCGTCTGGCGGGCGCGCCGCGTGCTCGAGGGGGAAGCGGGTCTCTTCGCCCGCTGGCGCCTCCAACCCGGCGACGTCGTCACCGTGGAGCCGTCGTGACGGCGGCGGCCGCAGGCAAGCTCGTGCTCGTGGGGACGCCGATCGGGAACCTCGGCGACCTGGCGCCCCGCGCCGTCGACGTGCTCCGCGACGCCGACGTCGTCGCGGCGGAGGACACGCGCCGCGCCCGCGTGCTGCTGAGCCACGCGGGCATCCGCGCCGGCGGGCGGCTGCGGGCGGTGCACGCGCACAACGAACGAGCGCGGGCCGGGCAGCTCGTCGCGGCGATGCGCGACGGCGCGACCGTCGCCTACGTCACCGACGCGGGCATGCCGGGGATCTCCGATCCGGGCGAGGAGCTCGTGCGCGCCTGTCTCGACGCGGGGATCGCGGTCGAGGTCGTCCCCGGCCCCAGCGCGGCACTCACCGCGCTGGTGCTGTCGGGCTTCCCGACCGGGCGGTTCGTGTTCGAGGGATTCCTGCCGCGGAAGGGCCGGGCGCGCACGGAGCGGCTGGCGGCGATCGCCCGTGAGACCCGGACGGTCGTCTGTTTCGAGGCGCCGGCGCGCGTCGCCGCGACCGTGGCCGATCTCGCCGCCGCGTGCGGTGGAGACCGCCCCGTCGCCGTCGCCCGTGAGCTGACGAAGCGCTACGAGGAGGTGTGGCGGGGCCCGCTCGCCGGCGCCGTTGCGCACGTCGGCGGCGGGGAGCCTCGCGGCGAGTACGTGCTCGTGCTCGCGCCCGCAGTCGAGGTTGCCCCGAGCGAGGTCGACGACGCCGCGCTCGACGCCGCGCTCGACGCCGCGCTCGCGCGCGGTGTCTCGGCGCGTGACGCCGCCGCCGCGGTCGCCGGCGAGCTCGGTGTCCCGCGGCGGCGCGCCTACGACGCGGCCGTCCGCCGCCGGCGTGCCCAATAGCGGCCGGGGGCGATCGGGCCGGTCGGTATCGTGGGATCCGTGCCCGACCCCTTCTACGTGACGACGCCCATCTACTACGTGAACGACGCGCCGCACATCGGACACGCGTACTCGACGGTCGCGGCCGACGTGATCGCGCGGTGGCGGCGCCTCCTGGGCGACGACGTCGTCTTCCTGACCGGAACCGACGAGCACGGCCTGAAGGTGCAGCGGGCGGCGGAGGAGCGCGGGCTGACACCCCGGGAGTGGGCGGACGAGACGAGCGAGCGCTTTCGCGAGGCCTGGAAGCTCCTCGACATCACGTACGACGACTTCATCCGGACGACCGAGCCCCGCCACTACGAGGCCGTCCAGCAGTTCCTGCAGCGTGTCTACGACAACGGGTACATCGAGCTCGGCACCTACGAGGGTCTCTACTGCGTCTCGTGCGAGGCGTACTACACCGCCGAGGAGCTCATCGACGGCAACTGCCCGATCCACGGACGGCCGGTCGAGCGCGTCACCGAGGAGAACTACTTCTTCAAGCTGTCGGCCTTCCAGGACCGGCTCCTCGAGCACTACGCCGAGCACCCCGAGGCGGCACTGCCCGACACGAAGCGCAGCGAGGTGCTCGGCTTCATCCGCCAAGGCCTGCAGGACTTCTCGATGAGCCGGACGTCGATCTCGTGGGGCGTACCGATCCCCTGGGACCCCGCGCACGTCACCTACGTGTGGTTCGACGCGCTGTTCAACTACTGCACCGCCGTCGGCTACGCGTCCGACCGCGCCCGCTTCGACCGCTACTGGCCCGCGGTGACGCACATCGTCGGCAAGGACATCCTCCGGTTCCACGCCGTCTACTGGCCCGCGATGCTGATGGCCGCGGGCGAGCTCCCGCCCCGGCGGGTCTTCGCGCACGGCTTCCTGCTCGTCGGCGGCGAGAAGATGAGCAAGACCGCGGCCAACCAGATCGCGCCTGCCGATCTCGTAGCCGACTTCGGCTCCGACGGGTTCCGCTACCACCTGATGGCCGACCTGCGCTTCGGCCCCGACGGCGACTTCAGCTACGAGGGCATGGTCGCCCGCTACAACGCGGATCTCGCCAACAACTTCGGCAACCTCGCGAGCCGCGTGCTCAACATGGCGACGAGTTACCTCGACGGCGTGACGCCCGACGCGCGCGACGACGGCCCGCTCGTCGACGCGGCGCGGCGCGCGCTCGACGGGCTGACCGGCGCGCTCGAGGAGCTCGACTATGCCGCCGGGTTCGGTGCCGTGTGGGAGCTGATCCGCGCGACCAACGCGTACATCGAGGACCGCGAGCCGTGGAAGCTCAACAAGGCGGGCGACGCGGGCGCGGTCGCGGCCGTCCTCGGCGACTGCCTCGAGGCGCTGCGCATCGTGGCGTTGCTCGCGTCGCCGGTGATCCCGCGGGCGGCGGCGGAGCTGTGGCGCCGCCTCGGCCTCCCGGGCGCCCCCGACGACCAGCGCCTCCCGGCGGCGGGCGGATGGGGTGGCCTCCCCGCCGGCCTCCCCCTCGAGAAGGGCGCCGCGCTCTTCCCGAGAATCGAGAGCACGGACTGAGCGGGACACCCGCAGTGACCGAGCCCGTGGTCTGGGTCGACAGCCACTGCCATCTGCAGATGGCGGACGAGGACGCGGACGCGGTGTTGGCGCGGGCCCGTGGGGCGGGCGTCGGTGGGTTCGTGTGCGTGGGGACCGACCTCGCGTCGTCGCGCCAGGCCGTCGAGCTCGCGGCCCGCCACCCCGACGTGGCGGCGACGGTCGGGCTGCACCCGCACGACGCGGCCCGCCTCGACGAGGAGTGGCCCGGGCTCGAGGACCTGGCCGGCTCGGCCGGCGTCGTCGCGGTCGGCGAGGCCGGGTTCGACCTCCATTACAACCACTCCCCCCGCGACGCGCAGGAGGCCGCGTTCCGGGCCCAGATCCGGCTGGCCCGCCGCCTCGACCGGACCCTCGTCGTCCACACCCGCGAGGCGTGGGACGAGACCTTCACGGTGCTCGGCGAGGAGGGCGTCCCCACGCGGACGGTGTTCCACTGCTTCACCGGCGGCCCGGCGGAGGCCGAGCGCGCCCTCGCGATCGGCGCGTGCCTGTCGTTCAGCGGGATCGTCACCTTCAAGAACGCGGAGGGTGTGCGGGCCGCCGCCCGGGTGGCGCCGCCCGACCGGCTGCTCGTCGAGACCGACTCGCCCTACCTGGCACCCGTCCCGCACCGGGGCCGCCCGAACGAGCCCGCCTACGTGCCCCTCGTCGGGGCCGGCGTGGCCGCGGCGACCGGACGGCCGCCCGACGAGGTCGCCCGGGCGAGCGCCGCGCTCGCGCGCCGGCTCTTCGGCGTGCCCCGGCTCCCCGGGCCGGTGTAGGACCCGGCACGGGCGGGTACGTGAGGCCCGCGCTAGCGTGCTCCGGTTCCCCACCCGGCCAGCGGAAGGCCCGACGATCAGCGTGTCCCCCGAGCCCCCCGGGCCCCACCCGGGGCAGCGACCGGCGTACGGGCCCAGGCACGTCCGGCGCCCGCACCGCCTGAGCCGGCGCCACCTCGTCTCGGAGCAGGTGAAGCCGTCGCCGGCGCGGGCCGAGCCCCACGACGCGACGAGCTGGCTCCCGCTGCCCGATCTCGACAGCCTGCCCGCGCTCGACGACATGGTCCGGGCCTGGAGCGATCCGGAGGGCCGCGCCCACCCCGCGGAGTCGAAGCCGTCGCCGGCCCGCGCCGAGCCGCACGACCCCGGGGCGTGGCTGCCGCTGCCGGCCGATCTCGACGGCCTCCCGAGCGTCGAGGAGCTCCTGACGCGCGAACCGTGGGCCGCCCGCCCGTCGCCGGCCCGGGCCGAGCCGGCCGATGCCGCGACGTGGCTGCCGCTGCCCTCCGACCTCGACGCGCTCCCCGCGATCGACCAGCTGGTCGCACCGGCGCCCGCACCCGTCGACGGCGCGGAGGCGCCCGGCGCCGACGCCGGGACGCCGGCACCCGACGCGGACGCCACCGGCTCGCGCACGGGGGTCCCGCAGCTCGTCTCGTCGACCCCGCCCCCGACGCCCGTCGCCCGCCCGACGCGCCGGATGCCGGCGTGGTTGCCGCGCCCGAGCCTGCGCGTGCTCGCGCTGTCGGCGCTCGTCGTCGTGACGCTCGGCGGCATCGTCGCCGTGCTGCCCCGCATCATCGACCAGGGCGCGAACGTCGACGTCCGGGTCGACGGCCGGGTCGTCTCCGCGCAGACGGGCGTCGGCACGGTCGGCGCGTTCCTCCGCGAGCGCCACGTGCACGTCGGGCCGCACGATCGCGTCGTGCCGTCACCGGCGTCGAGCATCTCCGACGGTTTGCACGTGATCGTCGCGCGCGGGTTCCCGATCACGGTCGATCTCGACGGGAACCAGCGGACGGTCTGGACGACCTACCACGCGCCGGCCGACTTCATCGCCAAGGACCTGAAGCCGGGGAAGAACGTCGTGCTGCGCGCGAACCCGACGCGTCTCGAGAGAGGCTCGCTCGTGGTCCTGCGGACGAAGCACAAGGGCACGCTCGTCGTCGACGGCCAGACCGTCCACTACGACGCGCCCGCGATCGACCTCGACGAGCTCCTCCACCAGTACTCGGTGCAGCTCCGCGACAGCGACTTCGTGGCTTGCAACGCTCAGACCGCGACGCTCGACCAGCATCTCGTCGACGGCGCGACGTGCACCGTCATGCGCGTCGGCGAGGCCACCGAGCAGCACACCGAGGACTACATGGCGCCCGCGGTCACGCTGCCCGACCCGACCCGCGCCGTCGGCGACAACCGCACGGTTCCGGGGACGCCGGGGAAGGAAGTGGTCACCGAGGTCGTCACGCAGCTCAACGGGGTCGACACGGGCCGGACCGTCGTGTCGAAGGTGCCCATCGTCGAGTCCGTACCCACGATCCACTACTACGGGACGCGTGCCGACGCGATGTGGGACCGCATCGCCCAGTGCGAGACCGGCGGCAACTGGGGCTTCGTCGGGCCGGAGTTCTCGGGCGGGCTCGGCTTCTTCAACGGGACGTGGGACGCGTTCGGCGGCCGGAAGTACGCGCCGAACGCCGGGCTCGCGACGCGTGAGCAGCAGATCCTCGTCGCCATGGAGATCCAGCGGAAGGTCGGCCTGAGCGGCTGGGGCTGCGCGCGCAAGCTCGGCTACGTGAAGTAGCGCGCCATTACCGGATCGGGACGCGCCGGGCGATAGGTTCGGCGGGTGAACGAAGGCGGCAGGGACCGGCGAGGACGGCGGTGCTGACGCCGACCGCCGTGCGCGCCCTGCTCGACGAACACGGCCTGCGGCCGAGCCGCGCGCTCGGGCAGAACTTCCTGGCCGACCCGAACACGGCGCGCCGCATCGTGCGGTTGGCCGAGGTCGGTCCCGACGACCGCGTGCTCGAGATCGGCCCCGGGGTCGGGTCGCTCACCCTCGCGCTCCTCGAGGCGGGAGCCCACGTGGTCGCGCTCGAAGTCGACCGCCACCTCGTTCCGCTGCTCGAGGCCGTCCTCGCCGACGCCGGCGGCGCGGGCGGCGCGGGTTCGGTGCGCGTGGTGACGGGCGACGCCCTGACCGTCGACCTCGACGCCCTGCTCGACGCGGGGCCGGCGAGCGCGGAGCCGCGCGAGCGCCCGGACGGCATGGGACAAACGTGGCACTGCGTCTCGAACCTCCCCTACAACGTCGCCACGCCCGTGGTCGTCCGTGTGCTCGAAGAATGCCCGCGCGTGATGCATCTGCTCCTCATGGTGCAGCGGGAGGTGGGGGAGCGCCTGGCGGCGGAACCGGGCTCCGACGCGTACGGCGCCGTCTCGGTGAAGGTGGCGTATTACACAACCGCGCGCGTGGTGGGTACGGTTCCGGCCACTGTGTTCGTCCCGACCCCCAACGTCGAGTCGGCGCTCGTCCGGCTCGAGCGGCGTTCGTCGCCGCCTGTCGACGTTCCGTCGACCGACGCGCTCTTCACCATCGTGCGTGCGGGGTTCGCGCAACGACGCAAGATGCTCCGCAGCGCGCTCCGTCCGCTCCTCGGCCCACGCACCGAGTCGGTTCTGACCGCCGCGGGTGTCCGGCACGACGCCCGCGCCGAGACGCTCGGTCTCGACGAATGGGCCGCGCTGGCCAGAGAGGCCGCGTGAGCGCGTGAACATCCGGCTCCAACGGGTGCGGGCGACGGCGTACTCGAAGTTGACGTTGTCATTGCGGGTCCTCGGAACGCGTGACGACGGCTACCACGAGCTCGAGGCGCTCACCCTGTCGATCGGCCAGCCGCACGACGTCGTCGAGGCGACCGCCGTCCCCCATCCGGGCGGCGTGACCTTCGAGATGGAGGGCGAGACCGAGAACGTGCCGCCCGGGATCGACAACCTCGCGGCTCGGGCCGCGGAGGACGTGATGTTGCGCGCCGGCCGTTCCGGTCACGGGGTGCGCCTCCTCCTGCGCAAGCGGATCCCGGCCGGTGCGGGGCTGGGTGGCGGCTCGGCCGACGCGGCGGCCGCGCTCGTCGCCGTCCGCAGGCTGCTCGAGCTCGCGCTCGACGACGACGAGCTCCACGCGCTCGCGTCGAAGCTCGGCTCCGACGTCCCGTTCTGCCTGCGCGGCGGCGCGGCGTGGATGCGCGGGCGTGGCGAGCGCATCGAGCCCGTCGACCTGCCCTCGGGCCTCCCGTTCCTCGTCGCGATCCCACCGTTCCGGCTGCCGACCCCCGCGGTCTACCGCGCGTGGGACGAGCTCGGCGGTCCGCGGGCGACGCGCAGCGTGCGGGCGCCCGGCCCGGTGAAGCGGATCCTGCCCGAGTTGAGCAACGACCTCGAGCCGGCGGCCGAGGCGGTCGAGCCCGGCCTCGCCGACTTCCGGGCCGCGCTCGAAGAGGCTGCGGGCCGGCCCGCGATCCTCGCCGGCAGCGGGTCGGCCTACGCCGTCCCGATGGACCGGAGCCGGGGCCTTCCCGACGTGGCCGCCGAGGTGAGCCGGCGGCTGCGGGTTCCCGTCGCGGCGGCCGGCTCGGTGACCCGCGGGGTCCGCATCGGCTGACGTCGGAGATGTCGAACGACTCGACGACGTCGGCTCGCCGGTCGTTCCGTCCGACGGGCCCGGGCGCGAAACGGCCGCCCCGGAGGGCGGCCGCCGGCGCCTGCGGAGCCCTACTTGCCCTGCTGGCGGCGTTGCCAGCGCGTCTTCTTCAGCAGCTTCTTGTGCTTCTTCTTCCGCATACGCTTGCGGCGCTTCTTGATGAGAGAGCCCATGACGCCGGGCACCGTAGCCGCTCCGGCACTCCCGGTCACATTGCGGGCCAGCGCCGAGACGGCGGCCGGTAGCCTCGGGAAGCCATTCGGGGGTGGTGTAACGGCAGCACGGGGTCCTTTGGAGTCCCAAGTCGAGGTTCGAAACCTCGCCCCCGAGCGTCCGTCGGGGAACATAATCAGAACAGCGATCGAGAACGAGGGAGCCAACGTGGCGTACCGACCACTCTCGGCGGTGGTGCTCGCCGCCGGGGAGGGCACGCGGATGCGCTCGGCCACGCCGAAGGTGCTGCACCCGCTGTGCGGTCGTCCGATGCTGCTCCACGTCCTCGACACGCTCGTGGCGCTGCCGCTCGAACGCATCGTCGTCGTGGTCGGCCACGGCGCCGAACGGGTCACGAAGACGCTGCAGGAACAGCTCGCGACCGAGATCCCGGTCGAGTTCGTCGAGCAGCGCGTGCAGCGGGGCACGGGCGACGCCGCGAGCGTCGGCCTCACGGCCTTCGCCGACGAGCTCGGCACCGACGACGACGTCCTCGTCCTCACCGGCGACACGCCGCTGCTGCGCGCGGACACCCTCGCCGACCTCGCGACCGAGCACCGCCTCGCCGACGCCGCCGCGACGCTCTTGACCGCTGAGCTCGACGACCCGACCGGCTACGGGCGTGTCGTGCGCGACGCGCGCGGCAACGTCGAGCGCATCGTCGAGCAGCCCGACGCCAACGGCGCCGAGTTGGAGATCGCGGAGGTCAACCCGTCGATCTACTGCTTCCGGCGCGCCTTCCTCGCCCCGGCGTTGCGGCGCCTGAGCCCCGAGAACGCGCAGGGCGAGTACTACCTGACCGACGTCGTCGGCGTGCTGCGCCAGGCCGGGCACCAGGTGCTCGGGGTCGCGGCCGCCGATCCGACCGAGACGCTCGGCGTCAACGACCGCGCGCAGCTCGCGGTCGCCGAGGCGATCCTACGGCGGCGCATCTGCGACCGTTGGATGCGCGAGGGCGTCACCATGGCCGACCCGGCGCGCACCTACATCGACGTCACGGTCGAGCTCGAGCCCGACGTCCGCATCCTCCCCGGCACGATGCTCGAGGGTCGCACCGTGGTCGGCGCCGGGTCGGTGATCGGCCCCGACACGCGCCTCGTCGACACGATCGTCGGCGAGCGCGCCACGATCACGTTCTCGGTCGCGCGCGAGGCGGAGGTGGGCGACGAGGCGACCATCGGTCCGTACGCACACCTCCGGCCCGGGACACACGTGGGAATGCGGGCCAAGATCGGCAACTTCGTCGAGGCCAAGAACGCGGACATCGGCGAGGGCGCGAAGGCGAGCCACCTCACCTACCTGGGCGACGTGGAGGTCGGCGCCGACGCGAACATCGGCGCCGGGACCATCACCGCCAACTACGACGGCGTCCGCAAGAACCGCACGAAGATCGGCCGCGACGCCCACATCGGGTCGAACAACACGCTGGTGGCGCCCGTCGAGATCGGCGACGGCGCGTACACCGGCGCCGGATCGGTCGTGACGCGTGACGTGCCGCCGGGTGCGCTGGCCAAGGGCGTTCCGGCGCGCTCCGAGGAGGGCTGGGTGGCGGCCCGCCACGCCCGCGACGAGACCGAGACCGAGACCGAGGAAGGCGTCTGATGGAGCTCGTGCCCAGGAAGCGGATGATGCTCTTCGCCGGACGCGGCAACGAGGAGCTGTCAGGAGAGATCGCGTCGTGCCTCCAGGTGTCGCTCGGCGACGTCGTGCTCGACGACTTCGCGAACGGCGAGATCTACAGCCGTTACAGCGAGAGCATCCGCGGCGCCGACGTCTTCGTGATCCAGAGCCACTGCGAGCCGATCCACGACCGGATCATGGAACAGCTCATCATGATCGACGCCGCGAAGCGCGCGTCCGCCAAACGCATCACCGCCGTCGTGCCGTTCTTCGCGTACGCCCGCCAGGACCGGAAGGCCCAGGGTCGCGAGCCGATCACCGCGCGGCTGCTCGCCGACCTCCTGACGGTCGCCGGTACCGACCGCGTCGTCACCGTCGACCTGCACACCGGCCAGATCCAGGGCTTCTTCGACTACCCCGTCGACCACCTGACGGCCGTCCCCATCCTCGCCCAGTACATCGGCGAGTCCGTCAGCGGCGAGGTGACGGTCGTGTCGCCCGACGCCGGCGGCGGCAAGCTCGCCCGCCGCTACGCGAACCACCTCGAGACGGTCGGCATCGACGCGCTGCTCGCGTTCATCGACAAGCGCCGTCCGAAGGGCACCCACAACATCGCGGAAGCCGTCGAGGTCGTCGGCGACGTCGACGGCCGGAGCTGCGTCCTCGTCGACGACATGATCGACACCGCCGGCACCATCGTCGCCGCCGCCGAGCTGCTGGCGGCGCGGGGCGCTGCCGAGGTGGTGGTCGCCGCGACCCAC
>DASRHL010000065.1:0-3095 GCA_035650535.1 Acidimicrobiia bacterium
CGGCGTCGCGAGCTGCGTCGAGCGTCGCCAGGCCGACGGCACGGTGGTCGGCGTGGTTCACGTTGGGGCTGTCACCCCAGGTCAGCTCGAAGTTCATGCCGATCACGACGTCCGGGCACAGCCGACGCAACACGCGGCACAGGTCGCGGCGGAGTGGCAGGCCGTACTCGACGGCCCCGTCGGGGTGGCCGAGGAACTCGACGTGCGACACGCCCACCACCTCCGCGCTGCGGCGTTCCTCCTCCTCGCGCAGGGGCGCGCACTGCTCGGGTGGCATCCCGTCGATCCCCGCCTCGCCACTCGTCGCGAGCACGTACACCACGTCCTTGCCCTGGGCCGTCCAGCGGGCGATGGCGCTCGCGAGCCCGTACTCCAGGTCGTCGGGGTGGGCCACGATCGCGACCGCCCGCTCCCAGTCCTCCGGCATCGGCTGCATGACCGCGTTCATACCCCCGGCGTCGGTTCGCGGACGACCTCCGCAGGGTCTTTGTCGTCGCGCTCGCCGAGATAGACGGGATTGCGCAACACGTCGTCGGTCGTCCACATCGTGAAGCGGACCTCGACGACGAGCTCGGGCTCGACCCAGCGGGCCACGCGGCGCACGGCGGCGGGTGGCGGTGGCTCGAACGGGCACGTCGGGCGGGCGCGCAGCGTCGCCGTGTACCGGTCGCGGGTCGCGTCGTCGAGGCCGGACCCGACCCGGCCCGCGTAGCGCAACGGTCCGCCGGTGCCGTCGTAGTACCCCACGACCAACGCGCCGACCGTCGTCTCGAGCCGGCCCTCGCCAGGGATCCAACCGCCGACGACGAACTCCTGCTGCGCGGTGATCTTCACCTTCCGCCACGCCGCCGAGCGCCGGCCCCGCACGTACGGCGAGTCGAGCCGCTTCGCGACGATGCCCTCGAGCCCGAGCCGCTGCGCGGTGTCGAGCACACGCCGCCCGCCCCCGACCTGCACCGGCGGCGTCTGCCAGTTCGCACCGGCGAGGTGCAGCCGCTCGAGCAGCGCGCGCCGCTCCGTGTAGGGCAGCGCGGTCACGTCGTTGCCGTCGAGCTCGAGCACGTCGAACAGCATGAGGACGACCGGCATGCTCAGCGCGAACTGCTGTGCCTTGCGCGGGTCCGCGTGCATGCGGTTCTGCAGCAACCCGAAGCTCGGGCGGCCCGAGTCGTCGAGCGCGACGATCTCGCCGTCGAGGACGGCACGCAAGGGCGCGAGCGCGCCGCCGAGGGGTTGCAGCTCCGGGTACCGGCCGGTGACGTCGTTGCCGAGACGCGACGTGATGCGCACGCCGGAGGGAGTGACGTCGAGGAGGGCGCGGACGCCGTCCCACTTCATCTCGTACGCCCAGTGCTCGTCGTCGGGCGGCAGCGTGCCGGCCTCGGCGAGCATCGGGCCGTTCTCGAACTTCGGGCGGGCCGGGCGGCGGGCCACGGTCGGCGCGCCTACGGCGCCGGGAGGAGGCGGCGCAGCACCTTGCCTCCCGGGCTGCGCGGGATCTCGGCTACGCCGACGACCTGGCGCGGCACCTTCGGCGCGCTCAGCCGTTCCGACGCGAACGCGCGCACGTCGCCGAGCGACGGCGTCGGGTCGCCGTCGCGGGTGACGACGAACGCGACGACGCGTTCGCCCCACTCGTCGTCGGGCACGCCCGCGACGCCGACGTCCGCGATCGCGGGATGTTGCGCGAGGACCACCTCGACCTCGGTCGGGCTCACGTTCACCCCGCCGGTGATGATGATGTCGCGGCGGCGATCGACGACGCGCAGCCGGCCGCCGTCGTCGAACGTGCCGACGTCCCCGGTGCGCAGCCAACCGTCCGGTGTGAACGCCTCACGTGTCTCGCGTGGAGCGAGCCGGTAGCCGCGCATGACGGCGGGGCCCCGCAGGAGGATGTCGTCGCCGTCGTCGAGCGTGGCCTCCATGCCGGCGATCGGGACGCCGTCGAGCACCACCCCTCCCCACGACTCGCTCATGCCGTACGCGTCGACGACGGGCGCGCCGACCTCCCTCGCACGGGCGCGCACGGCCGGTGGCATCGGGGCGCCGCCGACGACGAGCGCCCGGTAGTCGGCGAGCGGCGCGCCCGCGTCGAGGAGCCGCTTCAACATCGTCGGTACGAGGGAGACGAGGGTGGCGCCACGCTCCCGGGGCGCGCACGCGACCGCGTCGGGCTCGAAGCCGGCGTCGACGGTCACAGCCGCGCCGCTCGCGCGCGCCCGGGCGAGGATCGCGAGGCCCGCGACGTGGTGCAGGGGGAGGCAGAGCAACCACCGGTCGGACGCCCCGGCGCCGATGGCGGCGTTGCAGCCCCGGCCGATCGTCTCGAGCCCCGCCGTCGTCAGCTCGACGCCCTTCGGCGCGGCGGTGGTCCCCGAGGTCACGACGACGGCGCACACGCCCGCCGCCACCGGCACGCCGCCCCCGAGCGGCCGCCGCCCGTCGCCGTCGAGCAGGTGCGTGGGCCGGAGGCGATCGAGCGTGGCGGCGAGGGCGGCCGTGGGCCCCGCCGGGTCGAGGACGGTGACCGCCTCGCCGGCGTCCCACGCCGCGGTGACGGCGGCGGCGGCCCCGGAGCGGGGGAGGAGGACCGCGGTCAGCGGCACTTCGTCGGCGGCGGGCATCGGGGGCTACCGTAGCGTCCGTTGGAGTGATCGCTCCCAGAGTGGAGACGCCCATGGATGATGCACCTCGCGGGCCGGCGACGTCCGCGGACGACCCGAGCCGGCGGGTGATCCGCCCGGGGGCGGACTGGAAGCCGGGCGACGCCGACTACGGCGACATCCGCTACGAGACCGCGGAGGTCGCGGCCGGCGGCCTCGTGGCCAAGATCACCATCTCCCGGCCCGAGGTCCGCAACGCGTTCCGGCCCCGCACGCTGTTCGAGCTCATGGACGCGTTCGAGCGGGCCCGCAACGATCCCCGGGTCGGGGTCGTGATCCTCACCGGCGACGGGCCCGAGGCGTTCTGCTCGGGTGGCGACCAGCGGGTCCGGGGCGACGACGGCTACGTCGGCGACGACGGCGTCGGACGCCTGAACGTGCTCGACCTGCAGATCCAGATCCGCCGGCTCCCGAAACCGGTGGTCGCGATGG
>DASRHL010000066.1:0-14013 GCA_035650535.1 Acidimicrobiia bacterium
GGCTTCTCGATCTGGAGCCTGTGGTCGGTGTTCGTGCTCTTCCTCGGGCCGCAGTACGGGCTCGATCCGGGCCAGAAGTTCCTGCTGACGACGGTGCCCACGGCGGTCGGGGCCGCCCTGCGGCTGCCGTACACGTTCGCGGTCGCCAAGTTCGGCGGCCGCAACTGGACCGTGATCAGCGCCGCGCTGCTGCTGGTCCCCTGCGGGATCACCGCGGCCGTCCTCCATCCGGGGGTCTCGTTCGGCACGCTGCTGCTCGTGGCGGCGGTCGCGGGCGTGGGCGGCGGCAACTTCTCGTCGTCGATGGCCAACATCGACGCCTTCTACCCCCAGCGACTGAAGGGCTGGGCCCTCGGTCTCAACGCGGGCGGCGGCAACCTGGGGGTGGCCGCGGTGCAGCTCGTCGGACTCGCCGTGCTGGCGGTCGCCGGCGCGGATCACCCGCGGATGATGCTGGCCGTCTACATCCCGCTGGTCGTGGTCTCGACGCTCCTCGCGTACCTCTCCATGGACAACCTGACCCACGCGACGAACGAGAAGCGGGCGATGCGCGACGTCTCGAGGGATCCGCACACGTGGGTCATGTGCCTTCTGTACATCGGCACGTTCGGTTCGTTCATCGGCTTCAGCTTCGCGTTCGGTCAGGTGCTCCAGGTGCAGTTCGCGGACACGTTCAGCACGCCGATCAAGGCGGCGTACCTCACGTTCCTCGGCCCGTTGCTCGGTTCGCTCGTCCGCCCGGTGGGTGGGCGCCTCGCCGACCGGCTCGGCGGCGCGCACGTCACGTTCTGGAACTTCGTCGCCATGGCGGGGGGCGCTGCGCTGCTCCTGGTCGCGTCGGAAGCGGGTTCGCTCGCGCTGTTCCTCGTCGCGTTCGTCGCCCTGTTCGCGTTCAGCGGACTGGGCAACGGCTCGACCTACCGCATGATCCCGGCGATCTTCCGGGCCAAGGCCGGCCGCGAGGTCGGAGCCGGCGCGGACCCGGACGCCGCGGAGCGCACGGCGCGCCGCATGTCGCGGGCTCTCATCGGCATCGCCGGTTCGGTCGGCGCGTTCGGTGGCGTGCTCGTGAACCTGGCGTTGCGCCAGTCGTTCCTGTCGTCGCAGACGGGGAACGCGGCGTACGTCGCGTTCATCGGCTTCTACGTCGTGTGCCTGGCCGTCACCTGGGCGGTCTACCTGCGCCCGTCGCGGCGCCGGCTGGCCGGCGTCTGACCGTCGCCTGACAGCCCCCTCACTCGACGGCCGTCGCCGTGTGCACCGCCCGACGCGCGCTCTTCACGACCGCGAAACGGCAGCGGAACCCCGACCGGGTTCCCTGTGGGCATCGCACACGGCGGCGGCCCGGGCCGGGCCGTCCGCCCGACCGATCGTCGCCGTCGTCCCCCGGAGGAGCCCGTGGACCACAACCCGGCCGTGGAGCACGCCGAGGTCCTCGTCGTCGGCAACGGCATGGTCGGCCACCGCTTCGTCGAGGCCGCGGTCGAACGCGGCCTGCCGGAGCGGCGTCCCCTCGTCGTCGTCGGCGAGGAGCGCCACCGCGCCTACGACCGCGTGCACCTGTCGTCGCTGTTCGACGGCACCGACCTCGCCGAGCTCACGCTCGGTCGGGACGGGCTCTACGACGCGCCCGGCGTCCGTCTCGTCCTCGGCGACCGTGTCGTCGCCCTCGACCCCGGGGTGCACCAGGCGACGCTCGCGAGCGGTGGACGGATCTCGTTCGGAACGTGCGTGCTCGCCACCGGGTCGAGCCCGTTCGTCCCGCCCGTCCCCGGCACCGGCGCGGCCGGGGTCTTCGTCTACCGGACGGTCGACGACCTCGCCGCGATCCGGAGCTGGGCGACGGGCTGTCGGACCGGCGCCGTGGTCGGCGGCGGGCTGCTCGGGCTGGAGGCGGCCAACGCCCTGCGGCTCCTCGGCCTCGACACGACCGTCGTCGAGCTCGCGCCACGGCTCATGGCCGTGCAGCTCGACGAGGGCGGCGGCCGCGCGCTCCGCCGGCACGTCGAGGCACTCGGTCTGCACGTGCTGACCAGTGTCGCCACGACCGAGGTGGCCACGAGCCGCGACGGGCGGGCCGTAGGCCTCGCGCTCGCCGACGGCCGGACCGTCGCCGCCGACCTCGTCGTCTTCGCCGCCGGGATCCGCCCGCGCGACGAGCTCGGGCGAGAGGCCGGTCTCGCCGTCGGCGAGCGCGGCGGGATCGTGGTCGACGACACCTGCCGTACGTCGGCGGCCGACGTGTACGCGATCGGCGAGGTCGCGTGCCACCGCGGGCGTGTCTACGGACTCGTCGCGCCCGGGTTCGCGATGGCCGAGACGGTCGCCGAGCACCTGAGCGGTGGCGAGGCGACCTTCACCGGTTCCGACACGGCGACGACGCTGAAGCTTCTCGGCGTGGACGTCGCGTCGGTCGGCGATCCGCACGCGCCCGGTGCCGAGATCGTCGTCGCGGACGAGCCGCAAGGGACGTGGCAGAAGGTGGTCGTCGACGCCGACGGCCGCGTCACCGGCGCCGTCCTCGTCGGCGACACGCGCCCGTTCGGTGTGCTCGCGGAGTGTGCGCGCGGGACGATCACGCCACCCGACCTGCTCGCGCTGCTGCGACCCGACGGCGGCGGTACCGCCCCCCTCGAGCTGCCCGACGCGGCCCGGGTGTGCTCGTGCCACAACGTCGCGTGCGGAGCGGTCCGCGCCGCGGTGCGCGACGGGTACGACACGGCCGCCGCCGTGCGGTCGGCCACCAAGGCGGGGTCGGGCTGCGGTTCCTGCGTCCCGCTCGTGCAGCAGCTCGTGAACGCCGAGTTGACTGCCGCTGGGCGCACGGTCGCGACCGGGTTGTGCCCGCACTTCGACGTGACCCGCCAGGAGCTGTACGAAATCGTGCGGGCGACCGGCATCCGCAGCTTCGCCGAGCTCGTCGACCGGCACGGCCGGGGCCGCGGCTGCGAGATCTGCAAACCCGCGGTCGCGTCGATCTTCGCGTCGCTCGGCTCGGGCTACATCCTCGACGGAGAGCAGGCCGCGCTGCAGGACACGAACGACCACTTCCTCGCGAACCTCCAGCGCGACGGCAGCTACTCGGTCGTGCCCCGGGTTCCCGGCGGCGAGATCACGCCGGCGCAGCTGATCGCGATCGGCGAGGTGGCCCGCGACTTCGGTCTCTACACGAAGATCACCGGGGGCCAGCGGATCGATCTGTTCGGCGCCCGCATCGAGCAGCTCCCGCAGATCTGGGCGCGCCTGCTCGACGCCGGGCTCGAGTCGGGCCATGCGTACGGCAAGGCTGTCCGTACGGTGAAGTCGTGCGTCGGTTCGACGTGGTGCCGGTACGGCGTGCAGGACTCCGTACAGCTCGCGGTCGACCTCGAGCTCCGCTACCGCGGGCTGCGCTCGCCGCACAAGATCAAGCTCGCCGTGTCGGGGTGTGCCCGCGAGTGCGCCGAGGCCCAGGGCAAGGACGTCGGCGTGATCGCCACGGAGCGGGGCTGGAACCTCTACGTCGGCGGCAACGGGGGCATGCGCCCGATGCACGCGGAGCTGCTCGCCGAGGACCTCGACCGCGAGACGCTGGTGCGCTCGATCGACCGGTACCTGATGTGGTACGTGCGTACCGCCGACCGGCTCGAACGCACCGCGACCTGGCAGCGCAAGCTCCCGGGCGGCATCGAGTTCGTGCGCCGCGTCGTGATGGACGACGCGCTCGGCATCGGCGCCGAGCTCGAAGCGGACATGGCGCGCCATGTCGCGTCGTACCGCTGCGAGTGGGAGGAGACGCTCGCCGACCCGAGTCGGCTCGAACGCTTCGTCTCGTACGTCAACAGCGACGAGCCCGACCCGACGATCGCACGCGTCGAGGTCAGAGGTCAGCGCGTCCCGGCCTCCGCCGGGGTGGGGTGACGACATGAGCATGGTTTCGGCGGTCGATCGGGTCGCGGCGGCGCGTGCCGGTTCGGAATGGACACGGGTGTGCCCCGCGTCCCGGCTGACGCCGGAGCGGGGCGTCGCCGCGTTGGTGGACGGCGACCCGGTTGCGGTCTTCCTGTTGTCGACGGGCGAGCTCGCCGCGATCGACAACCGGGACCCGTGTTCCGGTGCCAGCGTGCTGAGTCGCGGGCTCGTCGGCGAGGTCGACGGGGCCCCGACGGTCGCGTCCCCGATGTACAAGCAGCGTTTCGAGCTCCGCACGGGCCGGTGCCTCGACGACCCCGGGGTCTCGGTGCGCGTGCACGACGTCCGTCTGGACGATGGCTTCGTCGTGGTGCGCCGTGGCGGTTGAGACGACGGCGGCGATGCCCGTCACGCTGACACGCCGGGCCGACCCCCGCCCCGCCGCGCACGGTCCCGAGCTGCTGCCCCTCGACGCCGGTGAGCAGTACCGCTTCGGCTTCAGCGTGGAGGCCTGCATCGGTTGCCACTCGTGCGAAGTCGCCTGCGCCGAGCAGAACGGCCTGCCGCCCGGCACGGTCTGGCGCCGCGTGCGCGAGCTCGAGGGCGGCGACCACCCGCACACACGCCGCCTGCAGGTCTCGATGGCGTGCAACCACTGCCTCGAGCCGTTGTGTCTGGCCGGCTGCCCGACCAACGCGTACGAGAAGCTCGCGAACGGCGTCGTCGCGCACCACGCCGACGACTGCATCGGCTGCCAGTACTGCACCTGGACGTGCCCGTACTCGGTTCCCGTGTTCCAGCCCGACCGGCGCATCGTCACGAAGTGCGACATGTGCCAGCCGCGGTTGGCCGAGGGCCTGGCGCCCGCGTGCGTGGGTGCGTGCCCGACGCACGCGATCACGATCGAGAAGGTCGACGTCGCCGCGTGGCGCCGCGAGCACGCCCCCGCCGACGCGCCCGGCCTCCCGCCGGCGGCCCTCACGCTGTCGACGACCCGCATCGAGGTGCCGGACGCGGGGTGGGCCGACGTCCAACCGGTCGACGGGCGGGCGGTCCGCCGCCAGGAGCCGCACTGGCCGCTCGTGTGGCTGACGCTCCTGAGCCAGCTCGCCGTCGGCGTGAGCGTGCTGGGAGGCGGAACGCGTGGACGGTGGGCCGCCGCGCTGCTCGCGCTCGCCGCGCTGGCCGGCGCGGTGCTGCACCTCGGGCGCCCGGTGGCGGCGTGGAAGGCCGTCCGGAACCTCCGTCGGTCCTGGCTGAGCCGCGAGGTCGTGCTCCTCGGCGCGTACGCGCTGCTCGCGGCCGGGACCGCGTTCGTCGCCGGGCTCGCGGTGCCCGCCGCGGTCGTCGGGTGCGCCGGCGTGTACGCCTCGGCCCGGCTGTACCTCGTGCCCGGGCGCCCGGCATGGGACACGCCACTCACGGTCGCCCGCTTCTTCGCGACGACGGCGGCGCTGGGCTCGGTCGTGACCGGTCGCCCGCTGCTCGCGGCGGGTGGCACGCTCGCCGGCGTGTCGCTCACGGCGTGCAACTGGGCGCGGCTCGCCGGCCGCCCGGAGCCCGCGGCCGCGGCATCGCTCGCCCTCGAAGTGCACGGCGCCCGCGGGTGGACGGCCGCGCGCGTCGCGGGCGCGCTCGCCGGTGCCCTCGTCGCGCTCGCGGGCGGGCCCGTCGTCGTCGCCACCGCGCTGCTACTGGGTGCCGAGGCTGTCGGGCGGTGGCTGTTCTACGTGTGTGCGGCGCCGCTCGTCCCCGCTGCCGAGGCGGGCGCGTGACACGCGGCGTGCACCGCCTGCTGGCGCGGCTCGGCCTCGACCACGGCGCCGACCGCTACGCGTACGTCGGCCAGCCCGGTCACGGGCCCGTCGCCCGGACCCGCGCGGTGGACCGCTGGGTGCGGACGACCTGCGGGTACTGCTCGGTCGGGTGCGGGATGCTGCTCGGCGTGCGCGACGGGCGCGCGGTCGCGGTGCAGGGCGACCCGAACCACCCGGTGAACCGCGGGCGGCTGTGCCCGAAGGGGCTCTCGGAGCACCACATGCTCGAGGCCGAGGGCCGGCTCACGACGCCACGCGTCGACGGGCGCGCCGTCGCCTGGGACGCCGCCCTGGGTCATGTCGCCGCGCGCATGCGCGACCTGATCGACCGCCACGGCCGCGGCTCCGTCGCGGTGCTGTCGACCGGCCAGCTCGTCACCGAGGAGTTCTACGCGCTGGGCAAGCTCGTCCGGCTCGGGATGGGACTGGAGCACTACGACGGCAACACGACGCTCTGCATGGCGAGCGCCGTCTCGGGCTACAAGCTCAGCTTCGGCAGCGACGGCCCACCCGGCTGCTACGAGGACTTCGAGCTCGCCGACGTGCTCGTGCTGTGGGGTGCGAACATCGCCGACAACCACCCGCTCCTCGTCCCGCGCGTCCACGCGCGCGACGGGCAGACCGTCATCGCCGTCGATCCGCGCGTCACCAAGACCGCGATGCTCGCCGACGTCCACCTGGCGGTGCGGCCGCGCGGCGACATCGCGCTGCTCAACGGCATTCTGGTCGCGTTGCTCGACGACGGTCTCGTCGACCTCGCCGCCGCGCGCCGCCGCGTCGACGGCCTCGACGAGCTGCTGACCCACCTCGCGACGTGGACGGTGGACCGCGCCGCCGCCGAGAGCGGCGTCGACGCGGCGACGATCCGCGGCGTCGCGCGGACGATCGGCCGCGCCGAGCGGTGCGTGTTCGCGTGGACCATGGGTGTGAACCACTCGGTCCAGGGGACCGACACGGTGACGCTGCTCGACACCCTCGCGTTGCTCACCGGCAACGTGGGTCGGCCCGGCGCCGCGCCGTTCTCGATCACCGGCCAGTGCAACGCGATGGGTACCCGGGAGGCCGGGTTCACGGCGTCGATGCCCGGCTACCGCCCGTACGACGACCCGGTCGCGCGTGCGGAGCTGGCGGAGCGGCTCGGTGTCGACGAGGCGCGGCTCCCCTCGCAGCGCGGCGGCGCCTACCCCGACATCGTCGACGGCGTGCTCGCAGGTGAGATCAAGGGCCTGTGGGTCATCGCGACCAATCCGGTCGTGTCGTTCCCGCACCGTGACCGGTTGGAGGCCGCGCTGCGCGCGCTCGATCTCCTGGTGGTGCAGGACGGCTTCGAGACGCCGACCACCGCGCTGGCCGACGTCGTGCTCCCGGCCGCGATCTGGGGCGAGAAGGAGGGAACGTTCACCAACAGCGAGCGCCGCGTGTCGCGCGTTCGCGCCGCGGTCGCACCGCCCGGCGAGGCGCGTCCCGACTTCGACATCTTCCTCGCCCTCGCGCGCGCGTGGGGATGTCACGACGACCTGTTCGCCGGCTGGACGTCGCCGCGTGACGCGTACGAGGAGTGGCGCCGGGTCTCGGCGGGGCGCCCCTGCGACGCGAGCGGCATCTCGTGGGAGCGCATCGACCGGACCGGCGGCGTGCAGTGGCCGTGCCCGGCCGGTGACGGCGTGCCCCCGGCCGGGACGCCCCGGCTCTACACCGACGGCGTGTTCCACCACCCCGGCGGGAAGGCCCGCGTCTTCCCGGTGGAGCCCGTGGCGCTGCGCGATCCGCCCCGCCCCGGGTTCCCGTTCCTGCTCAACACCGGCCGCACGGTCGAGCACTGGCACACCCGCACGAAGACCGGCCGCATCGCGATCCTCGAGTCGCTGGCCCCCGACGCGTGGGTCGAGATGCACCCCGACGACGCCGCCGGGCTCGGGCTGCGGGCCGGCGACTGGGTGACGGTCGAGTCGGCCCGGGGCCGCATCGAGCGGATCCGGCTGCGGGTCACGGCCGTGGTGCGGCGGGGCGAGGTCTTCGTCCCGTTCCACTGGGAGGACCGGTGCGCGAACCGCCTCACCGACGACGAGTTCGATCCGGTGAGCCGCGAGCCCAACTACAAGCAGTGCGCCGTACAGGTCCGGGCGGCCGGCCCCGACCGGGACGTGAAGGCACGCCGGGCCCGGCGGGCCCGCCGGTCGTCGGCGCCCGCGCCGGCCCGGACCGCCCGGCCGGCACCCGCCGGCGACCCCAGGTGACCGGCCGCCGTCACCCGGACGAAACACCCCCGACACGCGGGCCGTCCACGATGGCCGGCATGCTCCACGGGTTCACCGTCGGCATCACCGCCGACCGGCGCTGGGACGAGCAGGCCGCCCTGTTCGAGCGCCGCGGTGCGGCCGTCGTGCACGGGCCGTCGATCCGCACGTTGCCGCTCGGCTCCGACGCAGCGCTTCGCGCCGTGACCGAGGCACTGGTCGACCACCCGCCCCGGGCGTTCGTGGCCAACACGGGCCTGGGCGTGCGCTCCTGGTTCGGCGCGGCCGACAGCTGGGGCCTCGGGGCCGAGCTGCACCATGCGCTGGCCGGGGCACGGATCTACGCCCGGGGTCCCAAGGCGTCGGGCGCGGTGCACGCGGCCGGCCTCGAGGTCACGGCCCGGGCCCCGACCGAGCGGCTCGGCGAGGCGGTCGAGCTCGTGCTGCGCGACCTGGTGCCCGGTGACCGCGTCGCGGTGCAGGTCGACGGCAGCGGCGGGTCGCCCGAGCTGGCCCGCCTCCGAGCCGCGGGCGCCGAGGTGGTCGAGATCCCGGTCTACGAGTGGAAGCTGCCCGAGGACCGGCGCCCCGCCGTCCGGCTCGTGAAGGGCCTGGCCGAGGGCCGGATCCACGCGGTCACCTTCACGACCGGCCCCGCCGTACGCAACCTGCTCGCGATCGCCGCCGAGCACGACCTCGAGGAGGCGCTGCGGGCGGCGCTGGCCGACGGCCGCGTCGTCGTCGGCTGCGTCGGGCCGGTCTGCGCCGAGGCCGCGGTCGCGAGCGGCCTCGATCCGGCCGGTCTCGTGGTCCCGACCGCGTGGCGGCTGGGCCCGCTGGTGCGCGCGGTCGCCGGTCGCCTGGCCGAGCGGACGGTGCGGGTCCGCCTCGAGGGGACCGAAGCGGTCCTCGCGGGCACGGTCGCGACCGTCGGCGGGGAGCCGGTCGAGCTCAGCGAGACCGAGGCCCGGTTGTTCGCCACCCTCGCCGAGCGCCCCAACGCCGTGTTCACCAAGACCCATCTGCTGCGCAGCGTGTGGGGCGACGACCGCGCCGACCCGCACCTGGTCGAGGTCGCGGTCGCCCGGCTCCGGCGCCGGCTCGGCGTCCACGGCCGGGCGGTCGCCTCGGTGCACCGCCGGGGCTACACGCTGCGCTGCCGGCCGGCGCCCGGCGACCCGGGGCCCGCGGCGGGCACCGCCGAGTCGGAGGGTTGATGGCGCGGCTGTTTACGAATTCGCGCGGCGGGTACTCAAGGCCCGTCACGGCGGCCGCCGGGAGCGCGTACCCATGCCCATGCAGAGCGACGTCGAGGTCCGGCTCGTCGACGGCGACCACGTCGTCCATTTCTACGATTCCGACGAGCAGCTCGCCCGCGTCGTCGCACGCTCCGCGAGCGAAGCGCTGGCCGCCGGCGCGACCGCGGTCCTGATCGTCTCCGAAGCGCACCTCGCGGACTTCTCGACCGCGCTCGCCGGCCTCGGGGTCGACGTCGCGTCGAGCCGGGCGGAGGGCCGGCTCGTGCTGCGCGACGCGGCGGCGACGCTCGCCGGCTTCATGGTCGACGGCGCCCCCGATCCGCTCCGCTTCCGGGCGACCGTCGGTGAGCTGGTGCGCCGCGGCAACGCCGGCGGGCGGTCGGTGTGGGCGTTCGGCGAGATGGTCGCGCTGCTCTGGGAATCGGGGAACGTCACCGGCGCGATGCAGCTCGAGGACCAGTGGAACGCGCTGTTCGCCGACCGGTCGTTCTCGTTGTTCTGTGCGTACCCGGCGCGCCTCTTCGACGGCGCCGACGCGGAGACCGCGCACGCCGACGTCTGCCGCGTGCACTCCGGCGTCGTCGCCGTGGGCAGCGAGGACGCGGAGCGGAGCCGCGGGTTCACGGCGACCGTCGACGCGCCCCGCGCGGCGCGCCGGTTCGCGGCCGAGACGCTCGCGGACTGGGCCTGCCCGGACCTGCTGGACGACTGCCTGCTCATCGTCACCGAGCTCGCGTCCAACGCGGTCACGCACACCGGCTCGCCGTTCACGGTCACCCTGGCGCGCGGTGACGGCTGCATCGCGATCCGGGTCGCGGACGGCAGCTGCCAACCCCCGGCCCGCCGCGGCGTCGAGGGGTTGGCATCCGACGGGCGCGGCCTTCACCTGATCGAGGCGATGGCGTACCGGTGGGGCCACGAGCCCGCGGCGGGCGGGAAGGTCGTCTGGGCCGAGGTCTGCCGGTAGCGCGGCCGGCTGCTGGTCACATCCGCTCCGGATCGGCAACACTCCGGGCCCTGTGCCGGAATCGCGGTCGGATCTGCCGGCGGGTGTCCCCGACGGCACCGTGACGAGGCAGTTGCTCGCGTTCGTCGAGCACACCTCCGACCTGGTGGGGGTCGTCGACGACGCGAGCCGGATCGTGTACCTCAACGACGCGGCCCGGAAGCGGCTCGGGGTCGCCGACGGCGCCGGCCTCACGACCGGCAACCTCTTCCCGCCCGACGCGTTCGCCCGGTACTACGACGAGGTGCGTCCCGCGCTGCTGCACACGCGCACGTGGCGGGGCGAGATCCCCGTGCTGACGGCTTCGGGCGATGCGACGCCGATGGACGTGACCGTCGTCGCCGACGTCGGGCCCGGCGGCGAGGTGCGGACGCTCGTCGCGTTCGGTCGCGAGCTCGACGCGGCGCCGCGCGGCGGCCTCGGCGCGGGTGTGGTCGCCGACGCGCTCACCGGGCTCCCGGGGCCCGACGCCATCGACGAACGGATCGCCGCCGCGCTGGCGCGCGGCGCGCGCAGCGGCGCGCGCATCGCCGTGATCGTCGCCGACGTCGACGGAATGTCGGACCTGAACGCGTCGTTCGGCCGCGCCCGCGGTGACGAGGTCCTGCGCCGGATCGCGCACGCGATGTCGCGGGTCACCCGGCTCGGCGACACCGTGGCGCGCATCCGTGACGACACGTTCGCCGTTGTCGTCACCGGGCTCCAGGACGGCGACACCGCGTGGGAGGTCGTCGAGCGGTTGCGCGCCGCGGTGGGCGAGGTGGGGGTCGATCTGGGCGACGGCGCGTGCGCGGTCTCGGCGAGCTTCGGGCTCGCGATCGCGGAGGCCGGCGACGAGCCCGCTGCCTTGCTGCGGCGGGCCGAGGGCGCGATGCGGCGGGCGAAGTCCGTGGGCGGAGCCCGCACGACGATGTTCGAGGCCGACACCGGGGTCACGATCACGACGCTCGCCGACGAGCTCGCGCTCGCCGTGAGCCACGGGCTCATCCGTCCGCACGTGCACTCGGTGGTGGAGCTCGACACCGGCGAGCTCGTCGGCTACCAGGGGCTGGCGCGGTGGGCGCACCCGCGCCACGGCCTGCTGGAAGCCGACCAGTTCATCCACCTCGTGGCCGGCACGCCCGTCCTTCCCGTCATCGACCTGGCGGTCCTCCGGCGGACGGCCGCCGCCGCGGCACGCCGCGCCCGCAGCGGAGCGTCGATCCGCGCCTACGGGCACCTCTCGCGCCGGCTGCTCGGAGACCTGGGCGCCGAGCGCTACCTCGCCGAGATCGTCGACGATCTCGGCGTGGCGGCGCCCGACCTGTGCGTCGAGGTCGCCCACGCCATCGTGGCCCGACCGTCGCGGACGGTCGAGACCGCGCTGCGCACGCTCCACGATCTCGGCGTCCGGCTCGTCCTGAGCGGCGTCGACGCCGAGTGCGACGTCGGCGACATCGTCGGGTACGGGTTCGACGAGCTGCGGCTCGACCGCCGGCTCGTGCGGGACGCGACGCGCGATCCCGCCCGCCGGCGAATGGCGCGCGGCACCGTCGCGCTGGCCCGGGCCCTGGGGCTCCGCGTCATCGCCGTCGGGATCGAGAGCGAGGACGACCGCGCCCGGATGCTCGACGCCGGCTGCCACGACGGCGAGGGCTTCCTGTTCGGTCCGGTCCGCCCCGCCGGCGACGTGGCCTGAGCCGCGCCGTGTGACGATCGGCCCTGGCGGCCGGTGCACCCGGGGCGTTCGATGGGAGGTGGAAGGCCGTAGCAGCGGATCGCATGCGGGCGGGAAGGAACGGTCACCCGATGATGCACGACGGCGGATGGTGGTGGATGGGAACCGGGTCCCTCGTCTTCGTCGTGCTCCTGGCGTTGACGGTCTGGGTCCTGGCCCGCCAGGGCCGGCGGACCCTCGACGACTGGGGGCCGGCCGAGCGCCGGGCCGCCGACGTGCTCGCCGAACGCTTCGCCAAGGGCGAGATCGACGAGCGCGAGTACCGGTCGCGAATCGACGCGCTGCGCCGGTGACGGGCGCGCGGCGACCCGCCCGTCTCACCCGCCGTGGAGCAGGTCGTACAGGCCCGAGATCTCGAGCACGCGCCGCACGTTGGGTCGTTCGCCGGTCACCCGGAGCGTGTGACCCTCGTCCATGACCTGGCGCTGCAGGCGGACGAGCGCGGTGATCCCGGAGGAGTCCATGAACGTCACGCCCTCGAGGTCGACCGTCACGTCGAGATCCGCGTGACCGCGCACCGACGACTCGAGCCGGCCCGCGGTCGCCATGTCGATCTCGCCGGCCACCGAGACGATGACCGCCCGGCGCTTGCGTCTGATGTTGACGGACAGGTCGCTCATGCTCACCCCGCGAACACCGACCTGCCGTGCGCAGGTTACCCGCAGGTTCGCGCGCCGGGGCCGAAACGAAGAGCCGCCCTCGATGACCAGGCATCGCGGCACCGATTCGCGGTGTTCGCGACGCTGCGGGGAACGGCGCCGCTACTCCGTGGGGAGCATCTGGGCAGGACTGATCCGGGTTGCGGCGTGCGCGCCGGCGACGCCGGCGGCCGCGATCCCGGCGGTCGCGCCGGCGAGGAGCCCGAGCACGAGCCAGGAGCGCCAGCGTGCCCGCAGCTCGGCCCGGGCCCAGAGCCACGCCGCGCTCACGTCCGCCTCGCCCGGTACACGCCCTCACCCAACCACAGGTCGTCGGGCCCCCGAAAGGATGCGAGCCCGTGACGCCCGGTGGTGCCGGCCCCACCGTGGCCGCCGCCCCCGCTGCCCGGGCCGGGCTGACGAGCGCCGAGGCGGCCCGGCGGCTCGCGTCGGACGGACCGAACGAGCTGCCGACGGCGAAGCCGCGGACGATCGCGCAGCAGGCGTGGGCCGTCCTGCGGGAACCGATGGTGCTCCTGCTGGCAGGCGCCGGAACCGTCAACTTCCTGCTCGCGGAACCTCTCGACGGCGTGATCCTGATGTCGACGGTCGGCGTCGTGCTCTTCATCTCGACGTACCAGGAGCACAAGACCGAGGGTGCGCTCGTCGCGTTGCGCGACCTTTCGTCGCCGCGCGCGCTCGTCGTGCGCGACGGGCGGCAGGCGCGCATCAGCGGACGGGAAGTCGTCCGGGGTGACGTCGTGCTGCTCGGCGAGGGCGACCGCGTGCCCGCCGACGGGGTGCTCGTGGAGTCCGTGAACCTCGCGGTCGACGAGTCGGCGTTGACGGGCGAGTCCGTCCCGGTCCGCAAGACCCCCGACCCGGCGACGAGCGACGACGCGCCGGCGGCGATGGGCTCGCCCGGTGGCGACGCGACACCGTGGGTGTTCTCGGGGACCCTGGTCGTACGGGGGCACGGCGTCGCGGTCGTGCGCGGGACGGGCGCCGCGACCGAGCTCGGCCGGATCGGCGCCGCGCTCCGCACGATCGAGCCCGAACGGACGCCGTTGCAGCACGAGATCGACCGGCTCGTGCGCGTCGTCGCCGCGGTCGGGTTGGGTGCCGCCGCGGCCGTCGTGATCGTGTACGGGTCGACGCGCGGCGACTGGCTCGAGGGCCTCCTCGCCGGCATCGCCACGGCGATGGCGATGGTGCCGGAGGAGTTCCCGGTCGTGCTCGCCGTCTTCCTCGCGCTCGGTGCCTGGCGGATGTCGCGGCGCAACGTGTTGGCGCGCCGGTCGGCGGTCATCGAGACGCTCGGTTCCGCGACGGCCATCGGTGTCGACAAGACGGGGACGCTGACGACCAACGCGATGACCGTCCACGAGCTCGCGGTCGACGGCGCCGTCCACGTGCTCGACGGGCAGCCGCTGCCCGAGGCGTTCCAC
>DASRHL010000067.1:0-2196 GCA_035650535.1 Acidimicrobiia bacterium
CTCTCGACCCTGGGAAGCCAGATCGACGAGCTGACCGAGCGGATCCTCGCCGTCGCCGACCGCTACGACGGGACGCCGAACGCCGCGATCGCCACCGAGCTCTACGCGGTGGAGCGGGCACTGGTCGCGGCTCGCCGCACCCTCGACCGGGCGACCGAGTCGATCACGGACCTCCGCGTCTGACCCCTCGCGTCAGAGCTTGAACGCGGAGGGGCAGATGTCGTTGAGGACGCAGACGTCGCAACGTGGGCGGCGGGCGTCGCAGACCCGGCGCCCGTGCAGGATGAGCCGCAACGAGAGCGCGCCGCGCTCCTCGGGTGCGACGAGGTCGTTGAGGGCGAGCTCGGCCTTGACCGGATCCTCCTCGAGCGTCAGGCGGAGCCGCCGCGCCAGCCGGCCGACGTGCGTGTCGACGGGGAGGCCCGGGAGCCCGAAGCCGACGGAGCGGATCACGTTGCCCGTCTTGCGGCCGACCCCGGGCAGCTTGGTCAGATCGTCGAGATCGGTCGGGACCTCGCCGTCGAAGCGCTCCTCGAGCGCGCGCGCCATCCCGATCAGGTTCTTCGCCTTCGACCGGAAGAAGCCGGTCGAGTGCACGAGCTCCTCCAGCTCGTCGGGGTTCGCCTCCGCGAGGTCCGCGGGCGTCGGGTAGCGCGCGAACAAGGCCGGGGTGGCCCGGTTGACCGTCTCGTCGGTCGTCTGCGCGGACAGGATCGTCGCGACGATCAACTGGTACGGCGAGTCGTGCGTGAGCGCACACAGGTCCTTGGCCGTTCCCGGGTATTCCTTCGCGAGCCGCTCGACGACGACGTCGGCGCGGGCCTGCGCGCCCCGCGGGCGGACGCGCCGTGCCGGTGCACGGGTGGCCCGGGCCGCGGGGGTCCGCGCCGGAGCCGGCTTCGATGCGCGCGCCACGGCGGGGACAGTACCGGGCGGGCGGGTAACGGCCGCACCGGCGGCGACCGGTAGCCTCGCGCGAGTGTTGGAGATCCGCGTGCTGTCGCCCGGCGCGCCCGGAACCGCTCCGCTGGTGCACCGGCTCGCGGACGCGGCGCTCGCCGCCGACGGTCGCCCGCCCTTCGGCGACGGGGTCTGGCGTGACCTCGAACATCCCGACCCCGCAAGTGTCGGCCTCCTCGCGGTCGACGACGCGACACCCGTCGGTTACCTCCACGCGGCGACGGACGGCGGCACCGTCACCCGCGCGACGACGCTCTCCCTCGTCGTGCATCCCGAGCACCGCGGGACGGGCGCCGGTCACGCGCTCCTGTCGCAGGCGGTCGAACGTCTCGCGCGGTCTGACGCCGGCCCCCGCCATCTCCAGCTCTGGCTCTTCGGCGCGAACGCCTGCGCCGACGACTTCGCCGGCCGGGCCGGGTTCGTACGCGAGCGCGAGCTCCGCCAGATGCGCGTCGCGCTGCCGCTCGCGAGCGAGCCGGCCCCGCGGTGGCCCGAGGGGGTGCGGGTGCGGGCCTTCGTGCCCGGGACCGACGACGCCGCCTGGCTGGTCGTGAACAACCGCGCGTTCGCGGCCGACCCCGACCAGAGCGGCTGGGACGAGACGATGCTGCGCGAGCGGATGGCCGAGGGTTGGTTCGATCCCGCCGGGTTCCTGCTCGCGTTCGACGACGCCGGGCTGGCCGGCTTCTGCTGGACGAAGATCCACCCGCCCGAGCCGCCGCACGAGCCCGAGCCGCTCGGCGAGATCTACGTGATCGGCGTCGACCCCGACCGCCAGGGAACCGGGCTGGGTCGGGCGCTGGTCGTCGCCGGGCTCGCATCGCTCGCGGCCCGGGGGATCGGGACCGGGATGCTGTTCGTCGACGCCGCCAACGAGCCCGCCGTGGGTCTGTACGAGGCACTCGGATTCGACACGGCCCGGGTCGACCGCGCCTACGGCCGCACGGCGTGAGCCCGGCGATGGGCGCGTCGCGCTACGGCGCCGACCGGGCCGAGATCGCGCGGCTGCTCGAGGCGTGGGGCGAGCCCCGGTACCGCGCGGAGCAGGTCTGGGACGCGCTCTACCGGCAGCGCCGGCCGTTGGAGGACGCGACCGCCTTGCCGCGGTCGCTGCGGGAGGCGATCGGCACCGCGTTCCCACTCGCGCTCGACCTCGTCGTCCGCCAGGACTCCCGTGACGCGACGACGACGAAGTGGCTCTGGTCGGCCGGGGCGGACCGCGCGCAGGTCGAGACG
>DASRHL010000068.1:0-7014 GCA_035650535.1 Acidimicrobiia bacterium
GCCCGCGAGCCGGGCCGCCAGGTCGCAGAGGTAGCGGTAGTCGGCCTTGCCCGCGGCGGAACGTCGCAGCGAGTCGACGAGCAGGAACCGGCGCGGCTTCTTGTACCCGGCGAGCCGTTCGCGGCACCAGGCGTCGAGCTCCGTCTCGTCGAGGTCCGCACCCGCCTGTGCCTCGACGAGGGCGACGACGCGTTCGCCGAAGCGCTCGTCCGGTACGCCGACGACGACGCAGTCCGCGACCCCGCCGTGCTCGCGGAGCACGAGCTCGACCTCCTCGGGGTACACCTTCTCGCCGCCGGTGTTGATGCACGCCGAGCCGCGGCCGAGCAGCCGGATCGTCCCGTCGGCGTCGACGCTGCCGTAGTCGCCCGGGATCGAGTAGCGGACGCCGTCGAAGGTCCGGAACGTCGCCGCGGACTTCTCGGGATCGTTGAGGTAGCCGATCGGGATGCGGCCGGTCACGGCGATCATGCCGACCTCCCCGCTGCCCGGCGCGACCGGGCGGCCCGTGACCTCGTCGAGGACCTTCACGCGCTCGTTCACCGCGAAGCGGGCGGGCCGGATGTCGTCGCCCGCGGTCGACGCGGTGCGCGTCATCAACCCCTCCGAAGCTCCGAGCGAGTCGAGGAGCGTGACCTCCGGCAGGTGGCGCAGCAGCCCGGCCTTGACCTCGGGACTCCAGGTGACGCCCGACGAGAGGATCGCCCGCAGGCGCCGGAACCGCCACCGGTCGGGGTGCTCGTCGAGGGCGGCGAGGAGCGGGCGGGCGAACACGTCGCCGACGATCGACAGCAGCTCGACGTCGGTGCGCTCGACCTCGTCCCACACCAGCTCGGCGTCGAGGCCGGGCCGGTCGATGAGCACCACGGTCCCGCCGCCGGCCAGCGTCGAGAGCGCGCCCCAGAGCGCGGTGCCGTGCATCAGTGGGCTGCCCGGGAGGATGGTCCCGGCCCGCTTCCCGGCCCGGACCGCCTCGACGGGGTCGGGCGGTTCGGTGCCGGGGCGCGACATGTGCCACAGCGCCACGTAGAGGTCGTCGTTGCGCCACATGACGCCCTTCGGCAGCCCGGTCGTCCCGCCCGTGTAGAGGAGGACGAGGTCGTCGCCGTCGGGCTCGCGGGCGGCCCATTCCCCGTGAGGAGCCGACGCGGCCAGCGCCGCCTCGTAGGGACCGCCGGTCTCGAGCACGGCGGCGACGCCGGTGGCCCCGGCCGCCTCGCGCACGACGTCGCCGAGCTCCGGTGCGTGGACGACGGCGGACGCGTGCGAGTCGGAGAGGACGTAGCGCGTCTCGTCGACGAGGTACCGGTAGTTGACGTTGACGGGCGCGCACCCGAGCTTCAGCGCGGCGAAGAACGTCTCGAGGTACTCGGGTCGGTTCGTCATGTCGATCGCGACGGCGCCGCCGGGGCGCGCGCCGCGTTCGTACAGGCACGAGGCCAGCCTCGCCGCCCGGTCGTCGAACGCGGCCCAGGTGACCACCCGTTCGCCGCAGATCAACGCCTCGCGTTCGGGGACCTCCCGGGCCAGCCGGGCCCAGACGGCCGCGAAGTTCCACCCCGCCATCGGCGCACGAGGTTATTGGATCCACCGGCGTACGCTGCATGCGTGACGGTCCGGACCGTCGGCGTCGACTGGTCCGGCGCCGTCGACCCCGCGGTGCAGCGGCGGTGCATCTGGGTCGCCGCGGTCGAGGACGGCGAGGTCGTCGAGGTGTCGGCGGGCCGCACGCGTGAGGAGACGGTCGAGCACCTCGCGGAGCTGGCACGCGGCTCGGGCCGGACGGCGCGACCGGTGCCGACGCTCGCCGGCCTCGACTTCTCGTTCGGGTTCCCGGCCTGGTTCGCGCGCGAGCACGGCGCGCGCAGCGGCCCCGAGGTCTGGGAGCTCGCCGCCGCCCGGGGCGGGTCGTGGCTGCGCGACTGCCCGCCGCCGTTCTTCGGCCTGCGGGGGAGGCGCCGCCCGGCCGGGGTCGAGCTCTTCCGGGCGACGGAACGGCGGGTCGCGGCGGCCGCCCGCGTCCACCCCAAGTCGATCTTCCAGCTGGCCGGGCCGGGTACGGTCGGGCCCGGCTCGCTGCGGGGCATGCCGCTCCTCACCCGCCTCCGCGACGCCGGCTTCGCGGTCTGGCCGTTCGACCCCTGCGGTGTGTGGACGGTCGCCGAGGTCTATCCCGCCCTCGCCGTGGGGCGCCCCGACCTGGCCGCGGCCGTCACGCCGGAGGGGCGCCGGCGGGTCGTCGAGGCGCGGTGCCCCGGCACCAGCCGGCGCTTCCCGGCGGTGGTCGAGCACCGGGACGCGTTCGACGCCGTCGCCGCCGCCCTGCTGCTCGCCCGCACCCCGGGCCGGCCCGCCCCGCCCCGGGAGCGCGCCGCCGGCCTCGAGGGCGAGATCTGGGCGTCGCCGGCCCGGTCCGGAAACGGGTTCGAGGGGCACGTCCCGGCTCCGTAGATTGGGGGTCGATGCCGGCGCCCGCGATCCTCGTCGAGGACCTGGTCAAGCGCTACGGCGCCGTCGAGGCGCTGCGCGGCGTCTCGCTCCAGGTCCCGACCGGCAGCGTGCTGGGCCTCCTCGGACCCAACGGCGCGGGGAAGACGACCGCGGTCCGCATCCTCACGACGCTGTTGCGCCCCGACGGCGGCCGTGCCTCGGTGCTCGGCGTCGACGTGACCGACGACCCGGAGCTCGTGCGGGCGTCGATCGGTCTCGCGGGCCAGAACGCCGCCGTCGACGAGAACCTGACCGGTCGCGAGAACCTCCGTCTCGTGGGGCGCCTCACGCATCTCGACCCCGCCGTCGTCGCCGAGCGCTCCACCGACCTGCTCGCGCGCTTCGAGCTCGCGGACGCAGCCGACCGTCTCGTGCGGACGTACTCGGGTGGCATGCGCCGGCGACTCGACCTCGCGGCCGCGCTCGTGCACGAGCCCGAGGTGCTGTTCCTCGACGAGCCGACGACGGGCCTCGACCCGCGCAGCCGCACCGAGCTCTGGGCCGTGATCGAGGAGCTCGTCGGCCGCGGCACGACCGTGCTGCTCACCACGCAGTACCTCGAGGAGGCCGACCGGCTCGCGGACAACATCGTGGTCATCGACCACGGCACCGTCATCGCGGAGGGGACGGCGTCGGAGCTCAAGGGCCGGCTCGGCGCGACCGTCATCGAGGTCGACTTCGCCGCCCACGACGAGGCCGCGCGCGCCGGCACCCGCCTCGAGTCGCTCGGCTCGGTCGGCGTCGAGGGCCAGCACCTTCGGTTGAGCGTCGCCGACGGCGCCGCCGCCATGCTCGAGGTCGTTCGGACGCTCGAGGCCGAGCGCCTGCAACCGGTGGCGATGGCGTTGCGCGAGCCGACGCTCGACGACGTCTTCCTCACGCTGACCGGGCACTCCGCCGAGGACGGCGACGGCGAGGACGGCGACCCGGCCCCACGGCGCGCCAGCCGGTCGCGCCGGCGCGATCGCAACGGGAGCCGAGGATGACGACCACCACCGCGGACACCGTCGCCGCCGGGCCCGCACGCACCCGGGCCCGGTCCCACCCGGTCGCCGACGCGCTGACGATCGCGTGGCGCAACCTGCTGAACATCCGGCGCAACCCTCAGTTGCTCGTCTTCGCCACGATCCAGCCGGTCATCTTCGTGCTCATGTTCCGCTACGTGTTCGGCGGCGCGATCCGCGGCGTGTCCGGTCAGTACGGGTCGTACATCAACTACCTCATGCCCGGCGTGTTCGTGCAGACGATCGTGTTCGGCTCGCTGACGACCGGCGTCGGCCTGGCCGAGGATCTGCAGAAGGGCCTGGTCGACCGCTTCCGGTCGCTGCCGATGGCGCGCTCGGCCGTGCTCGTCGGCCGGACGCTCGCCGACCTGGTCCGCAACCTGTTCGTCGTGATCCTGATGGCCATCGTCGGCTACCTGGTCGACTGGCGGCCGCAGACAAACGCGCTCGCCGTCGCGGCCGGAATCGGCGTCGTCCTGCTGTTCGCCTACACGCTGTCGTGGATGTTCGCGATCATCGGGCTCGTCACGCGCGACAGCGAGACCGCGCAGGCGGCGTCGTTCCCGATCCTGGCACCGCTCGTGTTCGCGTCGTCCGCGTTCGTGCCCGTCACGACCATGCCCGGGTGGCTCCAGGCGTTCGCCAACCACCAGCCGGTGTCCGTCGTCGTGGACGCGGTGCGCGACCTGACGGCGGGCGGCGCGACGCAGAGCGACGTGCTCGGCGCGCTCGCGTGGATGGTGGGCATCGTCGCCGTCTGCGCGCCGATCGCCGTCGCGCAGTACCGGCGGGTCGTCTAGAGCGGGAGGCGCGCGCCGTCGGCCTCGCGGGCGGCCCGCGCCTCGAGCTGGCGGACCCGCCGGCCCAGCCCCGTGATGGAGCGCACCCGGCCGGTGCGGAGGTCGGCGTCGAGCTGGTCGAGGATGCGGACGAGCCCGGCTGCGTCGGTGGCCGGCAACGGCACCAGGCCCTCGAGGAGGGCCCGGAGCTCGAGCAGCCGCTCCCGCGCCCCCGCCGCGTCCGTCCGGGCGAGCGTCTCGACCTCGCGGGCCAGCGTGGACAGCCGGCCGGTCGGGCCCGGGGGGCTGGGGGTGGTCTCGGACACCAACGTCATGATCGGATCGTCGCCGCCCCGACATGAGAAGCCCATGAATGCGGACCGGCCGGCGTGTCCGTGCGACCATTCGCGTCGATGACCCGCCGGCCCGTCCTCATCGGCAGCGTCGCGCTCGTGGCGCTCGCGGCGAGCCTCGCGGTCCTCCCGGCCGCGGGCGCGGCGCGGGCGGTAGCGCACCCGACCGACGCCGAGATCGCGCGCCAGGGCCTGCTGCGCCGCTCCGACTTCTCGTCGGCCTGGAAGCAGCGGCCGCACCACGACGCCAAGCCGTCGGGCATCGCCGAGTGCAAGGACACCGAGCGGGCCCGGGCGAGCGGGAAGCGGTACCGCGCCCAGTCGCCCGACTTCTCGCGCGGCGGCACCACGTACGCGCAGAACAGCGTCTTCGTCTTCCCGAAGGAGACGGGCGCGGTCTCCTTCCTCGCGCCCTTCGAGGACGCGAGCGCCGGGACGTGCTTCCGGAAGGGGACCCAACGCGCCCTCCGCAAGGTGTCGGGCGCGACCGTCGACATCGAGCGGCTCGACCTCTCGAGCGCGATGCAGAACGGACTGATCGACGACGTGGTCGGCTACGGCATCGTCGCGACGGTTCCGCAGCGGCCGCAGCCGGCGCAGCTCTACGTGGTCGTGATCGCCGTCCGCATCGGCCGCAGCGTGAGCGCGTTCACGATCCAGAGCCCCGATCAGGTCCTGCCCGAGACCGACACCCTCGTCGACGCCGCACTCACCCGGCTGCGGAAGGCGCTGACGTGAGCGGGGCCGGAGCGGGCCGGCCGCACGCGGGGCCGTCCGAGACGGCCGTCGCGATCGCCGTCCGGCGCGAGGCCCTGGTCGGCGACCACACCGTTCGGGGCGCCGAGTTCGGTCGGGCCTACGCCGCGCTCATCGACGACTGGCTCGTGTCGCTCACTCCCGACGACGACCGGTTCGCGGTGGTGGCCGTCGGGGGCTACGGCCGGCGCGAGCTCGCGCCGTGGAGCGACCTCGACGTGCTGCTCGTGCACGACCGCCGCCCGGACATCGCCGGCGTCGCCGACGGGCTGTGGTACCCCGTGTGGGACGCCGGGTTCCGGCTCGACCACAGCGTCCGCACCCTGCGCGAGGCGCTCGACGTCGCCGACCGTGACCTCCGGGCCGCGCTGGGCCTGCTCGACGCCCGCTTCGTGGCCGGTGACGAGCAACTCGCGGCGCGCCTCGCCGACCAGGCCCGCTCGCAGTGGACCCGGCACCTGAAACGCTGGCTCCCCGCGGTCGAGGCCGCGGTCGAGTCCCGCCACGGCCGGTACGGGCCGGTCGCGTTCGTGCTCGAGCCGGACGTGAAGGAGGGCGCCGGCGGCCTGCGGGACGCGACGGTCGTCCGGGCGCTCGCGACGGCGTCCCCCGCGGTCGCGCTCGGGCCGGCGTTCGCGGACGCGCTCGCGTCCTTGCTCGACGTGCGCGTCGGCTTGCAGCGCGTCCACGGGCGCGGCGACGACCGTCTGCTGCTCGAGTCCCAGGACGCGGTCGCGGCGCTCCTCGGTTCCGGGTCGGCCGACGACCTCGTGCGGCACGTCGCGGCCGCGGCGCGCACGGTGAGCTGGCATCTCGGCGACGCGCTGCGTGCGGTCCGGTCGACGCTCGCCGGGCCCGGACGGCGGACGGCGAGCGGCTCGGACGTCGTGCTCGGTCGCGGCATCGTCCTCCGGGACGGCGAGATCGCCGTCAACGCCGAAGTGGTCCCGGCCGCGGATCCCGGCGTCGTCCTGGCCGTCGCCGCGCACGCGGCGTACGACGGGTTCCCGATCGCCCGCGCCACCCTCGCGCGCCTCGGCGACGAAGCGCCCCCGCTCGACGGCCCGTGGACCGACGAGCAGCGCGGCGCGCTCGTCGCGCTGCTCGATGCCGGTGACGCGTCGATCGAGGTCTTCGAGACACTCGACCAGTACAACCTCGTCACCCGGATCCTCCCCGAGTGGCGGACGGTGCGGAACCGGCCCCAGCGCAACGCGTTCCACAGGTTCACGATCGACCGGCATCTCGTCGAGTGCGCGGCGCGGGCGGCCCGGCTCTCGCGCCGGGTGGCGCGCCCGGACCTCCTCCTCGTCGCCGCCTGGCTGCACGACCTCGGCAAGGGCAGCCCGGGGGACCACGTGGCCGTCGGCGAGGAGCTCGTGCGCACGATCGCGACCCGGATGGGCTTCGTCGCCGCCGACGTGGAGACGCTCGCCGTCCTCGTGCGCCTGCACCTCCTCCTTCCCTCCATCGCGACGTCGCGCGACCTCGACGACCCCGCGACCATCGAAGCTGTCGCCTCCGCCGTCGGGACCGTCGAGGTCCTCGAACTGCTGGCCGCACTGACCGAGGCCGACTCGCAGGCGACCGGCGACACCGCCTGGACGCCCTGGAAGGCGAGCCTCGTGGAGA
>DASRHL010000069.1:0-5559 GCA_035650535.1 Acidimicrobiia bacterium
GTCGTGGCCGCCGCCCACGAGGCGCTCGACCGTTGGGGCGCCGGGGCCGGCGCCGCCCGCCTCGTCGTGGGCGCCCGGCCGGTGCACGAGGAGCTCGAGGCCGAGCTCGCCGACTGGAAGGGCACCGAGGCGGCCGTGCTCTTCACCACCGGGTTCATGGCCAACCTCGGCGTGTTGGCCACGCTCGGCGGCGAGGGCGTGCTCGTCCTGTCCGACGAGCTCAACCACGCGTCGATCATCGACGGCTGCCGGATGTCGCGCGCCGAGGTCGCCGTCTACCGGCACGCCGACGCCGACCACGTCGACCAGCTCCTGCAAGAGCGCGCCCCGGCGGGCCGGCGCGCCGTCGTCGTCACCGACACCGTGTTCTCCATGGACGGGGACGTCGCGCCGGTCGCGGCCCTGGCCGAGATCTGCGCCTGCCGGGGCGCGCTGCTCGTCCTCGACGAGGCCCACGCCGTGTTGGGACCCGATCCCGACCTCGACGGCGTCGATGCGCTCCGCGTCGGCACCCTCTCGAAGACCCTGGGCGCGCTCGGGGGCTTCGTCGCCGGGCCGGCGTCCTTCACCGACCTGATCGTGAACCGGGCCCGTTCCTACATCTTCACGACGGCGTCCACACCGGCGGACGCGGCGGCCGCGCTCGCGGCGGTTGGCGTCGTCCGGTCTCCGGAGGGCGAGGCGCTCCGGGCCCGGTTGCGCGGGCACGTCGAGCGGGTTCGACCCGCGCACCCCTCGCCGATCGTCCCCGTCGTCCTCGGCAGCGAGGCGCGTGCGGTCGAGGCGGCGGCGGCGCTCCTCGAGCTGGGCCTGCTCGTGCCCGCCATCCGGCCCCCGACCGTGCCGCCCGGCACGTCGCGCCTGCGGGTCGCGCTGTCGGCCGCGCACACCGACGAGCAGGTCGAGGCACTGGCGGGCGCGCTCGCCGGCCTGTGAGCGGCCCGGCGCGGCGCCCGGCGCGGCTCGTCGTCGTGACGGGGACGGGCACGGGCGTCGGCAAGACGTGGTGGACGGCCGCCGCCGCGTCCGCGCTCCGCGAGCGGGGGGTGCGCGTCGCGGCCCGCAAGCCCGTGCAGTCGTACGCGCCCGGTGACGGGCCGACGGACGCCGATGTCCTCGCGGCCGCGACGGGCAGCGAGCCGGAGGCCGTCTGCCCCCGGAACCGTTGGTACCAGGTCGCGATGGCGCCGCCGATGGCTGCGGACGCGCTCGGGCGGCCGCCGTTCGCGGTCGTCGACCTGTGCCGCGAGACGGTGTGGCCCGACGCGATCGAGATCGGGTTCGTCGAGGGCGCGGGTGGCCCGCGCTCGCCGCTCGCAGCCGACGGCGACACGGTCGATCTCGCGGCCGCGCTCGCGGCCGACGCGATCGTGCTCGTCGCCGACGCCGGGCTCGGCACCGTCAACGCCGTCCGCCTCGCCATGGGCGTGCTCGCGCCGGTCGCGCCGGTCACGGTCGTGCTCAACCGCTACGACGGCGCCGACGAGCTCCACCGCCGGAACCGCGCCTGGCTGGCCGAGCGTGACGGCTTCACCGTCGTCGACACCGTCGACGGCCTGCTGGGTCGCCTCGCGCCGGCGTGACGCGACCTTTCGCTCAACTCCCGGGCCCGCCCGCCGATCGGAGCGTGATGGACGGGATCCAGGCGGTCCAGGCGCGCATCGCGGAGATCCAGCAGGCCTTCACACCGCCGCCGGCGGTCACGAGCTCGGCCGCCTCGGCGGGCACCGACTTCGCATCCGCGCTCGCCGACGCCTCCGGCACGGCGAGCGGCGGTACGTCCTCGTTCGCACCGTCGCTCGACCGGGCGCAGTGGACGACCGACCTGCTGAAGCAGCTCGGCGTCCCCGTCACGAGCGAGAACATCAGGGCGCTCGCGGCATGGGCCCAGGCCGAGGGGACGAAGGCGGCCTACAACCCGCTGGCGACCACGCAGTCCATGCCCGGCGCGACGAGCTTCAACGGCGTCGGCGTCCGCAACTACGCGTCCTACGCCGACGGGATCCTGGCGACGGCGCAGACGCTGACGAACGGCCGCTACTCGAACATCCTGGCCGCGTTGCGGGCCGGGAACAGCGCGGTCGACGTCGCCCGTGCCGTCGCGAGCTCGCCGTGGGGCACCGGCCAGGGCGTGCTCCGGGTCCTCGGCGCGAGCTGATCCCGCCAGAGCGGGGCCGGAGTCACCGGTAGCTGTGCTCGTAGCGGTCGTGGCGCCGGAGCCATGACAGGTCGCCCTCGTTGCGTCCGAGCGGCGCGCGGTCGAGCCACTGCCACATCGGCCAGAGGGCGTCGAAGCCTCGCGCGTAGGCCGAGTAGGTGTGGTACACGACGCCGTCGTCGAGCGCGAACGCGCTCATGCCGGGCTGTTCACCCGACCATTCGCGCCAGTTGATGTCCCTCGCCTCGAGCTCGGCCTGGTTGCGGTAGTTGTACTCGACCGGCGCGACCGACGGATCGATCGTGACGTGGAAGTCGTAGTTGAAGTCGGTTCGCCACGACGACGCCCACGGGAAGCTCCAACCCATGCGGTCGCGGTATGCGAGCAGCTTGTCGAGTGGCGCACGCGAGATGGCGGTGAACGCCACGTCGTGATTCTGCAGGTGGAGGTGCGTCTCGTCGAAGCCGTCCGCGAGCGACGAGCAGCTCGGGCATGCCTCGTCCCATTCGGGATCGAACATGAGGTGGTACACGAGAAGCTGCGAGCGGCCGTGGAACAGGTCCTCGAGTGTCGCCTCGCCGTCCTCGGTGTCGAAGCGATAGTCCTTGTCGACCCGGACCCACGGCAGGTCCCGCCGCCGCTGCGCCAACTCGTCGCTCAGGCGGGTCAGCTCCTTCTCGGCCTTCAGCAGCTCCATCCGGGCCTGCAACCACTCCTCACGGCTTCCCGTGCGGTGCTTCGTCATCAGGCGCCTCCTCACGACCGTGGCCCGTCCCGCCCGACCACGTCGACCTTCTGTTCCCCGCTGTTCCCCGCCGCCGACCCGGTGAACCGTGAACCGGCAGCCGGCGGCGACGACGGATCAGCGGCCGAGGCGGTCGAGGACCCGCAGGCCCTCGCCCGCCAGCGGCAGGTAGAGGTCGCGCAGGGTGTGCAGGGGGATCCGGCGGAACGCGAGCTGCGCGAACACGGGTGGCGGGGCCGCGCCGGTCAGCCACGCGGCGGCGCCGAAGCCGAACCACACCGAGAGCGCGATTCCCGTGCCGTTGCATCCGGTCGCGTACGCGACCCCCTCGATGCGACCGCAGTGGGGCAGGCGGTCGCGGGTGATCGCGACGCTTCCGCCCCATGCGTGCTCGACGCTCGTGCCACGGACCTGGGGATGGACCCGAACCAGCTCGCGCCACAGCACGTCGCGGGCACGCGCGACGGTCGTCGGTGCGAGTGACGTCCGGCCGCCGAAGACGAGCCGACCATCGGGTGAGAGCCGCCAATAGGAGAGGAGGTGACGCGTGTCGAACACCATCCGGCGGTGCGGGATCAGCTCGCGCCGCAGCTCCTCGTCGAGGACTTCGGTGGCGATGACGAAGCTGCCGACCGGGAGCACGCGCCGCCGCAACCCGGGGAGCAGGTCGTCGGCGTAGGCGTTCGTGGCGACGAAGACGTCGCCGGCGTCGATCGGGCCGCGGTTCGTGAACACCCGGAACCGGTCGGCCGTCCCGCCGGCCCGACCCGAGCCGAGCGGGTGGACCGCGAGCGCCCGCGTCGCGCCGTGGACCTGCACGCCGGCGCCCACGGCCGCGGTGAGCAGGCCCGCGTAGAGCTTCGCCGGCTGCAGGCCACCCGCCCGTTCGAGCACGAGCCCGCCGGCGAACGCGTCCGAGCCGAGCTCGGCGCGCAGCTCGTCACGAAGGAGGAACCGGGCAGGGAGGCCGAGATCGCCCTCGACCTCACCCGCGAGCGTGCGGAGACCTCGCAACTGCTCGGCGTGGTGCGCGACGACGAGCGCCCCGGAGCGCTCGTAGTCGCAGTCGATCGGATGGTCGCCGACGAGCGACTCCACCAACTCGAACGCGTCGACCGCGGCGTCGGCGAGCTCGCCACCCAGGGCGCCGTACCGGCGCACCAGAGCACGCGGGCCGACCTTCAGCTCCGGGAGCAGCATCCCGCCGTTGCGCGTGCTCGCACCCCAACCGGGTGTTCCCGCGTCGGCGACGAGCACCGACCGGCCCGAGGCCGCGAGCTGCCACGCGGCGGTGACGCCGCAGTACCCGGCGCCGACGACGACCACGTCGGCGCGCCGTGGGAGCTCGGGTGTCGTCGCGGCCTCGAGCCCGCGGGGCGCAGACCGCGGCGCGAGCGCGGGCACCCCCGCGAGCCACAGCGGCTCCTCCCGGTAAGCTGGCGCGAGCCGCGCGGGGGCTGCCGGTGGCGACACGGGCGCCAGCGTATCCAGCCGAAGCGACCAGCCCCGCGTGATCCGTCGTTTCCACCCTCGGATTCGTCGGATTCCGCGATCTCGTCCGGCGGAAACGACGGAATCCCTTGCGCAGCCCGGGCGGTTGACGGCAAGCTGATCTCATGGCGCAGAAGCGCTCCGACTCCGTCGTCACGCTCGACGACATCGACAAGGCGCTCGTCGAGCTGCTCCAGGGCGACGGGCGCCTGCCCTACACGAAGCTGGCGGCCGAGGTCGGACTCTCGGAGGCGGCGGTGCGCCAGCGCGTGCAACGCCTGATCGAGTCGGGGGTCGTGCAGATCGTCGCCGTCACCGACCCGCTGACCCTCGGCTTCCGGCGCATGGCGATGGTCGGGCTGCGCATCGAAGGCGACCTGCGCCGCGCGGCCGACACGATCGCGTCGATCCCCGAGGTCGACTACGTCGTCATCGTCGGCGGCTCGTTCGACCTGCTTGTCGAGATCGTGTGCGAGGACGACGAGCATCTCTTCTCGCTCCTCAACGACAAGGTGCGGTCGATCCCCGGCGTGCGGACGACCGAGACGTTCACGTACCTGCGTCTCTACAAGCAGACGTACTCGTGGGGCACCCGGTGACGGAGCGGCACACCGCGGCCGATCTCAGCGCACTCGCGCACCGTCACCTCTGGATGCACTTCTCACGGCTCGGGACCTACGGCGAGCAGAACCCCGTGCGCGTGATGACGCGCGGCGAGGGCTGCTACGTCTACGACGCGACCGGCAAGCGGTATCTCGACGGTCTGGCCGGGCTCTTCGCGGTGCAGATCGGCCACGGCCGCCCGGAGCTCGCCGACGCCGCGGCGCGGCAGGCGGCGACGCTCGACTACTTCCCGATCTGGACGTACGCGCACGAGCCGGCCGTCGAGCTGGCCACGCGGCTCGCGGATCTCGCCCCCGGCGACCTGAACCGCGTGTTCTTCACGACCGGCGGATCGGAAGCCGTCGAGTCCGCACTCAAGCTCGCACGCGCGTACTTCAAGGCGATCGGGCAGGCGACGCGGACGAAGGTGATCTCGCGCGTGACGACCTATCACGGCACGACGATGGGCGCGCTCGCGATCACCGGCATCCCGGGGCTGCGCACGACGTTCGAGCCGTTGATGCCCGGCGGTGTGCACGTCCCGAACACGAACCGCTTCCGC
>DASRHL010000070.1:0-6300 GCA_035650535.1 Acidimicrobiia bacterium
CATCTGGGACTCGATCGGCAGCGCCGTCCAGCACTTCGGCGGCTCGCTCCTGCCCGACTCGGTGTCGAGCGCGATCGGCGCGATCGGCAGCGGCGACCTGTCCCAGATCGCGGACACGGTGAGCGACGCCTTCGGCGGCGGCGGCCTCGCGTCGATGGCGGGCTCGTTCCTCGGCGACTCGGGATTCGATCTCGGCAGCGTGAGCGACTCCCTCGACAGCTTCCTTTCGAACCAGGGCCTCGGGACGGCCGCGAGCCTCTTCGAGGATCCCGTCGGCACGGTCACCAACCTCGTGGGCGGAGCCGGCGGCGCGGGGGCCATCCTCGACCAGGTCGAGAACGCGGCGGGCCAGCTGGTCGGCGGCGAGGGCGGCCTCGGCGGTCTCGTCGGGCAGGCCGAGAACGCGCTCGAGAACGCCGCCGGCGTTCCGGGCGGCCTCGACGGTCTCGTCGGGCAGGCGGAGGACGCGCTCGAGAACGTCGCCGGTGCCCAGAGCGGCCTCGCCGGCCTCGTCGGGCAGGCCGAGACCGCGGCCGGCAACCTGGTCCACGAGGCGCAGCACGAGGTGAGCGGTGCCGTCGGCGGCCTCGTCCACGACGCCGAGGGCGCGATCTCGAGCTCGATGCCGCTCGGGACGCCGCACGCCGAGGCCGGCGCCGGCACCGAGGCGGGCGGCTTCGCGCCCGACCACGCGACCCTGGCCGACCCCTTCGCCGACGACGCGCTCACGGGTGGGTCGGGGGCACCGGGCGGGACGGGCGAGATGCTCGACCAGGCCGGCGCGCACGCCGACGCCGGGATGCCCACCGACGACGGGGGCGCGGCGCCGGCGCCCGCCGACGCGGGCATGGCCGACACGTTCGACGCGCCCGCGCCGCCCGAGCCGGCGGCGGAGGCGCCGCCCGACGCCGCGCCGATGGACGACTTCAGCAGCGACATCCGGACGGCCGACAACATGGGCGACTCGCTCTCCGGCCTCTCGGACGACCTGTGAGCACCACCGCCAGATGACCGCGACCGCACCGGCCGCGCCGGCGCCGGCCCCGGCCGGGCTCGACGCGGCGATCCCCCAGCTCGTCGGTGTCCTGCAGCAGCTCGGCCGTACCGACCTGGCCGACCGCGCCAACGCCGCCGGCGCCCGCCTGCGGCGCCCCGCGACCGTCGTGTGCGTCGTCGGCGAGTTCAAGCAGGGCAAGAGCTCGCTCGTCAACGGCCTGCTCGGCCGGGACGCCTGCCCGGTCGACGACGACGTCGCGACCGCCGCGATCACGCTCGTGCGCTACGGCGACCAGCCCGCGGCGATGGTGCGCCGCCGGGTCGACGGCCAGCAGCTCGCGGAGCAGATCACGATCGAGGACCTGCCGCGCTGGGTCACCGAGGCGGGCAACCCCGGCAACCGCGAGGGTGTGGAGCGGGTCGAGATCGCGGTCCCGAGCGCGATCCTGAAGCAGGGCCTCGTCCTCGTCGACACGCCCGGCATGGGCGGCCTCGGCGCCGGGCACGCAGCCGCCACGCTCGCCTTCCTGCCGTTCGCGGACGGCGTCATCCTCGTGTCGGATGCGTCGGCGGAGCTGAGCGCGCCCGAGGTCGAGTTCCTCGCGCGCGCCGCCGAGCTCTGCCCGACGGTCCTGTTCGTGCAGTCGAAGATCGACCTGTACCCATCGTGGCCGCGGATCCTCGACATCAACCGAGGTCATCTGGAGCGCAGCGGCGTGCGGGTACCGGTCGCGGTCGCCTCGAGCGCGCTGCGCCACGAGGCCCTCGTCCGCAAGGACCGCGACCTGAACGAGCGGTCACAGTTCCCGGGGCTGATCAAGGCCCTCGACGAGGGGGTCGTGACCCCGGCGAAGGAGCACGCCGCGGAGCGGTCGGCGGCCGATGTCCGCGCCATCGTGTCGATCGTCCGCACCGGTCTCGAGGAGGAGCAGCGGCTCCTCGACGACCCGAACGCGCTCACCGAGGTGATGGCCGAGCTCGAGCAGGCGAAGTCGCGCCTCGAGTTCCTCCGAGGGCCGGGCGCGAAGTGGAGCATCGTCGTCAGCGACCGCGTCGCCGACCTGTCCAACGACATCACGTTCCAGTTCCGCGCCGCGATGCGCAGCATCTCGGACTCGATGGACGAGCAGATCGAGAACCTGAGGAACGGCACCGAGTGGGACGAGATGGTGCGCCAGATGCAGTCCGAGGTGGCCGAGGGCGTCACCCGGGCGTTCGTGGCGATCGAGCACGGGTTCGCGGCCATCGAGGCCGAGGTCGTCGACATGCTCCAGGAGGAGCAGCTCGGGCTCCCACCCCGGACGGGACGCGACCACAGCATCGACGTGTCGAGCCTCTGGACCGCCAAGCCCCTCGACGAGAAGGAGGTGAAGGGCAAGCGCGCCTTCCAGACCGGCGTCACGGGGATCCGGGGCGTGCAGAGCGGCATGTACATGTTCAGCTCGATCGGGAGCTGGCTCCCCTCGGCCGCGGGCGCGCTGCTGATCGCGAACCCGGTGATGATCGGCGCCGGCGCGCTGTTCGGGAGCATGCAGCTGCTCGACGACCGCAAGCGGAAGCTGACGGCCCGCCGCCAGTCCGCCCGCCAACAGGTGCGGAAGTTCCTCGACGACGTGCAGTTCCAGGTCGGCAACGAGATCGCGACGATGGTGCGGGAGGGCCAGCGGGAGCTGCGCGACGAGTTCACCGACCGTCTCGGCGAGCTGCAGCGAACGTACGCCGAGACCGCGCAGCGCGCCCAGGCCGACGTGCAGCGCTCGCAGCAGGAACGCCAGGCGCGCGCCGCCGAGGGCGCCAAGGCGCTCGCCGCGCTCGCGGCGATCGAGAAGCAGGTCGGGGGTTGACGGCATGACCACCGTCGTCACCGCTTCGGGGTTCGGGTCCGCCGCCGACCAGGTGCTCGCGCTCGTCGACTCGCTCGCCTCGCGCACCGCCGGGTCCGCGTACGCCAACCAGATCGCATCGATCCGTGAACGGCTCGCAGGCCCTCTGCGCGTCGCGATCGCCGGTCGGGTCAAGGCCGGCAAGTCGACGCTGCTGAACGCGTTGGTCGGCGAGCGTCTCGCGCCGACCGACGCCGGCGAGTGCACACGCATCGTCTCGTGGTACCGGCGGGGTCAGAGCTACCAGGTGAGCGCGCACCTCATCGACGGCCAGGAGCGCGCGATCCCGTTCCAGCGGGGAGAGAAGGCGCTCGAGCTGCAGCTCGGCGGGCTCACGGAGCGCGAGATCGCCTCCCTCGACATCCGTTGGCCGGCGTCGACGCTCGAGCAGGTGACGCTCATCGACACGCCCGGCCTCGCGTCGCTCAACGACGAGAACTCGCGCCGGACGCGCGAGTTCCTCGAGGTCGATCCCGACCATGCGAGCGACGCCGACGCGGTGATCTACCTCATGCGTCACGCGCACCGCAGCGACGTCGACTTCCTCGAGGCGTTCATGGACCGGTCGGTGACGGCCGCGTCGCCCGTCAACGCGGTCGGCGTCCTGTCGCGCGCCGACGAGATCGGCGCCGGGCGCCTCGACGCGATGGAGTCCGCGACGCGCATCGCGTTGCGCTACCGGAACGACGAGACGATCCGCGAGCTGTGCGCGACCGTCGTGCCGCTCGCGGGCCTGCTCGCCGAGACCGGTCTGACCATGCGCGAGGACGAGGCGGGTGCGCTCCGCGCGCTCGCCGGCAGCGACCCGCAGCAGCTCGACCAGATGCTGCTGTCGGCCGACCACTTCTGCGACCTGCACGCGAGCGACCTGACGGTCGAGATCCGCCGCGCACTCGTCGACCGGCTCGGGATGTACGGCATCCGGCTGTCGATCCAGGAGATCCGTGACAACGGGTTGACCACCGCGGCGACGCTCGCGCCCCGGCTCGTGCAACGGTCGGGTCTCAACGAGCTCCGCACGGTGATCGCGCAGCACTTCCTGCCCCGCGCCCGTACGCTGCAGAGCCGCGGCGCGCTCGTCGCGCTGCGGACGGTCGCGCGCGAGATGCGGTCCTCGAACCCCGAGCTCGCGGAGTCGATCGACCACGAGGCCGAACGCATCGAGGCGAGCGCGGTCGAGTTCGCCCGCCTGCGGGCCGCGCACCTGGTGGCGTCGGGTGCGGCGCAACTGCGCGACGGCGAGCGCGAGGAGCTCGACCGACTCCTGCTCGCGGGCTCACCCGCCGCCGCCCTCGGTGTCGACGGGATGGGCCCCGATGCCCTCCGGAACGCCGCGCTCGCCGCCATCGAGAAATGGCGGGCGCTGTCCGGTGACCCCTTCGCGAGCCAGGCCCGCCGGGAGGTGTGCGAGACCGCCGCCCGCACCGGCGAAGCCGTCTACGCCGCCACCGCGGGCTGATCCCGGACCCGCCTTGACATGCAGCCGTTCGGCTGCGTATCTTGAAAGGCAGCCATACGGTTGCCTATCGGGTCCGAGCGCGGTGCCCACCACTTCGGGCTGGATCCGACGCTCGACTGCTACGGCACGTGCTCACGCGGCTGGGACCACTACCTCGCGAGCCTCCGGGCGTACGTCGAGACCGGCACCGGCAACCCGTGGGGTTCGCAGGAGTGGGCGGCGGGCCGGGCCGAGCGGGCGGCCGCTCGGTAGCCGGGCCTGCTCTCAGCGCACGGGCTCCGCCGCGACGTTCGCGCGCCGCAGCCGCTCGGCCATGACGGCCATGACCTGCAACGCGAACGTCGGGTGCTGCTGGACGAGGAACGAGAAGTGCTGGCGGTCGACGGTCACGACGCGGCAAACGGTCCGCGCGGTCGCGGTCGCGCTCCGCGGCGCAGGGTCGATCAGCGCGAGCTCGCCGACGATGCCGCCCGGCCCCACCCGGTCGATGACGCGGCGATGACGGCTGAGCTCGATCTCACCCTCGACGACGGCGAACATGACGTCCCCGTCCGCGCCCTCGTGGAACAGCACGTCGCCCGGCTGCAGCTCGACGGCGTCGCGCGCGTTCCGGAAGATGTTGATCTCCATGGGCGCGAGTCTCCCGCGGGTGGGCACGGGCGTCGCCGCCCGACGTCCACTGTTCACCCGGCGGTCACCCGGAGGTCCGGTTCGCCCACCCGGCACGAGGATCGGCGGCGCGCGTAACGTCACCCCGTCGGTCGGCGACGGGAGGTCACGTGGACGCGGACGTGCTCGGGTTGCAGGGGAAGGCGGCGCTCGTGGTGGGCGGCGGCTTCGGGATCGGACGCGCGAGCGCGCTGCTGCTCGCCCGGGCCGGCGCCGACGTCGCGGTCGCCGATCTCGACGGTGATCGCGCCGCGGCCGTCGCCGGTGAGCTGAAGGAGCTCGGCGTGCGCAGCACCGCACTCACCGGCGACGTCACGGACCGCCCGCAGGCGGAGTCGGTCGTGCGCGACGCCGCCGAGTTCCTCGGTCGGCTCGACGTGCTGATCAACATGGTGGGTCTGGCCGCGTGGGCGCAGCTACTCGACGTCGACGACGACACCTGGCAGACCGACCTGACCCGCAACCTGACCCAGCACCTCTACGTGGGCCGGGCGGCCGCCCGCCGGATGATCGAGCAGGGAACCGGCGGCGCGATCGCGGTCGTGGCTTCCGTGAGCGGGCTCTACGGTGCGCCCAACCACGGCGCGTACGGCGCGGCGAAGGCCGGCCTGATGGGTCTCGTCCGCACGATGGCCGACGAGTGGGGACCGCACGGCATCCGCGTGAACGCGGTCGCGCCCGACATGATCGCGACGCCCCGCGTCATGGCCGCCTACTCCGACAGCGGCACCGACCCGAACGAGGCCGCGCGCGCCGACGGCGCGCCCCTGGGCCGGTTCGGGACACCTGAAGAGATCGCCGGCCCGCTCGTCTTCCTCGTCTCCGGCCTCGCCAGCTTCGTCACGGGCCACAGCATCGTCGCTGACGGCGGCCAGCGTGCCGCGTTCCCCCACATCCGCGGCACCGGCGTCATGAGGTGACGGGGATGGCGGAACGCAACCTCTACCTGCACGAGACCGTCGACATCGTCGGGCAGGGCCAGTACGCGTACATGGAGCACCTCTGGAAGGACCCGGTGCTCCGGATGCCCGAGATGTTCGGGCTGCAGGGGTCGTTCTACGTGTGCGCGGCCGGCGGCGGGCGGTGGCCGCAGGTCGTCAACATCTGGGACGTCGGGACGCGCGGGTGGACGGGCTGGGCGAGCAACGTCGACCGCATGAACCTCAAGCGGCGAAAGGCGTTCTACGGCGACTGGTGGGACGAAGCCGCGCAGTGGCGCACCGGCGGCTACGACCGCCTGTGCGGAGGCGTCCCCGGGAGCCCGACGACCGAGGAGCTCGCGGCGCGCGGCGT
>DASRHL010000071.1:0-6960 GCA_035650535.1 Acidimicrobiia bacterium
GCCCCGAGGTCGAAGAGCCGGCGGGCCAGCACGTCGGGTGGGCGGGAGCCGCGGGTGTCGTCGAGCGACGAGTAACGCTCGATCGCCATCCCCGTGATCGACCGGTTGCAGTCGAACAGCATGATCGTGGGCGACGCGCCCCTCCGAGCCGTGACCGTGATCTCCTGACCCATACGGGCCCGAGGTTACGCGAGCCCGGCCGCGCCCGGCCGAACCCGCGGCGGTTCACCCGCGGCCGAGCAGGGCGAGCAGCCGGGTCTGCGGATCGGCATCGGGGGCGACGGTGCGGCTCGTGCCGAACATGCCGCTCCCGGCCAGCAGCTCCAGCTGCGGCTCGACGACCTCCCGGCACGCCTCGACGAGCGCGGGGTCGAGCGTCGTGTCCTGGCCGGTCGAGCGGGCGACGTCCCATCCGTGGATCAGGACGTCGATGAACCGGTGACCGCAGTACACGGAACCGGGGACCGGTCCGTACGACACCGCGACCGGCGTGTCCATCGCGCCCGGCGCCCGGAACGCGGCCGCGGCGGCTGCCGCCGACCCGTCGTACGCGGCCACCGGATCGTCGCCGAGCACGTCGCCGTCGAGACGGTCCCCCACCTCGGCGATGGTCTTCCCGCCGACGAGCTCGGGCACCCACAGGTTCCCCGAGACGATGTGGTTCACCAGCGCGCGCACGTCCCATCCGGCGCACGCCGACGGCGCGTCCCATTGCGACGCGTCGACCCCCGCGATCGAGCGGCGCGCGCTCTCGAGCGCCCGGGCGTGGACTTCGGGCAGGTCGACGGCCATGACGTTCCCCCCGGATCGGTGTTCCACGATCGCATGTCAGACGAACAGGCGGCCCGGCGGCGGTGCGACACCCCGCCAGCACAGGTTCTCCATGAAGATCCACGAGCGGCGGTGGATGGCCGTCGGCCCGTAGCCACGGAGAGCGACCTTGTGGGTCGGCGCCGGATACCCGACGTTGGAGTCGAAGTCGTACGGCGGGTAGTGCACCGACTCCTCGATCATGATGTGGTCGCGTGCCACCTTCGCGACACATGAAGCCGCCGCGACGGAGAGCACGGAGGCATCCGCCTTCACGATCGTGGTGACGCGCGACGTTCCGAAGCCGAGGTAGTCGTGCTTGCCGTCGAGGATGATGCGGTCGGGCTCGTAGCCCTGCGCCGCGACCTGCGCGAGCGCGCGCTGTGCCGCCATCCGCAGTGCGATCGTCATGCCGAGGGCATCGCACTCCTCGTGCGACGCGTGCCCGATGCCGATCGCGAGCGCCCACCGGTGGACGGCGCGGCTCGCCCGCTCTCGTTCCTCGCGGGTCAGCATCTTCGAATCGCGGATGCCCTTCTGGTGCTCCGGCGCGGGGACGACCGCCGCGACGGTCACCGGACCGGCCCAGGCGCCGCGGCCGACCTCGTCCATCCCGCAGACGATCCGGTCGCCGGCAGCCCAGCACTTCCGCTCGACGCGCAGCGTCGGATACGAGCTCACGCCCACCCCTGCGACGCTACCTGTCCCGTGGAGCCGGCGGGGTTCTCGAGCGCGGCGATGTTGGCGGCCTCGGCGGGGTCGGCTTCGGTGGCGAACCAGGCGTCGAGCATCTCGCGGGCCACGTCGGGGCTCGTGAGCCGCAGCCCCATGACGAGCACGTTCGCGTCGTTCCACCGGCGCGCGCCCTCGGCCGTGGCCGCGTCGGTGCACAGCGCGGCCCGCACCCCCCGCACCTTGTTCGCCGCGATCGAGGCGCCGGTGCCGGTCCAGCAGAAGAGGACGGCGGTGTCGGCCGCGCCCGACGCGACGAGCTCGCCGACCCGGCGGCCGACCGCCGCCCACTCCTCGTCGGTTCCGGCGGGCGACCCGACGAGCTCGACGGCGTGGCCTCGGACCGCGAGGTCGGCGGCGACCGCCTCGGTCAGAGGCGTCGTCTCGTCGGACCCGAGCGCGACCCGCATCCCCTCACGCTATTCGTCGTTCACCGATCAGCGCCGCCCGCACGTCGGCGAGCCGGTCGAAGGCGACGAAGGGCACACCGCCCGCGGCGCACCAGCGCGCCAGCGCGCCCTTCGCGAACAGGGCGTCCGCGAGGAGCGCCGCCTTGCGGTCGCTCGTCCCGTCGCCGACGAGCACCGTCGTGCGCCCGCGGCGGGCCGCGTCCTTGATCGGTGCCTGCTTGCACACGCCGCAGCTCGTACACGGGCAGCAGCGGTCCTCGTGGGGGAACTCGAGTCGCCCGGTCTCCCAGTCGACGGCATTCGTGTAGACGGCGACGTCGACTCCGAGCCGCGAGCACGTGTCGTGCACGTAGAACCCGAACCCGTCGGACACGATGGCGACCTCCGCGCCCGCCCGGGTCAGGTCGTCGACGAGCGGCACGAAGTCGGGATCGATCGGCACCTCGCTCGCAACGGAGCGCAAGCGGGCCTCGTCGGCGTGGAGCAGGTCCCATTCGTCGAGCAGGCACACGCGACTCCCGACGAGCCCGCGCTCGTACTCCTCGTCGATCGCGCGCCAACCCTCCGCACCGAAGCGCTCGAGCAGGCGGACACCGACGTCGGTCGTGCTGATGGTGCCGTCGAAGTCGAGGAACACCGACGTGCGCGCGAGATCGAGCTCGACGCGCGCGGACACGCCGGAGAGTCTACGAGCGGCCGCGGGTTGCTCGGCGGTCAGACGTTGAGGAGGATCACGCCGGGTTCCGCGAGCATCCCGGCGCGGATGCGACGCTCCCCCGCGCGTTGCACGAGATGGGCGCGGCCGTTGCGACGGGTTGCCGGGACGACCACGGCGACGAGGCCGTCGGGGTCGGCGGCGTGCTCGGCGCGCACCACCGCGCGCGCCTCGCGCAGCGAGCCACGACCGCCCGCGACGAACTCGAGCGCGTGGCCGTAGCGGGCCCAGAACTCGGCGCCGAGCGTCGCGTCGTTGTCGCCCAGGTGGACGGCGCGCACGGATTCCGTGCCGAGCCGGTGGAGGTAGTGCATGGCCCGGTCGAGCTCGGCGTCGACCTGGGAGACGAAGACGACCGCCCGCAGCCCGCCGATCACCGGAACGCCGGCGGGCCGGGGTCGCGGGCGGTCGACCCCGGCATTCGCCGACGCCTGCGCCGAAGATCCGTGGGGAAGGGAGTAGGGATGGGGGAGGATCCCGAGGATCTCCGGACGAACTGTTCGAGATGCTGCATCTACGCTGGCCTCAGGAAGGTGAGGCTGATGACGGCATCATCGGGGATCGCGCGTGAAAACGGCGTGAGAACGATGGTGCCCCGCGTCAAGAAAACGTGAAGATGCGCAGCGTCCGACGGGTCGCGGCCGCACTGGCGCTCGTCGGCGTGGTGACCGCGATCGGGGTCGCGGCGGACGCCGACCTCACCGAGGCGTCGCTCATCATCCTCGTGGCCGTGCTCATGGCATCGCTGCTGGGGCCCTGGGCGGGTACCGCGGCGGCCGCCGGCGGGTTCGTCGCGCTCGTCTACTGCTTCGCCGAACCGAGCGGGAACTTCACCATCGAGCGTGACGACGACCTCGTGGCGCTCGGCGCGTTCCTCGTGACGGCCGCCCTCATCGGCTGGGTCGTGACCCGCCTCGACGCGCTGCGCCACACCGCCGAACAACGCGCCCGCGAGGCGCAGATCCGGCTCGACCTGACGAACCGGCTCGGGGGCGGCGACGACCCGCAGACCGTCGCGGCCAGCGCGGCCGACGCGATCGCCGGGCTCTTCGGCCTGAGCACGTGCACGGTGCGACTCGGGCCGGCGGCGGCGACGATCCGCCGGGCACCGGCCGAGGCGGGCGACGAGGGCGTCGTGCTGCGCATGGGCGACGTGGTGGTCGAGGGGTCCGGGCCGAGGCGCCGGCTGTCGCCGGGCGACCGGGCCGTCCTCGAGGCGCTCGTCGCCGCGCTCGCCAACACCCACGACCGGCAGCGGCTCGAGACCGAGGCCCGCGACGCGCGCGTCGCCGCGGAGATGAGCCAGACGCGCGCCGGCTTCCTCTCGGCGTTCAGCCACAACCTGCGCACACCGCTGGCGTCGATCCGCGCCGCCGCGTCGACGCTGCGCTCGCCGGCAGCAACCCTCGGTCCGGCCGATCGCCGTGAGATGCTCGACACGGTGATCGACGAGACCGAGCGGCTCGAACGGGTCGTGACCAAGACGCTCGACCTGTCGCGCATCCGCGCGGGGGGTCTCGAGCCCGAGGTGCGTGTGGCGGAGATCGGCGATCTCGCGACGGCAGCCGTCCGCCGGCTGCGACCACTGGCGAGCGACCGCACGATCCGCGTCGACGTCGACCCCGACCTGCCCGCCGTCTGCGTCGACGTCGGGATGGTCGAGGAGGTCTTCCTCGACCTGCTCGAGAACGCGTTGCGCTTCGCACCCGCCGGCTCCGAGATCTGCGTGCGCGCGGACCACGTCGACGGCACGATCGAGGTGCGCGTCAGTGACCACGGGCCCGGCGTGCCGGACGCGGAGCGCGAGCGCATCTTCGAGGAGTTCACCCGGGTCGACGCCCGCGCCGACGCGACGGGCACCGGGCTCGGGCTGGCGATCGTCCGCGCGCTCGTCACCGCCCACGGGGGACGGGTGTGGTGCGAGGAGACCCCCGGCGGCGGCGCCACGTTCGCGTTCGCGCTGCCGGTCGTCATCGGGCCGTGACGTCGATCCTCGTCGTCGAGGACGACGCGCCACTGCGCCGCGCGCTCCGCACGAGCCTCCGGGCGCGCGACCTCGAGGTCCACGAGTCGACGAACGGCGAGGACGCGCTGGTGCTCGCGGCCGACCGGCGCCCCGACCTCGTGCTGCTCGATCTCGGGCTCCCCGGGATCGACGGGATCGAGACGCTCGGCCGGCTGCGGGCGTTCAGCGACGTCCCGGTCATCGTGCTCACGGCGCGCGACCGGGCGGCCGACAAGGTCGCCGCGCTCGACGCCGGTGCCGACGACTACGTCACCAAGCCGTTCGACGCCGACGAGCTCCTTGCCCGCGTCCGCGCCGCCCTGCGACGCTCGCCGCAGACCGGGAGCGGCCCCAGCGTCGTGCAGTGCGACGGCCTCGAGATCGACCTCGTGCAGCGGCGGGTGCGCCTCGACGGGACGCCCGTCCACCTCACGCGGACGGAGCTCGCGCTTCTCGAGGTGCTCGTCCGGAATCCGGGCAAACTTCTCGCTCACGACTATCTCCTGCGCCAGGTGTGGGGGCAGGGCTACGGCGGCCAGAGCAACTACCTGCGCGTCTACGTGCGCCAGCTCCGGCGCAAGCTCGGCGACGATGCCACCAACCCGCGGCTGATCCTCACCGAACCCGGCATCGGCTACCGCTGGATCGCCGACGCGTGATCGACGACGTGCGGCGTGCATCGCCCGGTGGGAACCCGGGGTCGGCGCGCGCCGCCACCGTCGTATCCTTGCGTCCGTGACGACGCGGAACCGGGGTCCCGAGGCCGGCGCCGACCTCGGGAGCACCCTTTCGACCGACCGCGTCGAGAGGATCGCCGAGCGTGGGTCGTCGCAGCCCACGACCGTCGCGATCGTGCCGCACACGCACTGGGACCGTGAGTGGTATGCACCGTTCCAGGCGTTCCGGCTCCGGCTCGTGCACCTCTTCGACGAGCTGCTCCCGATGCTGGAACACGACCTCTCGTACGCGCGCTTCCTCCTCGACGGGCAGACCGCCGTCATCGACGACTACCTCGAGATCCGCCCCGAGGCCGCGGCGACGATCTCCCGGCTGGCCGCGAGCGGCCGGCTCCAGGTCGGACCGTGGATGATCCTGATGGACGAGTTCATGGTCTCGGGCGAGACGCTCGTCCGCAATCTGCAGATGGGAACGGCGCGCGCGAGCGAGCTCGGCGGCGCGATGCCGGTCGGTTACCTCCCCGACATGTTCGGGCACGTCGCCCAGATGCCGCAGCTGCTCCGGCTCGCCGGGCTCGAGCACGCGGTCGTGTGGCGGGGTGTGCCCGCCGACATCGACAAGACCGCGTTCTGGTGGGAGGCGCCTGACGGGTCGCGGGTGCGTGCGGAGTATCTCTACGGCTCGTATTCCAACGGGCGCGACCTCCCCGACGACGCGAAGCAGCTCGTCGCACGCGCCCACGGCTACGAGATGGAGCTCGGGCCGGTGCGCCTCCCGGGCGGCGCGCTGCTGCTGATGAACGGAACCGACCACCAGCTGCCGCAGCCGTGGCTGGGTCGGGTCGTGGCCGAGGCGAACGCGATCCAGGACGACTACCGCTTCGTCGTCACGTCACTCGCGGAGTACCTGCCCGAGCAACCGACCGAGGGGCTGCCGGTGTGGCGCGGCGAGCTGCGCTCGGGAGCGCGCGCGAACGTGCTCATGGGTGTCGCGTCGAACCGCGTCGACGTGCACCAGGCGTGCGCGGCTGCAGAACGCGCGGTCGAACGCAGTGCCGAGCCGCTCAGCGCGCTGTTCCTCCCACCCGATCGCTACCCCAGCCGCCTGCTCCGGCTCGCGTGGCGCAACCTCGTGCTGAACAGCGCGCACGACTCGGCCTGCGCCTGCAGCCACGACGAGGTCGTCGACGCCGTGATGGTCCGCTACCAGGAGGCCCGGCACATCGGCACCGGCCTCGCCCGCGACGCCGCCCACCACCTGGCATCCGCCGTCGACGCGGAGCCCGGCTCGACCGTGGTCGTGAACCCGACGCAGCAGGACCGCTCGGGCGTGATCGACGCCCGCGTCGCCGGCGAGGGTCCGGTCCACTTCGTCGCCGCGGACGGCACGCGCTGCGCCACCCAGGTGCTGCGGACGGTCGGCGGCGACGGCTTCTCGACCATGGTCACCGGCCAGAAGGTCCGGTGGGTGCTCGAGATGCTCCGGGGCCCCGAGTTCGCCGGCCGGCCGATCGCCCGCGTCGAGCGCCACACGGCCGCAGACGGCTCGGTCGACGTGACGTTCCATGCCGCCGGGCCCGACGACGCACCCGTCGACCTCGAGGACCTGCG
>DASRHL010000072.1:0-10553 GCA_035650535.1 Acidimicrobiia bacterium
CGAGTGGTCGCCGCCCAGGACGAGCGGGAGGCGCCCCTGGTCGCGCGCGCCGGCGACGAGGTCGGCGACGTTGTCGGCCGAGCCGGTGACGAAGTTGTCGAGTGCGACGACGTCGTCGCCACGCGCCACGAACGCGCGGCACAGATGCGATCCGACGAATCCTGCCCCGCCAGTGACGAGGACACGCGCCATCAGCGCCCGATGCCCTGGTAGTTGAATCCGATCCGCCGGAGCTCGACGGCGTCGAGGAGGTTGCGGGCGTCGACGATGCGCGGTGACCGCATCGACCGCGCGATCGCGCCGAAGTCGAGCCACCGGAACTCGTCCCATTCCGTGAGCAGCGCGAGAACGTCCGCATCGGTGCAGACGGCATACGGGTCCTCGGCGATCGTCAGCCCGGGCGCGAGGGCCCGCGCGGCCTCACCCGCGACCGGGTCGTAGGCGTGCACCTCGGCGCCCGCGCCCGCGAGCCGGGTCGCGATCGCGAGCGCCGGGGAGTCGCGCAGGTCGTCGGTGTTCGCCTTGTAGGTCAGCCCCCAGACCGCCAGCTTCGTTCCCGCGAGCTCGCCGCCCGCGGCCGTACGCACCTTGTCGACCACGTGCTCGTGCTGGCGGGTGTTCACCTCGATGACCCCGCGCAGCAGGCTGAACTCGTAGCCGACGCCCGCCGCCGTGTTGAGGAGCGCTGCCGCGTCCTTCGGGAGGCACGAGCCCCCGTAGCCGGGCCCGGGCTGCAGGAAGTCGCGGCCGATGCGGGGGTCGTAACCCATCCCGAGCGCGACGTCCTTCACGTCCGCGTTCACGGCTTCGCAGATCACCGCCATCGAGTTGATGTACGAGATCTTCATCGCGAGGAAGACGTTCGACGCGTACTTGATCATCTCGGCGGACGCCGCGTCGGTGACGACGAGCGGCGCCGCGATGTCGCGGTACAGGTCGGAGACCCGCACCGCGACGGCAGGGTCCTCGCAGCCGATCACGATGCGGGTGGGTTCGAGGAAGTCGCGGACCGCGGTGCCCTCGCGGAGGAACTCCGGGTTGGACGCGACGCCCACCTCGTGGGGAGCGCCGCTCTCGCTGAGCCAGCGTGCGATCCGCTTGGCCGTCCCGACCGGCACCGTGGACTTCGTCACGACGACCGCCCCGGGCGAGAGGAGCGGGGCGACCTCGCGCACGACGGCCTCGACCGCGCTCAGGTCGGCTTCACCCGAGGGACCCTGGGGCGTCTGGACGCAGAGGAACACGAACTCCGCCCCGCGCACGGCGTCGGCGGCGCCCACGACGAAGCGCAGGCGGCGGGCCTCGAGCCCCTCGGCGACCAGCGCCGGGAGCCGCTCCTCCAGGATCGGGACCTCGCCCTTCCGGAGCCGCGCGACCTTGTCGGCGTCGAGGTCCGCCGCCACCACGTCGTGACCGAGCCGGGCGAAGCAGGCCGCCGACGTGAGCCCCACGTAGCCCGTACCGACGACCGCGACGCGACTCACGGCCTCACCTCGCGCGCGCACATCATGGCGATGTTACGGCCGACCCTCCCGCGCCCTTGAGACGGTCGATCCGCCCACCACGCTCCGTGACCGTCGCCCCCGCGCTCGCGCCGGGCTCAGCGGCAGCTCGCCGCCGGGTCGCCGGTCGATCCGCCCGCCGGTGCGGTTCCCGGCGCGGTCCCCGCTGCGGTGGTCGCCGTCGTGGCGCGCCCGGTGGTGGGCGCCGGGGCGGCCGCCGTGGCGGGCGTGACCCCGGCCGACCCGCCGGACGGCACTGCGATGTGGTCGAAGTCCGTGCCGAGCACGACGACGACGTCGGCCGACGTCCCGTCGAGGGACGCGTCCCGCACGAGCCTCGCGGCCGGGCTGATGTAGGTGAGCACGAGCTTCGCGGCCGCCAACTCGCCCTTCGCGTACCGCACCTCGCCGAGGGCGACGCTGCCCCGCGGGTCGTCGTCGGTGCCCTCGCCCCGGAAGCCGAGCTGCTCGAACCCGCGGAGCGCGGCCTTCGCCTGGCCCGGCTTGCCCGAGCCGTTCAGGACGCGGAGCCGCACCTCCGAGGGGCTCACGCTCGAGGCGGCGGCGCCGGTGTCGAAGGTTCTCAGCCGGTCGAGCAGGGGCCGCATGCGGTCCATCTCCGGGAACAGGACCGACTGGCCGCCGGCGGTGCCGAGCCGGCCCTGGAAGGTCTCGAAGTCGAGCGCGCTCGTGTCGTCCGGGTTGATGGTGCGGAACGCGTCGATGAGCCGGAAGATGTCGTCCTTCGAGAGTCCCTGGTCGACCTTGAGGTGGCGCACGACGTTGCCGGCGATGTCGTTCGCGGTCAGCGGGTTGGCGAGGCTCTTGCGGACGGCGAGCCCGGCCAGACGCCGGATGAAGTCCTGCTGACGCGCGATGCGACCGATGTCGGCGCGGGCGTCCTCGACCATCTTCCCGGTCTTCGGGTCGAGGAACGCGATGTGGCGGGCGCGAACCCACTGCAGCGCGTCGTAGCCGTCGAGGTGGTAGCAGCCCGCGTTCACGGCGACGAAGCCGGTGAACTGGTCGATCGCCGGCGCGGGCACGTAGACGGGAACCGTGCCGATCGCGTTCACGATCCCCTCGAAGCTCCGGAAGTCGACCTCGAGGTAGTGGTTGATGCCGATCCCGAAGTTCTGCTCGATGGTCTTGATGACCCGTTGCGGGCCGCCCGACGCGCCGTTGAACGCCGAGTTGATCTTGGCCATCCGTCCGGTACCGGGGATGCTGACCCACAGGTCGCGCGGGAACGACACGATCAGCGTCCGCTTCGCCGCCGGCTCGACGTGGATGACCATCATCGTGTCGGACAGGGTCTCCGGCTGCGCCTTCGGGTCGCCGAAGATCTGCTCGTCGGTCGCGTCCTTGACGAACGCACGCGAGTCGGAGCCGATCAGCAGGTAGTTCGCACCACCCGGCGGCTCCGGCGCGGTCGCGACGTGGATGCGCGGGATCTTGTCGAGCTGGTTGTCGATGACGGAGTTGACACCGACGACCGCCCCGACCATGCACGCCGCGGCGGCGATCAGCGCGATGGCGAACCGCCGGGCGAAGGCGCGCAGAGGCCGGGTACCGCGCCCGAACACGGGCTCAGCAGCCGGTCCGCGGTGCCGCGCCCGGCAGGTTGAACGGGGCGGTGGTCGTGGTAGGGCCACCGACCGCCGGCGCGGCCGTCGTCGGCGTGGTCGCCGCGCCGCCCGACGAGACCGCCGGACGCGTGACGGCCTGGAAGTCCGTGCCCAGCACCACGACGACGTCGGCCCCCTTGATGGACGAGTCCTGGACGAGCTTGGCCTGCGGCGAGATGTACCGCAACACGAACCGGCCCTTGTCCTCCTGGCCCGGCGCGTAGCGGACCTCGGTCTGGGCGACCCGGCCGCCCGGGTTGTTGGTCGCGCCGGTGCCCACGAAGCCGAGCTCGGTGAACCGGTCGAGCGCGCCCTGGGCGGCGCCGTTCCTCCCCGACCCGTTGAGCACCTGCATGCGCACGCTCCCCGGTGCGACCTTGGGCGCCGCGGATCCGTTGAAGGTGCGGAGCTGGTCGAGGAGGGGCGCGGCCGCCGGCTCGTCGACGTAGAGGACCTGCTGACCCTGCTGGTTGGGCCCGGTCTTCCACGGCAGCGTGGCGAACTGCAGCGAGCTGCTGTCGTTGGGGTTGATGGTCCGGAAGGCGTCGATGAGCTTGAAGATGTCGTCCTTCGTGAGCCCGGCGTCGGCCTGGAGGTTCTTCACGACCTCGTCCGCGACGTCGTTCGCCGTGAGCGGGTTGGCGAGGCTCTCCTGCACCGCGAGCCCGGCGAGCTTCTGGATGAACTCCTGCTGGCGCTTGATGCGGCCGATGTCGGGCACGGGATCGGGCGAGAACCACTTCTTGGTGATCGGGCTGTAGTACTGCAACGACCTCGATCGCACGTACTCCAGCGCCTGCGTGCCACTCAGGTCGAGACACCCGCCGACGAAGAAATGCAGACCCGTCTTGAGGTCGCGTGCCGGGTACGGGAAGTAGATCGGGACCCGGCCGATCGCGTCGACGATGCCGCGGAAGCTCTCGAAGTTGACATCCATGTAGTGGTGGATGTCGATGTCGAAGTCCTGCTTGAGCGTGTCGATGACGGTCTGCGGCCCGAAGTTGAACGCGGCGTTGATCTTGGCCGATCCGTGCCCGGCGATCGGCACCCAGAGATCGCGCGGGAACGACACGATGAGCGTCCGCTCGGCAGCCGGCTCGACGTGCACCACCATCAGCGTGTCGGAACGCGCACCCGCCTCCTGCGTCGGGTTGCCGAACGCGTCCACCTGGGTCTGGTTCTTCACGAACGAGCGGGTGTCGGAGCCCAGCAGGAGGAAGTTCTCGCCGCTCGGCGGCGCGGCCGCCGTGATCAGCTTGACGCGCGGGATCCGGTCGACCTTCTGGTCGATCACCTTGTTGACGGTGATGACCGCGCCCACCATCGCGACGGCCGCCACCAGGAGCGCGATGACGTAGCGTCGGGCGAAGGCGCGCAGGGACGCGCGAGTCGTTCCCATGTCGGGGGAAATGGTACCGGCCGACCCCTGCCCGACCGGGTCGCCTCCGACGCGCCGGCGGTACCCTCCTCCGGTGTCCGGCTCCCCGGAGGGCGATCGCCAGTGAAGGGTCCGCAGCCCGACCCCGTCGTCCTGCGGTCGGCGGACGGCTGGATCGCCGCCGCCGACCCCGTCGAGGTCGTCACGGCGTCCGGCGCGGGCGCGTTCGAGCGCCTGGCCCGCCTCACCCCGGGATGGTGGGCCGGCTTCCTGACGTATGACCTCGGGCGGGCGGTCGAGCGGGTGCACCCGCGCCTCTCCGACGACCTGCGGCTGCCCGACCTCGTGCTCGCCCGCTACGACGCCCGCGCGCTCGTGGGTCGCGACGGCCGGCGCATCGAGGCCCGCACGCGCTCCGCCCGCCGGCGGCTGGCGGAGCGGCTCGACGCGAGCGTCCCGGCGCGCCCCCGGCCGGCGCTCCCCGCCCCGGGCACGCCGCGGTCGAGCCTCTCGCGCGACGAGTTCGAGGCCGCCGTCCGCTCCGTCGTGGCCTTGATCGAGGCGGGCGAGTGCTACCAGGTCAACCTCACCCGCCGCCTCGTCTGGGACGCGCCCGCCCGACCCTGGCCGCTGTTCGACGCCATCGCGCGCCGGCAGCGGGCCCGCTACGCCGCGCTCCTCGACCTCCCGCTCCCCGACGGCGACCGCGTCGCGCTCGTGTCCGCGTCGCCCGAACGGTTCCTGCGGTGGCGCGGCCGCGACGTCGAGACCCGGCCCGTGAAGGGAACGGGCCGCGACGCGGCCCGGCTGGTGAGGAGCGCCAAGGACCGGGCGGAGAACGTGATGATCGTCGACCTCGCCCGCAACGACCTCGGTCGAGTGAGCGAACCCGGGACGGTACGCGTCCCGGAGCTGTGTGCGCCGGAGCACCATCCGGGTCTCGTGCACCTGGTCAGCTCCGTGCGCGCCAGGTTGCGGGCCGGGGTCGGTCCGGCCGAGCTGCTCCGGGCGACCTTCCCGGCCGCCTCGATCACCGGCGCACCCAAGCCCCGCGTGCTGCAGGCGATCGAGGACCTCGAACCCGTCCGCCGCGGCGTCTACTGCGGCGCCGTGGGTTGGCTCGACACCGAGCGGGGCGAAGGTGACCTGTCGGTCGCGATCCGCACGTTCACGATCGCCCGCGGCGCGACCTTCCTCGGCGTCGGCGGCGGCATCGTCGCCGACTCCGATCCGGCATCCGAATGGCAAGAGACCGAGCTGAAGGCGGCCCGCCTCGTCGCCATCGCCGCCGGCGCCGGCGCCGGCGCCCGTGCCCGTGCCCGGCGGCCCGCGGGCGTCGCATGACCCACGTCTGGCTCGACGGCCGGCTGCAGGACGTCCGCGAGGCGCGGATCTCGCCGTTCGACCACGGGCTCCTCGTCGGCGACGGCGTCTTCGAGACCCTGCGGGTCTACGGCGCGACGCCGTTCGCGTGGCGCCGCCACCTCGACCGGCTCGAGGCGTCCGCGCGTGGGCTCGGTCTCGCCGTACCCGACCGGGCCGAGCTGCGGGCCGGGGCGGACGCGCTGCTCGAGGCGGACGGCGTCACCGACGGACGGCTGCGCGTCACGATCACCGGCGGGCCGGCACCGCTCGGCTCGGAGCGCGGCACCGGGGCGCCGACGGTCCTGATGGCCGCCGCGCCGATCGGGCCGTGGCCCGTCCCCGGCGAGGTCGTCGTCGTTCCCTGGCCGCGCAACGAGCGGGGTGCGACCGCGGGGCTCAAGACGATCTCGTATGCCGAGAACGTCCGCGCGCTCGCCTACGCAAGCGAGCGCAACGCGACCGAAGCCGTCTTCGGTAACACGCGTGGCGAGCTGTGCGAGGCGACCGGGTCGAACGTGTTCGTCGTCTCCGACGGCGTCGTGCGCACACCCGCCGCGGAGTCCGGATGCCTGCTCGGCGTGACCCGGGCGCTCGTCCTCGAGCTGTGTGCCGCCGACGGCATCCCCTCCGAGGAGGCGACGCTGCCGCTCGACGCGCTCGCCACCGCCGACGAGGCCTTCCTGACGTCGACGACGCGCGAGGTCCAGGCCATCGGCCGCGTCGACGGTCATGCGCTCGCGAGCGCGCCCGGCCCGCTCACGGCGCGCCTCGACGCCGCGTTCCGGGCGCTCGTAGCGCGTGACCTCGATCCGTGACGGGAACCGGCGGGCGCTAGCGGAACGTCGGCGAGTCCACCGTGTCGGGCCGGGGGTTCGGGAAGCAGACGAACGGCTTCCCGGGCTGGCCGAGGATGGGCACGAACTTGCCGCTCTTGGCCTCGAGCGTCGCGGTGCAGAGGAGCGGACCGTCGCCGGTGTGCGCGATCGTCCAGTCGACCGGGGCGAGGATCCCGTTGGCCGTGTAGTCGGTGATCTTGTTGATGTTGTCGATCACGGACTGCCGTGTGAAGTTCTTGCCCGACGCCTTGATGCCCCTCACGAGCAGGTCGGCGTCGATCCAACCCGCCAGCTCGAGCTCGTTGGGCTTGTACCCCTTCTTCTTCATCGCGTTGATGAAGGTCGTCATGCCCTTCGAGTCCTTGGCGGCCTCGAACGGGACGAAGTCCGAGCCGAAGCGGTAACCCTCGAGGTCCTTGGCGAACTTCTTCATGATCGCCGGGTCGTAACCCTCGGGGGAGTAGATCGTGACGCCGTCGACGCCGGCCTGCTTGAGCGCCTTGCCCACGTTGATGTTCCCGTTGACGTCCATGCAGGTCGCCACGAAGTTGACGCCGGCGTCCTTCATGTGCTGGACGTCGGTGCTCAGGTCGGTGAACCCGAACGCGAGGCTCGTGTCCTGCCAGCCGATGTCGATCCCGTACTTCTTGAACGTGGCCACCTCGCCCTTCGCGCAGTCGGCCGAGGACGGGGTCGTGTACGAGAGGACTGCGGCCTTCTTCGCACCGGCCTGCTTCGCGACGTAGGCGAGCCAGGGCTGCGCGCAGTCGAAGCACGTGTACGACCCGCGCTGGCCGAACAGGTTCGGGCCCTTCATCCACTCGGGGTTGATGTTCCACCCGAACGTCGGGACGCCCTTCTGGACGAGGTACGTGGCGCCCGCGAAGACGATCGTCGCCACCGGGAGGACGGCGAACACCTTCTTCTCCTCGACCAGGGAGCGGACACCCTGGACGTTGCGCGACGCCTGCGACTGGTCGTCGAGCTGGGCCACGATCTTCAGCTTGTGCCCGAAGACACCGCCCTTGGCGTTGACCATGTCGAAGTAGGCCTGGACACCCTTGAAGGCGTCGTCGTAGGCACGGCCGGTCGGGTTGGTCTTGCCGACGATCCCGCCGACCCGGATCTCGGTCGACGTCACGCCGGTACGGTCGCCACTGTCGGCCGCCGTGGCGGACCCCGCCGGAAGCACGAACGCGGCGGCCGTGGCCACCGCCACGATGACCGCCGTCGCCACCCGGGTGCGTGCTCGCATGGCTTCCCCCCTCGTCGCCCTGCGCTGCGCGACAAACTAACCAACCCTGACGCTGGTGTCAGCGCGGCTCGCGGCCCGCACTCCCCCGCCCTCCGCGCAGGTGGACGACGTCGCCGGCCGCGAGCTCGTGGTGGCGGCCGGCCCGGTCGACGACCACGAGCCGGCCCGTCGCGTCGACCCCCGTCGCGACCCCCTCCACCGCCCCGCCGCCCGCCAGCTCGACCCGAACGGAGCGCCCGACGGTCGTCAACCGCTCCCGGTACACGGCCGGGACCGCGTCGAAGGCGGCGGCGTGGGCGGCCAACCGGTCGAGATACGCCTCGAGCAGGAGGTCGCGGTCGACGGGATGCCCCGCCTCGAGGTTGCAGGCGGTGGCCGAGCCCTCGAGCTCGGGCGGGAAGCCCTCCCAGTTCACGTTGCAGCCGGCGCCCACCACGACGGCGGGCACGCGTTCTCCGCCGACCGGCAGGTCGACCTCGGACAGGAGCCCCGCGAGCTTGCGGTCGTCGACGACGAGGTCGTTCGGCCACTTGAGACCGACGGGAAAACCACACGTGTGCTCGACGGCCTCGGCGAGCGCGACGCCGGCGGCCATCGTGACGAGCATCAGCCGCTCGGTTGCGATCGCGGGGCGGAGCAGCACCGAGACGAGGAGCGAGGAACCAGGGGGCGCGGTCCACGTGCGGTTCATCCGACCCCGACCCGCGTCCTGGTGGTCGGCCACCGCGACCAGGCCTTCGGGCGCACCGGCGCGCGCCTCGTCGAGCAGGTAGCGGTTCGTCGAGTCGATGGTCGCGAACCGCCGCACGTCGTAGCGCATCGGCTCCGCACGTTACGTGCGGACGGGGTACTCCCCTAGTATTCGAACCGCCTGTTTTCCGGCCCCTGGGCCCGCTGACTGCGAGGGACGAGTGCCGTCGAAGATTCTCATCGCGAACCGGGGAGAGATCGCGATCCGCGTGATGCGCACGTGTCGCGAGCTCGGGATCCCGACCGTCGCGGTGTACTCCGATCTCGACCGCGACGCCGCGCACACACGTTACGCCGACGAGGCGTACGCGCTCGGCGGGCAGACCACGGCCGAGAGCTACCTCAACACCCCGCGCATCCTCGAGGTCCTCGAGCAGAGCGGCGCCGACGCCGTGCACCCGGGCTACGGGTTCTTCGCCGAGAACGCGGACTTCGCGCGCGCGATCGCCGGCATCGGCGTCACGTGGATCGGCCCGCCGCCCGAGGCGATCGACGTGATGGGCGACAAGATCTCGTCGCGCAAGGCGGCCGCGGCCGCGGGCGTCGCATCGGTTCCGGGCACGCTCGAGCCGATCCAGTCGGTCGACGAGGTCGTCGCGTTCGGCGAGGAGCACGGCTGGCCGGTCGCGATCAAGGCCGCGTACGGCGGCGGCGGCAAGGGTCTCAAGGTCGTGCGCGACGCCGCCGGCGCGGCGGCTGCCTTCGAATCCGCCACCCGCGAGGCGCAGGCCTACTTCGGACGCCCCGAGGCGTACATGGAGCGCTACCTGACGCGCCCGCGCCACATCGAGCTGCAGGTCTTCCTCGACACGCACGGCAACGCGGTGTGGCTCGGCGAACGTGACTGCTCGACCCAGCGACGCCACCAGAAGCTCATCGAGGAGACGCCGGCGCCCGGGCTCGACGACGCGACCCGCACCGCGATGGGTGAGGCGGCGGTGAAGGTCGCGCGCGGCTGCGGCTACCTCAACGCGGGCACCGTCGAGATGATGTACCAGGACGGTGACTTCTGGTTCCTCGAGATGAACACGCGTCTCCAGGTCGAGCACTGCGTGACCGAGATGGTGACGCAGCTCGATCTCGTCGCCGAACAGTTGCGCGTCGCCGACGGCGAGCCGCTCTCGTTCACGCAGGACTCGGTCGTGCGCCGCGGGCACTCGATCGAGTGCCGGATCAACGCCGAGAACCCCGCCACCGGTTTCATGCCGTCACCGGGCACCATCTCGCGGATGCGGGTGCCGTCGGGGCCGGGTGTCCGGTGGGACGGCGGCTACGAGCAGGGCGACACCGTCTCCCAGTACTACGACAACCTGATCGGCAAGCTCATCGTGTGGGCGCCCGATCGTGACCGCGCCCGGGCGCGGGCGTTGCGCGCGCTGCGGGAGCTCGAGATCGAGGGCATCCACACGACGGTGCCCGCCCACCTCGCGCTGCTCGACCACGCCGACTTCGCCGCCGGCAACCACTCGACGAAGTGGGTCGAGGAGGAGCTCGACGCGAGCCTCTTCGCCGCCGCGCCCTCCGCACCGGTGACCGAGGTCGCGGCGGAGGCGCCGCCCGAGCCGACGGTCGAGCGCACGGTACCGGTCGAGGTCAACGGGAAGCGCTTCTCGGTCCGGGTGTGGCTCCCCGAGACGGCGCCGGCCGCCGCGGCGCCCGCGACCCGGCGCGCCGCCCGACCGAAGCCGGCGGCGTCCGCAGGCGGCGGCGGGGGTGCGGCGGGCGACGGCACGATCAGCGCTCCGATGCAGGGCACGATCGTCAAGGTGCTCGTCGAGGCCGGTGAGGCGGTCGACGTGGGCCAGGCCGTCCTCGTGCTCGAGGCGATGAAGATGGAGA
>DASRHL010000073.1:0-6799 GCA_035650535.1 Acidimicrobiia bacterium
TGCACACGCCGGGTCACGCGCCCAACCATCTGTGCTTCCTGCTCGAGGAGGAGCGGGCGCTGTTCACCGGTGACCTCGTGCTCGAAGGCATGTGGTCCGTCGTGAGCCCGACCCGGGGCGGCGACATGGCCGTCTACCTGAAGACGCTCGAGCGCCTCAAGAAGCAGCGTCTCACCCGGATCTGCCCGGGTCACGGCGACGTCATCGAGGAGCCGAAGACGAGGCTCGAGGAGTACATCGCACATCGGAAGCAACGCGAGCAGCAGGTGCTGAAGCTGGTGAAGAAGGGCCCGGCGAAGGTCGCGGACATTGTGGCGGCCCTCTACGGCGACACCGACCTCCCCGAGCAGCTCGTCGAGGCCGCCGGCTGGCAGGTGCACGCCCACCTGCTCAAGCTGAAGGCCGAGGGCAAGGTCGTCGGGACCTCCGCCAAGTCGGCCTGGAAGACCGTCTGACGCGGCCGGGCCTCTAGGCGAGGCGTCGGGCGGCTTCGAGGATGCGGGCAGTGCAGCCGCTCATCTCGATCGGCGCCAGCAACTCGGTGGCGATCCGGTCCGCGAGCTCTCGGAAGGCGGCGCCCGCCGGTGTCACCGACGGTGACAGCGCGGCGGGACGGCCGGCGTCGCCACCCGCGGAGACGGCCGGCTCGAGCGGGACACGGCCGACGAGGGGCGCGCCGATCTCGGCGGCGAGCGCGTCCCCACCACCTTCCCCGAACAGCGCGTACGAGCTGCCGTCGGGCGCGACGAACGCGCTCATGTTCTCGACCACACCCACGACCTTCATGTACGACCGGCGCGCCATGTCGGCGACCCGCGCCGCCACCTTCTGCGCGGCGCGGGCGGGCGTCGTCACGACGAGCATCTCGGCCTGCGGCAGCATCCGGGCGAGACCCATCTGGATGTCGCCGGTGCCGGGCGGCATGTCGACGAGCAGGTAGTCCATGTCGCCCCAGCGGACGTCGGTCAGGAACTGCTCGACGGCCTTGGTCAGGATCAGCCCGCGCCACATCAGCGCCGTGCCCTCGTCCTCGACCAGGAAGCCCATCGAGACGACCTTGAGCTGCCCGGCCGGGCCGGCCGGGTCGAGACGGTTGGCGACGGAGATCGTGTTGGGGTGGATCTTCCCGTCGTCGCCGGACAGCCGGCCCTCGACGCCGAGCATGCGCGGGACGCTGAAGCCCCAGATGTCCGCGTCGAGGATCCCGACGGTGAGGCCCCGCGCCGCCAGCGCGACCCCGAGGTTGACCGTGAGCGACGACTTGCCGACGCCGCCCTTGCCGCTCGCGACGGCGAGGACGCGCGTCGTCGCGGGGACCTCGGTGGCCGGAGCCTGCTCCCGTGCGTTCCAGCGGGCGCGCTGCATGGCGGCCGACTTCTGCTCCTGGGTCATCTCGCCGTACTCGACGTCGACGCCGGCGACGCCGCGCAGGCCGCGCACCTTCGACTCCACGTCGGTCGCGATCTGGTGGCGCAGCGGGCAGCCGGCGGTGGTGAGCGCCACCTGAACCGTGACGTGGCCGGCGTCGTCGACCCGGATGTCACCCACCATCCCGAGGTCGACGATGCTCGTGTGCAGCTCGGGGTCGATCACGCCGGCGAGCATCCGGCGCACCTCGTCGGGCGAGGGGGGCGGGCCCGCGATCGGCTGGTGCACGGGCGCGCCGGGGTCGTCGGGATCGGGCCGGTCGACCGAGGGGGGCCTGGAGGGAGGAAGGGGGCGCGGGTCGCTCGTCATCAAGTGAATAAAACCAGGGTCTACCTTGAAAATATGCCCGGTCCCGGCTACCGTCAAGGAACCTTATGGATCTGGCGGTGCTCAAGGCGCTCGGCGACGAGACGCGCTACGCGATGTACCGCGAACTGGCCACGGCGACCTCGCCGCTCTCGGCCCAGGACCTCGCGGAGCGCCTCGGGCTCCATGCGAACACGGTTCGGCTCCATCTCGACCGGCTGCGTGAGGTCGGGCTGGTCGACGTCGAGGCCCTCCACCGCGGGACCGTCGGCCGTCCCCAACACCGCTACTTCCTGGCCGCGGGCGCACCCGGGCTCGGGTTCGACCCGCCCGCACACGCGCTGCTGGCGGGTCTGCTCGCGGCGTTGGCCGAGCGCATCGGCGCCGACCCCGACGACGCCGCCGACACCGGCCACGCCTGGGGGGTCGAGGCGGGCCGGCGCACGCGGACGCGGAGTTGCCTGCGTGCCCTCGAGGCCGAGCTGCTGCGGCTCGGGTTCGAGCCGGCGGTCGAGGCGGGAGACGGCACGGCCGAAGGCGCGGCGCGCGTCGAGTTCCTCCACTGCCCGTTCCGTGAGCTTGCCGAGGCGTACCCGGAGCTGGTCTGCAACCTGCACCGGGGGCTGTGCGAGGGCGTCGTCGACCAGGTCGGTGGGGGAAGCGTGGAGGAGTTCGCGACGTTGTACGACCCTGAACCGTGTCATGTCACGGTCGCGGTTGGGTACCCTGATCGTCAGTAGGCGAGATCCGTCCGGAGGCTCTTCGATGTCCTTGTTCACAGTCACGGATGCCAGCCAGGTGTTCGACCTCACTGACGCGGCCGCGGCGAAGGTCAAGAGCCTCATGGCGGCCGAGGAGGGTGCGGACGCGCTCGTGTTGCGGGTCGCCGTCCGCCCGGGTGGGTGTTCCGGCTTCAGCTACGAGATGTTCTTCGACACCGACGTGGCCGCCGACGACTCCGTCAGCGAGTACGGCGGGGTCCGCGTCGTCGTCGACCCGGCGAGCCAGCCGCACCTGAAGGGCGCGACCCTCGACTACAAGGACGGTCTGCAGGGCGCGGGGTTCGCGATCAGCAACCCGAACGCGCAGCGCAGCTGCGGCTGCGGCCAGTCCTTCTCCTGACGCCGACGGCCTGACCTCGATCTGTCCGCGCGCGCCGTTCCGGCGCGTGCGGTGACGCACAGCTCCCTTCCGAACGCGTCGCCCTGTTGCGCGGCGTGCCCGCGCGGTTACGCTACGCGCCGCCTCGTGACGTTCGTTCGACGCACGCCGCGCGAGCGCGTGTGGTGAAGGGAGTGACGCATGACATCGAGTTGGCCACCGAACCCGCCGGTCGGTGGTGGGTCCCCGCCCCCGGCACCGCCCCGGCCGTGGGAGACGCCGCCTCCCCCCGAGGCGCGACCGGCACCGCCGGAACCGGGTGCGGAGCCGACTCCTCCTCCCGAGCCCGCGCCCGCCCCGGCGAAGCAGGCCGCGCCCGCGAAGACGCGCGCGGTCAAGAAGGCTGCGCCGGCGAAGAAGAAGGCCCCGGCGAAGAAGAAGGCGCCCGCGAAGAAGAAGGCGCCCGCGAAGAAGAAGGCGCCGGCCAAGAAGGCGGCGCCGGCGAAGAAGCGCGCCGCGAAGAAGGCGCCGGCCAAGAAGAAGGCCCCGGCCAAGAAGAAGGCCCCGGCGAAGAAGCGCGCGGTCAAGAAGGCGGCGCCGGCGAAGAAGCGCGCCGCGAAGAAGGCGCCCGCGAAGAAGCGGACCGTCAGGAAGACCACGAAGAAGGTGGCGACCAAGCGCGCCGCGAAGAAGACGCCGGCGAAGAAGCGGTCCGTCAAGAAGACCACGAAGAAGGTGGCGACCAGGCGCGCCGCACCCGCGAAGAAGCGCGCGGCCAAGAAGACCACGAAGAAGGCGGTCAGGAAGACGCCCGCCCGACGCGGCCGCTGACGCCGACGGCGATCACGCACTGAAGGGCCCACCGCCGGGCGGCGGTGGGCCCTCCTCTCAAGTGACGAGCGCGTCGAGCTGGTCGACGATCTCCTGCTTGCCGAACGCGCCGTCGATCCGGCCCTTGATCGCGCCGGCGCCGTCGATGGTGTAGAGCCACGGCTCCGTCTCGATGCCCCACGCGTCGACCGTCGGCGAGCGGTCGGCACCCCTGAGACCCTTCCAGATCTCGACGTGCACGAACGTGACGCGGTCCCGGTAGGGCGCGATCACATGCAGCAGCTCGTCGAGCACGGGGCCGCAGTACTCCGACTGGCACCGTGCGGGGGTCGCGAAGAGCGCGGCGACCCGCTGGCCGCTCCCGACGACGTCGGAGAGCGACACCGTGTGCAGCGGACACTCCGGCTGGCGCGTGCAGATCGGGTCGACGCCGAGCATGTTCGTCGTCGTCGGCGATGCGGCACGCGGCGCGGCCGCGCCGATCACCGGTGCGACCGCGGCGTCGTTCACCTGGACCGCGAACGGGACCTTCTTCCCGCTGATCAGCGCGACGGCCTTCCAGACGCCGGCTTCGGGGAACGTCGCCTGCGTGACGTACACCCCGCGGCCCTTGGGGAGCCCCGCCTTGTACAGCTTCGTCGGCAGGATCGCCGCCTTCGACGATCCGGGCGGTGCGAACGCCACGCGCGCGGTCGCACCCGACGCGTACTTCGCGCCTCGGGCGATCGCGAACACGAATCGCTGCGGCTCGGGTGACGCGTACAGGTCGCTGGACAGGACGAGGGGCGAGATCGCCTTGTTCGCGGCGGCGATGGTCGCCGCCGCCGGCTCGATCCAGGTCGTGGTGGCCGCGGCGACGATCAGGCCGCCTCCCGCGGCGAGGAACGCGCGCCGGCTGAGGGCCGAATCGGTCACGCTCCTATCCTGCCTGGTGGAGGTCCGTTTCCAGATGTCGGGTCAGGTGGTCGAGCGGGTCGAGTTCCGGTGCAACGGCGTCGAGGTGAGCGTCGACACCGAACCGGGCGAGTCGCTCCTTTCCGTCCTGCGGGAACGTCTCGGCGTCACGTCCGTGAAGGACGGGTGCGCACCCCAGGGCCAGTGCGGTTGCTGCACGGTGCTCGTCGACGGGTCGCCGCGTGTGGCCTGTGTCACAGCTGCGTCCCGCGTCGCCGGGCGGGCCGTGACGACGGTCGAGGGGCTCGAGGCCGGCATGCGTGACCGGCTCACGGCCGCGTTCGTCGCCACCGGCGGGTCGCAGTGCGGCTTCTGCACCCCCGGCATCCTGGTGCGCGCGTCCGCGCTGCTCGGAGGTGACGTCCCGGCGCGTGGCGACGTCGACCGCGCGCTCGCCGCGCACCTCTGCCGCTGCACCGGCTGGAACACGGTGCGCGAGGCGATCGAGCTCGCAGGGGCTCCTGGCCCGCCGGTCGGCGTGGCCGTCGCGCGCGACCGGCACGCTGCCGCCCGCCGGGCCGAGCTGGAAGGCGGCGTCGCCCAGCACGTGGGGCTCGAGGTTCCGCTCGGACACGGAGGGTTCGCGGACGACGAAGCGCCCCACGACGCGCTGGTCGCCGTTCCCGCGCCGCCGGGCGCGGCCGCGGTGACGGTCGAGGCAGGGGGCCTCCAATGGGTCGTCGGCGACTCGCTCGCCGAGGCACGCCGGCTCGCCGGGAAGGTGCCGGGCCGCCGGTCGACGATCGAGGTCGTGGCGCCCTTGCCGCTCCCGCCCCGGCCATCCGGCGGAGTGCGCTTGGCGACGAGTTGGGTCGAGCCCGCGTATCTGGAGCCGGACGCGTCGTGGTGCGAACCGGGGGGCACACCCGCGACCCCGCTCGCCAACGGCGGTGCCTTCGGCGGCAAGCTCGACTCCCCCGCGCCCCGGGCCGCGCGGGAGCTCGCGGACCGGCTGGGCCGGACCGTGCGCGTCGTGTTCTCCCGCGAGGACTGCGTCCGCCTCGGTCCGAAGCGACCGCCGTTCGCCGGCAGCGCGGTATGGCGCGACGGGCGCGTCGACCTGGTCGAGGAGTACCTGATGCCCGAGGTGGGAGCAGGCTCTCTCCGCGCGTCGGCCGCACACCGGGCGTTCCCGCTCGCCGAGCGCACCGTCCTGCACGAAGGCGCGCTGGCGGAGGCCGGCGTCGACCGGCGTGTGGTCGCGCGCGACCGCGAGCTCGCCGTCCTGCTCGACACGGTGGCCGCGGTCCCCGACGGCGACGCCGTCGCGGGCGCGCGCGTGCACCTCGACGCCGATACGGGCGCAGTCGAGCGGGTCGAAGTGCGCGTCGGCGCCGGTGACCCACTGGACGACGTCGTGCTCCGCTCGTACTGCATCGGCGCAACGCACATGGCGCTGGGCTGGGTGCTCACCGAGGGCCTGGCGGTCGACCCGGCGAGGGGCGCGGTGCTCGACCTCACGATCCGCTCGTTCGGCGTGATCCGGGCCAAGGACACGCCGCCGATCGACGTGACGATCGTCGACGATGCGGGGCCGCCCCGCGCCCGGGCGTCCGACGCCGTGTTCGCCGCCGTCGCGGCGGCAACTTGGAACGCGGTCGCGGCGGCCGAAGGCCGGCGTCCCGAGACCTTCCCGGCGACCGCCACGCGCGCCTCCCGGCGGCTCCGCCGGTGACGAGCGAACGGGAGCGGGTATCCCGCGACCGGGCGAGACCCTCGCCGAGAGGCGCGGCGTCTAGGCTCGCGGCGTGCCCGGAGCGATCATCTTCGTCGTCGTGATGGCGCTCGTCGTTCCCGTCGGGATCATGTTCGGCGGGGCGTTGTGGAGCGCGCTGTTCGGCTGGTACGTGGGCCTCGTCGCGAAGGACCGGCCGGGCGCCGACGAGGCGGGCGCCGCCGGCTGAGCCCGCTCAGCCGGTCGGGAGCAGGCGGTTCTGCCCGAACCGGTAGCCGACCGACCGCACCGTCTGGATCAGGTTCGCGTGCTCCTCGCCGAGCTTGGCGCGCAGACGCCGCACGTGGACGTCGACGGTGCGGGCGCCGCCGTAGTACTCGTAGCCCCACACCCTGCTGAGCAGCTGCTCGCGGGTGAACACCCGGCCCGGGTGCTGCGCCAGGAACTTCAACAGCTCGTACTCCATGTACGTGAGGTCGAGCGGGCGGCCCTCGATGGCGGCCT
>DASRHL010000074.1:0-2484 GCA_035650535.1 Acidimicrobiia bacterium
GGAGCTCGCCGATCGGCGCGAGATCCTCGCCGACCTCCTCGGCGACGACCAGCACCGCCTCCGCGACGTCGCGGAAGTACTGGTAGAAGGTCGCCGGCGACGTCCCGACCGCGCGTGCGATGTCGACGACGCGGAGATCGCGGACCCCGTGGCTCTCGAGCAGGCGCGCGGTCGCGTCCAGCAGGCGGCGCCGCGTCTGCGCCCCCCGCTTGCCGAGCGAACGCCCGTCGAGCGCGATCGGTTCCGCCGACATCGTCATCCGCTCTCGGCGCGGCGCGTCCTCACGCGGGTCAGAGTACCGGCGCCGGCGGGGGCACTCCCTCAGTCGCCGAACACGCCGGCGGCGCGCAACTCCTCGACGCGGTCCTCCCCGTAGCCCAGCACGGTCTCGAGCACGTCGCGCGTGTGCTCGCCGACCTTGGGCGCCCGGGTCGGCACCGGCAACTCCTCGCCGGTCAACTTGAGCGGCAGGGGGATCTCGTCGGCGCCGAGCCGGGATGCCGGGATCCAGGGAAAGCGGTCCTGGAACTGGGGGTCGTCGGCGATGGTCTTCGGGGTGTTGACCGGCGCCAGCGGCGTGTTCACCCGGTTGCCGAACTCGAGCCATTCCGCGGTCGTCTTCGTCTTGAAGATGTCGCGGAGCTCGGCCTGGAGCTCCTTGTTGTTGCGCGCGTGGTCGGCGTATTTCGAGCCCGGCCACTTCTCGAACAGGTCCATTCTGCCGACGCCTTCACAGAAGTTCTTCCAAAAGGCCTGCTCGGACGCCATGAACAGCACGTGCCCGTCGGCCGAGTCGTAGATCTGGTAGCGGACGCCCTCGCGCATGCCGGCCGTGCCGGGCGCGCGGCGCTCGTAGTTGTCGCTGGCGTTGCCGGTGACCTCGGACTGCGGCCGCTCGTACGCCTTCCAGGTCTCGATGCGGTACCAGTCCATGTACGCGGCCGCGTCGGACTGCGCGAGCTCCATCTCGCAGCCCTCCCCCGACTCACGGGCCCGGATGACGCCCGCCAGGAGCGCGAACGCGCCGAGCAGCGGCCCGGCGTGGATCCCGATCGACGGGTGCTCGGGCATGTAGCAGAAGCCGTCCTCGTCGTACTCGGGCTTCACGACGCCGGCCCAGGTGTCGAACGCGATGCCGTGGGCCGGGAGGTCGCGGTAGGGACCGGTGGCGCCGTACCCGGAGATCGAGCAGAAGACGATCTTCGGGTTCACCTGCTTCAGCTGCTCGTACCCGACACCCCGCTTCGCGAGCGCGCCGGGGCGCATCGCCTCGACCACCGCGTCCGACCGCTTGGCGAGCTCGAGGAAGACCGCGACCGCCTCGGGCTTGCGCAGGTCGAGGGTGATGCTGCGCTTGTTGCGGTGGATGTGCAGGTGCAGCAGTGACTCGCCCTCGACGATCGGCCACGTCATCTGGCGGACGTAGTCGCCCTGGGGCGGCTCCACCTTGATCACGTCGGCGCCGAGGTCGGCGAGGAAGCCGCCGAGCTCACCCGGGCCGAGCAGCGAGCTCTCCAGGACCCGGACACCGGCGAGGAGCGGAGGACGGTCGGGCATCGGAAGCGCTTCTCCCTCAGACGGACGGGGCCGCCCGGGCCGTCGCGGCCCGGGCGCCGGGATGCTATCTGACGCCCCGTCAGACGCGGCCGCCGGACGGTGCCCCTTGACCGATCGGGTCCGGACCGGGATCCTGGCGTGATGACTGACACGCGCGTCACCCACGACCCGGTCGACGAGCTCGTGGTCGACGCCGACGGCCATGTCTGCGAACCGGCCGACCTCTGGGAACGGCGCCTCCCCTCGCACCTCGCCCCGCACGGCATCCGGCTGCGCTGGAACGAGGCCACGGGCTACGACGAGTGCATGGTCGAGGACCGCATGGCGACCGACCGCGGGTTGGCCGGCCTCGGCAACGCCGGCGAGCCCTACGACGACTTCGGGAGGGGCCGGCACTACGAGACCTTGAACCCGGCAGGGTTCGACCCGAACGAGAGGGTGAAGGTTCTCGACAGCGAAGGCATCGACCTCAGCATCATGTATCCCGGGCTCGGGTTGAAGCTGGGCGCGATCGTCGACCCGGAGCTCGCGGTGTGGTCGTGCCGGGTCTACAACGACTGGATGGCGGAGTGGTGCGCGGCGGCGCCGGCCCGCCTCGCCGGTGTCGGCGCGCTCCCCATGCAGGATCCCGACGCGGCGGCGGCCGAGGCGCACCGGATCCGGGAGCTCGGCCTCGTCGGTGGGTTCGCCCGCCCGAACGCGTACCACGACCGGCCGTTCCACCACCGCGCCTACACGCCCGTGTGGGAAGCCCTCGAGGAGACCGGCCTCCCGCTCGCGCTGCACCCGGCCGGGCTCGCCGACATGCCCGGCGCGTCACGCGACCTCGGCTACCTCATGGCGCCGGGCACGCACCACGCGCTCATCCTCCAGTTCGACCAGCAGATGACGCTGTCGAACCTCGTCTACGGGGGCGTCCTCGAGCGC
>DASRHL010000075.1:0-5801 GCA_035650535.1 Acidimicrobiia bacterium
CCTTGCAGAACGCGCGCAGCTCCTCGTCACTCGGTGGATGCGCGGGATCCGCGACCTGCAGGATCGCGTGGACGCGGTGCCCCCACTCGTCGTCTGGCACACCCACGACGACCTGGTCGACGACGTCGGGGTGCCCGCTCAGCGCGTTCTCCACCTCGGCGGGGAACACGTTGGCGCCGCCGGTGACGATCAGGTCCTTGCGCCGGTCGGCGACGTACAGGTAGCCGTCGTCGTCGAGCCACCCGACGTCGCCGATCGTGTAGTAGCCGTCGGCCGTCGGTTGGGGTGTCGGCATGCCCACGTACTCGAACAGGCGGCGCGGGCCGAGCGGGCGCATGTAGATCTCGCCGATCTCCCCCGGCGGGAGCGGGTTGCCCTGGTCGTCACGGATGCTCAGCTCGACGTCGACGGGCCGGCCCGTCGCGCCCCGGTGCTCGGGCCACTCCTCGCCCGTCATCATCACGAGACCGAGCCGCTCGCTCGACCCGTACGTGAGCACGAACACCGACGGGTCGACGAGCTCGAGCCACCTCTCGACCACCCACTCGGGTACGCGGGCCCCGCCGTAGACCAGCCGCTGGAGCGACGCGAGCTGCCGGCGTTCGAGGCCCGGCAGCCGTGCGATCCGCTGCAGCATCGTGGGCACCATGACGGTGAAGGTGATTCGGTGCCGCTCGATCAGCTCGACGGCGCGTGCGGCGTCGAACTTCTCGAGGATCACGACCCGGCCGCCCTCGAGCATCACCGGCGCCGCGAACGCGAACCCGTTCACGTGGTAGAGCGGCGACAGCACGAGGACCACCATCGGGACGTCGCCGCGCGTGCTGCCCTGCTCCTCGTCGCCGCCGACGACGCCGCGCACCGGCGTCACGATGAGCTTCGGGAACCCGGTCGATCCCGACGACGCGACCAGATTGACGCACTCGGAGACGGCGTCGGGAAGCGGCTCGGCAGGCAGGTCCGCCGTCGCGGCGAGATCGTCACGCGTGAACACGGGACAGGACGCGCAGTGCTGATCGCTGACGAGCGCCTTCGGATCGGCGAGCGCCAGCATGCGCTCCATCTCCCAGGCCGGGATGTCGTGACGGAGCGGCAACAGCGTGGCGCCGAGCTTCCAGATCGCGACCGTGACGAGCACGTGCTCGATGCAGCTCGGCAGGGCGAGCCCGACCACGTCGCCCGTTCCCACACCCTGTGCCTGCAACGCCCGCGCGATCTGGTTCGCACGCGTCTCGAGCTCGCGCCACGTGACGCCCCGCTCGTTGCCGTCACGGTCGACGACGACGAGGTCGACGTCGTCGGGTCGCTCCGCCGCGATCTCCGTCAGCCGCCGCCCGTAGGAGACTTCACCTGCCTGCTCGCTCACCGTCCGCCTCCTGACCCGTGCGGCACGCAGCGTAGCGAGGCGGTCGTCCGGGGGCTGCCGTCGTCGTCGCCGGCACCGGCGCGGCGGCCGTCGCCCCGGAGACTCGTCACGATCGTGACGGCGAGGACCCCCGCGATCACGGTTGAGCCGGCGAACGCGGGCGGGTGCACGAGGTCGGCGAGCAGCATCTTCACGCCGACGAAGGCGAGGATGACGCCGAGCCCGCGGTTCAGGTACCGCAGGCGCTGCGCCATCCCTGCGAGGCAGAAGTAGAGGGAACGCAGGCCGAGCACCGCGAACGCGTTCGACGCGAAGACGACGAACGGCTCACGGGAGACGGCGAGGATCGCCGGGATCGAGTCGACGGCGAACACGACGTCCGTCGTCTCGATCACGACGAGCACGATCAGCAAGGGCGTCGCGACGCGACGGCCGTTGCGGCGCGTGAACAGCTTCTGGCCGTCGTAGTCGCCGGTCGACGGGACGAGCCGCCGCGCGATCCGCAGCACCGGGTTGCGCGCCGGATCGACCTCGGCACCGCTGTGGCGCACGATCTTCGCCGCCGTGAACAGGAGCAGGGCACCGAAGACGTAGAGGATCGGCTCGAACGTCTCGAGCAGGGCCACGCCCGCGAAGATGAACGCGGCCCGCAGGACGAGGGCGCCGAAGACGCCCCAGAACAGGACGCGGAACTGGTGCTCCGCGGGAACGGCGAAGTACCCGAACACGACCGCCCAGACGAACACGTTGTCGACCGAGAGGGTCTTCTCGATCAGGTAGCCCGACAAGTACTCGCCCGCGGCGGCTCCGCCCACGGTCGACGCGAAGACCGCGGTGACGCCGAGACCGAGCCCGATCCACACCGCGGACTCGATCGCGGCCTGCCGGAACGTGACCGCGTGCGGCCGGCGATGGACGACGAGGAGGTCGACGAGCAGGAGCACGGCGATGACGCCGACGAGCGCGGCCCACGCCCACCCGGGCGCGTCGATCTCGGCGAACCGGCTGCTCGAGACGTCCGACGATGCGAGCACGGCGTTCCTCCGGCCTGATCAGGTTCCGACCAGCCGAAGGTCTCTCCCGCCCCCATGGGGCCACGATCACCGGGTCGAGGACCGTGATGGCGGCGACCGTGCCGGGGATACTCCCCTTCGCGACCGCCGATGCTACCCGGCTCGGATCCCGCGGCGCGCGGGCCGGTCAGGGCAACGGGAGTTGGCGGAGGAGGTAACGCTTCACCTTGCCCGTGGCGGTGGTGGGGAGCTCGTCGACGACCTCGACCCAGCGCGGGTACTTGTAGTGCGCGAGGTGCTCGCGAACGTGGGCTTGCACCTTCTCGGGCAAGGCGGCGCGATCGGCATCAGCCGTCGCCACGACGAACGCGCGCGGCTTCACGAGCCCGTCGCCCGCGTCCGCGCCGACGACGGCCGCCTGCGCGACCTCGGGCATCTCGACGATGCACGCCTCGACCTCGGCGGGCGAGACCCACATGCCGCCGACCTTGAGCATGTCGTCGCCACGCCCGAGGTAGACGTAGTTCCCGTCGTCGTCGACGCGGTACTGGTCGCCCGTCGCGATGAAGCGTCCGTGCAGCACGTTGCGGTTCTGGGCGGTCCGGTTCCAGTAGCCGACCGTGACCGATTCGCCCGCGACCCAGAGGTTGCCGGGCTCGCCGGGCGGGACGGCCTCGCCGTCCGCGCCCCGCAGCTCGACCTCGTAGCCGGCGACGGGCCGCCCGGAGGTCCCCGGCACCGAGCCCCCGGGCCGGTTCGAGATGAAGATGTGGAGGATCTCGGTCGAGCCGATGCCGTCGAGGATCTCGACGCCGAAGCGTTCGCCGAAGCGCCTGTGGATCTCGGCCGGGAGCGGTTCGCCCGCCGAGACCGCGAGCCGCACGGTCCGGAACGTGTCGCGCGGCAGGTCGGCGTTGAGCAGCGCGGCATAGAACGTCGGCACCCCGAAGAAGAGCGTCGGCTCGTACGTGCGAACGTGCTCGGCGACCTGCTCGGGCGCCGGGCGGAGCGGGTTGAGGATCGCGCACCCGCCGGTGTCCGCCGGGAAGTAGCCGGCGTTCCCGAGCCCGTACGCGAAGAACAGCTTCGCGACGGAGTAGACGCGGTCGTCGGGGCCCATGTCGAGCACACCGCGCGCGTAGGTGTCCGTGCAGAAGCCGAGGTCGACGTGACGATGACGTGCACCTTTCGGGAAGCCGGTGGTTCCCGACGTGTACAGCCAGAACGCGACGTCGTCGCCCGACGCCGCGAAGGCGGCGGGAGCGGTGCCGGCACCGGCGAGTGCGCGGTCAACGGGCTCGCCTGCCGACGTCCCCGCCGGGCCGTCGACGAGCACGAACCGCAGGTGGGGATGCCCGACCGCGGCTGCGCCGGCCGTCGGGAGGAACGGCTCCGACACGACGAGCGCGACGGCGCGCGAGTCGTCGAGCAGGAAGCGGTAGTCGTCGGCCGTGAGCATCGTCGAGATCGGAACGGCGACTGCGCCGAGCCACATCGCCCCCCAGAAGAAGAACGGGAAGACCGGGGTGTCCGCGAGCACGAGTGCCACGCGCTGCTCGGGCTGCACGCCCCGGGCCGCGAGGACCGCCGCGGCGCGGCGCACCCCGTCGGCGACCTCGGCTCGCGTCCAGGCCCGGCCCGACACCGCGTCGACATAGAGCACGCGATCGGGATCGCGCTCTGCCGGCACCATGACGAACCGCTCGACCGCGTTGCCGCCCGTCGACGCCCGCTCAGCCTGGTTCATCAGCGCCCCCTTGCGGGTCGGCGCGCCGCCACGCCGGCGCGTCAATAGATCGATTCCGACGCGTCGCGCCGCGCACGCGGACCGTAGGGAGCGGCGTCGAGCCACGCTCCGGCGCGCCGGCCACGGCGGGCCCGCCGGGCGGCCAGCGCGCGGCGGACCCTGATCGCCGGCCCCCGCGCCTGCATGTGACGCAACGCGGCTGCCGCGGCGTCCCGATTCGAGAGCGCCGCGGCGCGGCGCGCGCCGGCGAAACGATCGACGCCGTCGGGGCGGGCGGAGGCAACCGCCTCGGCTGCCGCGAGCGCGTCCGCGACCCCCGAGTTGAGTCCCCGCGCACCGAACGGCGCGAAGAGGTGCGCGGCCTCGCCGACCAGGAGCACCCGCCGGTGCTCGTCGGTGAACCGGTCCGCGACGGCCTGGAGGAAGCGGTACGTCGACACCCAGGTGATCCGTTCACCGTACGTCGGCGGCAGCACGCGCGCGACCCAACGCCGCACGCCTCCCTCGTCGCTCCACCGCGCCGGGTCGTCGGTCGGGCGGCACTGCAGGTCCGCACGCCACCCGCCGGCGAACGGGACGAGCAGCACGTTCCGTCGGTCGACGGCCGGGTGCTCGTAGTGGAAGATCCGGGCCGGGAGCAACGGCCGGCTGGGGTCCTCCGCCACGTCGACGATGACGAACGAGTTCTCCGACCTCCGCCCCGACAGCGCGATGCCGAGCGACGTACGGACGGCGGAACGGGCGCCGTCCGCCGCGATCACGGAGTCGGCGTCGACCACGGCGCCCGCCGTCGTCACGAGACGCACACCCTCCGAGGTCGACTCGACGTGCCGGACCTCGTGCTCCCACGAGAACTCGACGCCCGCCTCCTTGCAGGCGTCGAGGAGCAGTCGTTCCGTCTCCGACTGGGCGAGGCTCGTGAAGGGCGGGAGGGAGCCGAGGTCCGGAGGCTCGTAGGTCCGCTCGTACACGGGGGTCCCCCGCCAGTACGTCTGTTTCGTCGACCAGGTCGTCCCCCGCCGCGCGATCTCGTGACCGAGTCCGGCGGCGACCGACTCCCAACGCTCGAGCGTCTGCCGGTGGTAGTAGATCGCCCGGCTCCCGGGACGCGGGCGACCGGGCGGCGACGCCTCGAGGACGACGACCGGCAGGCCGCGGGTACGCAGCGCGAGCGCGCCGGTCAGACCGACGGGGCCCGCGCCCACGACGACGATCCCGGCGCCCGCGCCCGACCGGTGGCCGCCGCCGGGCGGGGTCTCCATGCGCAACGAGGATAAACAAATGAGCGGACAACCGCAGGCCGAGTGTCGCATGTCGATCTACGCTGGCGGGGTGGGCCGGCTCGCGGGTTGCCGATGGACGACGACGTCGAGCTGAAGCGCCTGCACGAGGACTTCGCCGCCGCGGCCACCGCGCCGCTCTGGACGCAGCGCGCCGACCTCATGCCTCCGGCTCCGTCGCCCCGGGCCGTCGCACACCGGTGGGCGTGGGCCGACCTGCTCGACCTCGCGCGCCGTGCCGGCCGGCTCGTGCCGGTCGGCCGCGGCGGCGAGCGGCGCGCCATCGCGTTGGCCAACCCCGGTCTCGACGGGCAGCCGTTCGCGACGCCCACGTTGTGGGCCGCCGTGCAGTATCTCGGCCCGGGCGAGACTGCACCGGCGCACCGTCACAGCCA
>DASRHL010000076.1:0-2758 GCA_035650535.1 Acidimicrobiia bacterium
ACGCGCGCGCCGAGCTGCGGCGTGTCGAGCAGCAGCTCCGCGAGGAACGCGGGACGAGGCGCGATCGTGAGGCGAAAGCGGAGCGCGAGGCCGAGGCCGCCGAACGGCGCGCCCGCGAGGCCGAGGGCGCGCTCGCGAAGGCGCGGACGGCGGCCGAGATGGCCGAGAGCCGGTTGGTACGCGAAGCGGACCGCGCCCGGGACGCGGAACGGCGCCTGCGCGACGTGCGGCGCGAGCTGGCGGCGCGGGCGGCCGCCCGGCCCGACGGGCCCGCGCCCCTCGGGGCCGGCGCCCTCGCGACGCTCGCCGCGGCGGCCGCCCGGGCCCGCGAGCTGGCGGCCGAGCTCGAGGCGCTGGTGCGCAACGCCGAGGCCGCCGGCCGCGGCGCCGGGGGAAGCGCGACCGCCGAGGGCGCCGGCGCCCCGCCGCCGGCCGTGACCCGCCGGGCCGTCCCGGCCTGCCCGCCCGGGATGCGGGCCGACACGCCGGAAGCGCTCGACGCCATGCTCCGCACCCGGGGCGTCGTGCTCGTCGTCGACGGCTACAACGTGTCGATGCTCGGCTGGCCCGGCGCGTCGGCCGCCGAGCAGCGCGAGCGGCTCGTCGCCGGGCTCTCGGCCCTGCACCTGCGGCTCCGGTGCGACTCGGTGGTGGTCTTCGACGGCGCCGACGTCGAAGCCGTCCCGGGCGGGCGCCGGCCCGGCGTCCGGGTCGTCTTCTCGACCGGCGACGAGGGCGCCGACCCGGTCGTCGTCCGCGAGGCGGCGGCACCCGCCCCCGACACGCCGGTGATCGTGGCCAGCTCCGACGCCTGGGTGCGCCAGGAGGCCGAGCGGGCCGGGGCCGTCGTCGTGCCCGCCGCCACCCTCCTCGCCGTCCTGCGCTGAGGCGGGAGCGGCGTAACTGTCACACCCCCGTGGGACGCTCTGGCCGGGTGGAGTCCGATCCAGGGGAGGGCCCGTGTCCTTGACGATCGACTGTGACACGTGCGTGATGCAGCACACGGACGCGTGTGAGGACTGCGTGGTGAGCTTCGTGATCGGCCGCGAGCCGGGCGAGGCGCTCGTGATCGACGTCGCGGCGGCGCGTGCCGTCCGGTTGCTCGCGGGGGCCGGTCTCGTGCCCGGGCTCCGTCACACGCCCGCGCTGCGCTGACCGTCAGGCGCGCACCTCGGCGCGCAGCGCCTCGACCGTCGCCTTCTCCTTCGGCCGGTGCGCGAACGGGTCGTAGCGGAAGATGCGCATCGCGTTCTCGTGCGTGATCTTGGCGACCTCGTCGTCCGGGATGCCGTCGAGCTGCTTGGCGAGCGCCTCGGGCGAGTTGGGCCACGTCGAGTCGGAGTGCGGGTAGTCGCACTCCCACGTGATGCTGTCGATGCCGATCTTGTGCCGTTCGTCGATCCCGGCACGGTCGCTGATGAAGCAGTAGGTGAGGTGCTCGCGCGCGACCTCGCTCGGGAGCTTGTCGCCGAAGTCCTGGTGGGTCCAGTAGTGGTGCTGCTGGTAGGTGTAGTCGATCCGTTCGAGCCAGTAGGGCAGCCAGCCGGTACCGCCCTCCGAGAGGGCGAACTGCAGCGTCGGGAACTTGCGGAGCACCTGCGAGAAGATCAGGTCGGTCGCGGCCTGCATGGTGTTGAGCGGTGTCAGCGCGATCATGATGTCGATCGGCGCGCCCTCGGCGATCTGCAACGTCTGCGACGACGACCCGATGTGGAGGCAGATCACCATCCCCTCGTCCTGGCAGGCGGCGAAGAACGGGTCCCAGTGGTCGCCGAAGATGTGCGGCCAACCGAGCTTGTAGGGGTTCTCGGAGAACGTGACCGCGTGGCAGCCCTTCTTCGCGACGCGGTGCACCTCGTCGGCCATCGCGTGCGGGTCCCAGATCGGGGGGATCGAGAGCGGGATGAAGCGGCCGGGGTAGGTGCCGCACCACTCGTCGATGTGCCAGTCGTTGTAGGCCCGCAACATGTTGAGGCCCATGTCGAGGTCCTTCGAGCGGCTGAAGAGCTGGCCGCAGAACTGGACGAAGCTCGGGAAGCACATCGAGCCGAGCAGGCCGTTGCGGTTCATGTCGTCGACCCGAGCGTGGATGTCGTAGCAGCCCGGGCGGATCATGTCGTAGCTCGTCGGCTCGATGTTGTACTCCTCGGGCGGCCGGCCGGCGACGGCGTTCAACCCGATGTTGGGGATCTCGTTGCCCTCGTAGGTCCACACGTCGATCCCGGTGTCCTTGTGCACGCTCCTGGGCGCGAACTCCTTCCACTTCTCGGGGAGGTGGGCGTCGAACATGGTCGGGGGTTCGACGACGTGGTCGTCGACGCTCACCAGGATGAGATCCTCGGCCTTCGGCATGGCGAACCCCCGCGGTCAGTCGGATACCTGACGTTCGCGTCACAGTACCGCGCCCCGTTCCCGGCTGCGCTGTAGGGTCCCGGCGGACCGAGAAGTCGGGAGGGGACTGACGATGAACGGCAACGACGTCCTCCAGCTGTGCCTCTTCATCGCCCGGGGCTGGATCGGCGTGATGATCTTCGCTCACGGGTACCGGCACCTGAAGGCCGTCCGCAGCGGCCCGGGCATGGCCAACTGGTTCGAGAGCCTCGGGTTGCGCAACGGACCTCTGCAGGCGTGGAACGTGACCCTCACCGAGCTCGTCTTCGGGCCGGTGCTGATCGCCGGATTCCTCACGCCGCTGGCCTACGCCGGCTGTGCGTCGATTGTCCTCGTCGCGCTCGTGACGAATCACTGGAAGAACGGG
>DASRHL010000077.1:0-2518 GCA_035650535.1 Acidimicrobiia bacterium
CTTCCGCACGAGCCAGCGCTCCTGCTGGATCTTCTCCTGCAGCTTCACCAGCCCCTCGGTGAGCGCCTCGGGACGCGGCGGACAGCCCGGGACGTAGACGTCGACCGGGATCACCTTGTCGACGCCGTCGCAGACCGAGTACGCGAGCTGGAAGAGCCCGCCGCAGTTGGCGCAGCTCCCCATCGACACGACGTACTTCGGATCCGGCATCTGGTCGTAGAGGACCTTCGTCCGGAGCGCCATCTTCAGGGTGAGCGTCCCCGACACGATGATCAGGTCGGACACGCGCGGCGTGGCACGCGGCGCCATGCCGAAGCGATCCAGATCCGAGCGCGGGCCGCCCGTCTGCATCATCTCGATCGCGCAGCAGGCGAGGCCGAACATCATGTACCAGATCGACGATTTCCGGGTCCAATTGAGGAAGTCGTCGACCGTCGTCGTGAGCGCCATCTCGGGCGCCGTGTTGATGAGCGACATGGGTCTCCTAGGCGGCCCGGCGATCAGCCACGCCGCTGCCCCGCTCCTCCTGCTCCACCGGCAGGCGCTTCAGCCACTCGAGGTCGCCCTTCACCCACACGTACACGAGACCGATGGCGAGGATGGCGACGAAGACGACGATCTCGGCGAGCGCGAACGGGCCCTGCCCGCGCGCGATCCAGTCGCGGAACACGGTCGCGACGGGGACCATGAAGGCGATCTCGACCTCGAAGATCACGAACACGAGGGCGATCAGGTAGAAGCGGATGTTGAAGTTGATCCAGGCGTTCCCGCTCGGGGGCTCGCCGCACTCGTAGGTGGTGAGCTTCCCCGGATGCGGGTTCGACGGCCGGAGCAGCAGGCCGAGCCCGAGCATGATCCCGCACAGCACGAAGGCGAGCAGGAAGAACACGAGGACGTTCGCGAACTGGAAGTACATCGGGGCTCGGCGGGTATACCCTGCCGTCGGGCGCCGCTCAAATGAGTCCGCGGCAAGCCCCCGACCGTACCAGGGGCCCTCCGCCGGGGCAAATCTTCCCGACCCGAACGCCGTGCGGCGCCGCGGCGCACCGCGCATGTGCGGGGGACCGGCCCGCGTCCGTGGCAGCGTTGCCACATGGTGCGCTCCCGACCGGACCAACGTCCGAGTCACCCTTTTTCGACTTTGTCGTCCCTTCTGGGGGTGATACCCCGCCGCACCCAAGACCTGCGTGGCGCCCGGTGCCGCGCACCGCTCGGAGGTGCGGATGCTTCGACGTTGGAGGAGTTTTGGAGCAGCGATGGCGCTCGTGGCGGCCGGCGCCGGCCTCGCCCTCGCCCAGACCGATCCCGCGTCGACACTCGCCCTCACGGTCTCCGGTCAGGATGCGCAGCCGTACGCGATCCGCGGCGCGCTCGCCGACGCCTCCTCGGGCCCCGGCATCCGCTTCCGGGCGCCGGTGTCGGCGGATCTGACGGCGGTGCACCTCGCCTGGCGCCGTCCGGGCTCCGACTGCACCGTCACGCTCCAGGAGGACGCCGGCGGCAATCCGGGCACCGTGCTCGACGTCGCCGCCGTCCCGACCGACGCGACGTGGGTCTCGGCGCCGCTCGCGGGCCACCTGGACGCCGGCGCGGAGTACCACCTCGTCGTCACGTGCACGACCGCGCGCGGCCGGCTCGCCTACACGCTCGACCGCGCCGACGTCGGCGCGCCGGACCGATCCTGGGCGCTCGAGTTCGTGCGCGACGACGGCCAGGCGAACGAGCGCCGCGCGCCGACCACGCCGCTCTTCCTCCTCGCGTTCGCCGACGGCTCGTCGTGGGGCCAGCCGTACGCGCCGTGGGGCGGGCGGCTCACCGTCTGTGGCCCGAACGAGATCACGACCACGATCGTCCCGGCGGAGACGACCGACGTCCACGGCGTCGACCTGCCGGCGCGGACGATCGGCCGCACGACGGCGGTCGAGTACACGATCAGTGCGAATCCGGACGGCCCGGCGATCCTCGCGGGCGTCGCCGACGCGACGGACGACGTGCCCGCCGCGGAGCTGCCGAATCCGGTCGAGCTGCAGGCGGGCGTGCCGTACACGGTCCGCCTCCGTGCGCCGGACCTCGTCGCGGGCTGTCTGCAGGTCCCGGGCCTGGTCTCCGGGTTCCCGATCGGCGCGGCCGCCACCGGCGTCCGCACGCAGCACGTCGGGAACAGCATCGACGGCGGCCAGACGTGGACGGCGCAGCCGCTCGCCGCCGTCTCCGCGCACGTCCGCGTGCAGCGCCGCCGCCCGCGCACCACGACGACCACGACGACCCGCCCGCCGGCGACGTCCACATCGACGACGTCGACGTCCAGCACGACCGTCACGTCGACGACGACCAGCACGACGACGACGCTTGCCCCGGCGACCACGACGACGACCCCACCGCCGACCACGACGGTGACGACGACCGTCACGACCACGACCGTTCCGACGACCACACGGCCGCCCGCGACCACGACCACCACGAGCACCACGACGTCGACGCTCCCGCCTCCGACGACCACGACCACGACGACCACGAC
>DASRHL010000078.1:0-7597 GCA_035650535.1 Acidimicrobiia bacterium
TAGCCGAGACGCTTCCCCGCCTCGACCGCCTCGTCGGGCGTGAACGCGACCTCACCCGCCGACACGGGGATGCCGTAGCGCGCGAACAGTTGCTTGCCTTGGTACTCGAACAGGTCCACCTGGGCTCCTGGCTCCTGGGTCAGACGGGGTGTGACGACTCCGCGGTTCAGCTGGCGAGCGGTGCCTCCCGCGCGTCGAGCGTGTGCTCGAGCCAGCCGGTGATCGCCGCGAGCGGGGCGCCCGGCGTGAACACCCTGGCGACCCCGGCGGCCTCGAGGGCGGCGGCGTCGTCGTCGGGGATGATGCCGCCCCCGAACACCATGACCTCGCCGATGCCCTTCTCCCGCAGCAGCTCCACCACCCGGGGGAACAGCGTGAGGTGCGCACCCGAGAGCACCGACAGCCCGACGGCGTCGGCGTCCTCCTGCAGTGCGGTCTCGGCGACCTGCTCGGGCGTCTGGTAGAGGCCCGTGTAGATCACCTCGAACCCCGCGTCACGCAGCGCCCGGGCGATGACCTTGGCGCCGCGGTCGTGCCCGTCGAGACCGGGTTTGGCGATGACGACGCGGTAGCGCCGCTGCATGGGCACACACTCTTTCGGACGGCGCGTTCGGTACGACGGGCGCTGCGGGCGCTCCAGGATACCGGGGGCGGCCCGGTACCGGTCCAACGGGCGCACAGGACCAGAATGGCTCCGATGCCCGCCGCCCCGTCCGATCGCCGGATCCTGGTCATCGCGTTCGCCATGGTCGCGGCGGCCGGCGTCCTCATCGCGGCGGCGTTGTTCTTCGCGACCGGGGGCGGCAAGGGCGACCCGAAGCAGACCGGGCCGCTCTACCTGGGGCTCGCGAGCGACCTGCGCTCGGCGATCAACAAGGGCAGCCCGCTCTACTTCGCGAACCCGTTCGGCGGCAACGGCTTCTGGCTCGACCGCCAGGCGGGGCGGTTCGTGGCGCTCGACCTCGTGCTCCCCAACACCCACGACTGCGAGGTGAGGTGGAAGGGCCGGGTCGACAGCTACGTCGACTGCCACGGCGACAAGGTCGGGATCGACGACCTCGACCGGTTCGCGGTGCGGCTCGCGCCGAGCGGCAACTCGGGCCAGAGCGTCTACGTCGACCTGCGCAAGCGGATCCCCGCGCCGTCGACGGTGACGACGGTCCCGACCAGCGTCACGGCGCCCACCGGCTGACGGCCGGCCGCCCCCTACACCTTCCGCAGCGGCGCCCAGGCCAGCAGCAGGGTCTTCTCGCCGACGTCGCGGAAGTTCACGACCGCCTCCGCCTTGTCGCCGGCGCCAACCAGGTCGAGGATGACGCCCTCGCCGAACTTCTCGTGCTCGACGTCGTCGCCGATGCGCAGGCCCAGCCCCTCGGCACCGCGCGCACCCATCGCCGCGCTCGTCGCCACCATCGCCTCGCCGCTGCGCAGCGCCGCCGACACGACCGCGTCCCGGTGCGCGCCCAGCCCGCTCCCGCGGCGCGGCCGGTCGGCGCCGATCGCGTGGACGAGCTCGTCGGGGATCTCGTTGAGGAAGCGGCTCGGCGGGTAGTAGTCGGTCGAGCCGAAGAGCGTGCGGCTCCAGGCGTGGCAGAGGTAGAGACGTTCGCGGGCCCGAGTGATGCCGACGTAGCAGAGCCGGCGCTCCTCCTCGAGCTCCTCGGGGTCGCCGAGGCTGCGCACGTGCGGGAACACGCCGTCCTCGAGACCGGTCAGGAACACGACCGGGAACTCCAGCCCCTTCGCGGTGTGCAGCGTCATCAGCGTGACCGAGCTGTTGTCGGCGTCGGCGTCGTCGTCGAGGTCGGTGACGAGCGAGATCGCCTCGAGGAACGCCTGGATGCGGGCGAGACCGGTCGGGATGACGACGGTGTCGGACGCGGCGTCCGTCGCCGTGCCGACACCCGCGATGCCGGGCAGCCCGGCGACTTCGCCGGCGTCGAGCGCCTCGTCGAACTCCCGGCAGACCCCGACGAGCTCCTTCAGGTTCTCGATCCGCCCGCTCGCCTCGATCGTCCGTTCCGACTCGAGCTCGGCGACGTAGCCGGTCTGATCGAGGATCGCCTCGACCGTGCGCGCCACGCCGTCCGGCGCGTAGCGCTCGAACGCGATCATCAGCTGCAGCAGGTCGCGGATCCCGCCCAGCGCCTTGCCGGTCACGCCGGCGGCGGCCGCGGCCCGCAGCGCGTCGCGCCAGACGACCCCGGAACCGGTCGCGTACGCGTCGATCCGGGCGATCGACGTGTCGCCGACGCCGCGCTTGGGCGTGTTGACGATGCGCTTCCAGCTCACCTCGTCGTCGGGATTGACGAGCGCGCGGAGGTACGCGAGCACGTCCTTGACCTCGCGGCGGTCGTAGAACTTCACGCCGCCGTACACGCGGTACGGGATCCCGGCCCGGACGAGCGACTCCTCGATCACGCGGCTCTGGGCGTTCGTCCGGTAGAAGACCGCGACGTCGCCGAAGCGGTGGCCCTCGGTGTCGGTCAGTCGCGTGACCTCGTGGACCACGAACGCGGCCTCGTCGCGCTCGTCCTCCGCCTGGTACTGCGTGATCAGCTCGCCGCCGATCTGCTCGGTCCAGAGGTGCTTCGGGTGCCGGGCCGCGTTGTTGGCGATGACGGCGTTGGCGGCGTCGAGGATGCGTTGCGTCGACCGGTAGTTCTGTTCGAGCACGATCACCGTGGCGTCGGGGAAGACCTCCTCGAAGCGCATGATGTTGCGGTAGTCGGCACCGCGGAACTTGTAGATCGACTGGTCGGTGTCGCCGACGACCATGACGTTCCGGCGTTCCTCGGCGAGCAGGCGCACCAGCTCCCACTGGGCGAGGTTGGTGTCCTGGAACTCGTCGACGAGCACGTAGTGGAAGCGGTGGCGCCAGCGCGCCAGCGCGTCCCCGTGCTCGCGGAACAGCCGGACCGCGAGGACGAGGAGGTCGTCGAAGTCGGTCGCCGACGCTTCGAGGAGCCGCCGCTGGTACTCGGTGTAGACGTCGGCGAGCTTGCGCTCGGGCGGCGCGACCGCCCGGGCCGCGTACTCCTCGGGGCCGACGAGCTCGTTCTTCAGCGCCGAGATGCGGGCCTGGAGCTGGCGGGGCGGGAACCGCTTCGGATCGAGGGTGAGGTCGCGGCGCACGTAGTCGACGAGGCGCACGGAATCGGCCTGGTCGTAGATCGAGAACGAGGAGCGGTAGCCGAGGAGGCCGGCCTCGCGCCGCAGGATGCGGGCGCAGGCCGAGTGGAAGGTCGACACCCACATCCGGTGGGCGACCGGGCCGACGAGGGTCGCCACGCGCTCCTTCATCTCGCCCGCGGCCTTGTTGGTGAACGTGATCGCGAGGATCGCGAAGGGCGAGACCTTGCGTTCGGCGACGAGGTAGGCGACACGGTGCGTCAGCACGCGCGTCTTGCCCGAGCCGGCACCGGCGACGACGAGGAGCGGCCCGTCGGGCGCCGACGCGGCCTCGCGCTGGATCGGGTTCAGGTCGGCGAGGAGGTCGTCGGCAGGCACGGCGGCCTCATCGTACAGGCGCACGAACGGTTGTTCGCCTGATGGGCTCACACCTCGAGGAGCAACGTCACCGGACCGTCGTTCACGAGCTCGACCTGCATGTCGGTGCCGAAGCGCCCGGTCGCGACCGTCGCGCCCAGACCCCGCAGCGCGGCGGCGAAGCACTCGACCAGCGGTTCCGCGACCGCCGGCGGCGCGGCGGCCACCCACGACGGGCGCCGGCCGCGACGGGTGTCGCCGTAGAGGGTGAACTGGCTCACGACCAGCGCGGCGCCCCCGGCGTCGGCCAGCGGCACGTTCATGACGCCGTCGGCGTCGGCGAAGACGCGCAGGTTCCACACCTTGTCGGCCAGCCGGCGGGCCGCGCCGTCGTCGTCGGCGTGGGTGACGCCGACGAGGACGCACAGACCGCGACCGATCTCGCCGACCACCTCGCCGTCGATGCGGACGCGCGCGCCCGTGACCCGCTGGACGAGGGCGCGCACGGTTCGCGGCAGAGAACGGCGGCTAGACCTTCTCCATCTCCGGCGTGTAGCTGCCGCTGCGGGCGGCGCCGTTGAGCCGGGCGCGGTGCAGGAACGCAGCCTTGGCGGCGGCGACGTTGCCGGCCTCGCCCTTCCACGCCTTGAGCGCCGGGGCCTGGAGCGCACGCCCGTACGAGAACGACAGCTCCCACGGGTGCGGGCCGAGCTTGTTCATCGCGTCGAGACGGGCGGTCGCCTGCTCGTCGGTCTGGCCGCCCGAGAGGAACACGATGCCCGGGATCGCGGCCGGCACCGACGCCAGGAACGTCTCGATCGTGCGCTGCGCGATCTCGTCGTCGGACGCCTGGGTCGGGCAGTCGTACCCCGACAGCACCATGTTCGGCTTGAGCAACGTGCCGGGCAGGTGGACGCGCGCCTCGTACAGCTGCGCGAACAGCGCCTCGTGCGCTGCGCGCGTCACCTCGGCAGAGCGCTCGATGGTGTGCGTGCCCTCCATCAGCACCTCGGGCTCGACGATCGGCACGATGCTGGCCTCCTGGCACAGCGCCGCGTAGCGCGCGAGCGCATGCGCGTTCGCGTCGTACGCGAGCTGCGAGGGGAGGACGTCCGTGATCGTGTAGGTGGCGCGCCACTTCGCGAAGCGGGCGCCGAGCTCGCGGTACTCGGCGAGCCGCTCCCGCAGGCCGTCGAGACCCTCGGTAACGGTCTCGCCGTCGGTGAGGGCCAGCTTCTTGGCGCCCGTGTCGACCTTGATCCCGGGGATGATCCCCTTCGACGCCAGCAGCTGCGGGAACGGCGTGCCGTCGTCCGCCTTCTGGCGGATCGTCTCGTCGAACAGGATGACCCCGCTGATGAACTCGGCGGCGCCCTCGGTCGTGAAGAGCAGGTCGCGGTAGGCGCGCCGGTTCTCCTCGGTCGACTCGACGCCGATCGAGTCGAAGCGCTTCTTGATCGTGCCGCTCGACTCGTCGGCGGCGAGGATGCCGCGGCCGGGTGCGACCAGGGCTCGGGCGGTTGCGGAAAGCGCGTTGGTGTCCATGTCCGTCACTCCCATTCGATGGTGCCAGGGGGTTTGCTGGTCACGTCGTAGGCGACCCGGTTCACGCCGGGCACCTCGTTGATGATGCGGGTCGCCATCCGCTCGAGGAGGTCGTGCGGAAGACGCGCCCAGTCCGCGGTCATGGCGTCCTCCGACGTCACGGCGCGGATCACGATCGGGTACTCGTAGGTGCGGCCGTCGCCCATGACGCCGACGGTGCGCACTGCGGGCAGGACGGCGAAGCTCTGCCAGATGTCGCGGTACAGCCCCGCGCGCCGGATCTCCTCGACGACGATCGCGTCCGCCCGGCGCAGGATCTCGAGCCGCTCGGGTGTGATCGTGCCGATGATGCGCACGGCGAGCCCCGGCCCGGGGAACGGCTGGCGCCACACGATCTCCTCGGGCAGCCCCAGCTCCTCGCCGACCGCCCGCACCTCGTCCTTGAAGAGGTTGCGCAGCGGCTCGACGAGCTCGAAGTTCATGTCGTCGGGAAGGCCGCCGACGTTGTGGTGCGACTTGATCGTCGCGTTGTCGCCGCCGCCCGACTCCACGATGTCGGGGTAGAGGGTTCCCTGCACGAGGAACCGGGCGTCGGACAGGTCGCGGGCGACCTCCTCGAACACCCGGATGAACGTCTCGCCGATGATCTTGCGCTTGCGCTCCGGCTCGACGACGTCGTCCAGGGCGGCGACGAAGCGGTCGGCGGCCTTGACGTGCACCAGGTCGACGTGGAACTGGGCCCGGAACGTCTCCTCGACCTGTTCGGCCTCGCCCAGGCGCAGCAGGCCGGTGTCGACGAACACGCACGTGAGCTGGTCGCCGACCGCCTTGTGGACGAGCGCGGCCGCGACCGCCGAGTCGACCCCGCCGGAGAGCCCGCAGATGACCCGCTCGCCGCCGACCCGGGCCCGGATCTCGTCGACCGCGTCCTCGATGATCGAGGTGTTCGTCCACGTCGGGCGACACCCGCAGACGTCGAACAGGAACGCGTGCAACACCTCCTGACCCCGCTCGGTGTGCACCACCTCGGGATGGAACTGGACGCCGTAGACGCGGCGCTCGCGGTCCTCGAGCGCGGCGATCGGCGCGCCCGGGGTGGAGGCGGTGACGGTGAATCCCTCGGGGGCGGTCGTGATGGCGTCGCCGTGGCTCATCCACACGACCTGCTCGGGTGCGAGATCGGACAGCACCACCGACGCGGCCTCGGTGCGCGTCATCGGGGTCCGGCCGTACTCGCCGCCACCGGTCCGGCGGACCTCGCCGCCGAGCTGCTGCGCCACGAGCTGGGCGCCGTAGCAGATACCGAGCACGGGCACGCCGGCGCCGTACACGGCGGGATCGATCGTCGGGGCGTCGTCGACGTGGACGGAAGCCGGGCCTCCGGAGAGCACGATGCCACGGGGGCGCCGGGCGAGCATCTCGGCCAGCGGCATGGTGCGCGGGACGATCTCGGAGTAGACGCGGGCCTCGCGGATGCGGCGCGCGATCAGTTGTGCGTACTGCGCCCCGAAGTCGACGACGAGAACGGTGTCGTGCTCGTGTGTACTCAACGCCCCATGCCGACGCCTTGCGCTCGCTGCAACGCCTTGCCCTCCGTCTGCAGCGACGGCGCGACCATCACTTCGGCCTTCTGGAACTCCTTCAGCGTCTCGTAGCCGGTCGTGGCCATCGAGGTGCGGAGCGCGCCGAACAGGTTCAGCGTGCCGTCGTTCTCGTGGGCCGGACCGACGAGGATCTCGGCGAGGGACGCCTTCCGGCCCGCGAAGACCCGGGCCCCCCGCGGCAGCGTCGGGTGGAACGTCGCCATCCCCCAGTGGAAGCCGCGCCCGGGCGCCTCGTACGCGCCCGCGAGCGGCGAGCCGACCATCACGGCGTCGGCGCCGCAGGCGACCGCCTTGGCGATGTCGCCGCCGGTCCGCATGCCGCCGTCCGCGATGACGTGGACGTAGACGCCCGTCTCGTCGAGGTGGCGGATCCGGGCGCCGGCCGCGTCGGCGATCGCCGTGGCCTGGGGAACGCCGATGCCGAGCACACCGCGGCTCGTGCACGCGTGCCCGGGCCCGACGCCGACGAGGATGCCGACCGCGCCGGTGCGCATGAGGTGCAGGGCGGTCGAGTACGACGCGCACCCGCCGACGATCACGGGCAGGTCGAACTCACGGATGAACTTCTTCAGGTTGAGCGGTTGGCGCGACTCGTCCTTCGACACGTGCTCGGCCGACACGACCGTCCCCTGCACGACGAGCAGGTCGAGCTCCGCCTCGACGACCATCGACGCGTACTGCTCGACGCGTTGCGGTGTGAGCGACGCGCACGCGGTCACGCCGCCCTCCTTGATCTCCTGGATGCGGCGGCCGATGAGCTCGGGCTTGATCGGCTCCGTGTAGATCTCCTGCATGCGGCGCGTCGCCTTCTCCGGCGGCAGGTCGGCGATCTCCTCGAAGCAGGGCTCGGGGTCCTCGTAGCGCGTCCACAGCCCCTCGAGGTTCAGGCACGCGAGCCCGCCGAGGCGCCCGATCTCGATCGCGGTGCGCGGCGACACGACACCGTCCATCGCGGACGC
>DASRHL010000079.1:0-3638 GCA_035650535.1 Acidimicrobiia bacterium
GTCTCGTTCGCGGCCTCGATCCGGGCGAGCTCGACCGGGTCGTCGAGCGGCCACCACGGGTAGGGAGGCCGGGCGCCCAGGAGCGCGTCGAGAGGCGTGCGCAGGATGTCGGCGAGGCGCTGGTTGACCTCGGTGACGACCCCGCCCTCGGTCACGAAGAAACCGTCCTGCAGCGCGGCGAGGTAGGCGATCCCGCGTTCGTGCAGCTCCTGCGCTTCCGACACGTCGACGCACGAGCCGACGTAGCCGAGGAACTCGCCCGAGTCGTCGACGCGCGCCTCGCCCCGGTCGAAGACTCGCCGGTACCGCCCGTCGGCGCGCCGGAGGCGGTAGGTCGCCTCGTAGCGGCTGCGCGTCGCGAGCGCCGCCGCGAACGCCTCGCGACACGCGGCGACATCGTCGGGGTGCACGCCCGCGGTCCAACCGTCGCCGAGCTCGTCGTCGACGGCCCGGCCCGTGAAGCGCGTCCATCCCTCGCTGAACCAGACGCGGCGGCCGTCAGGTCCGGACGCCCAGATCACGACCGGTCCGGTGCGGGGGAGGCACGCAGGATTACCGGCGTGCGGGATCGGGAACTCCCAGACGGAGTGCAGCCGATCGACGGGTCGAGATCACGCGACGGAGGAAGACCTGGCATGAGTGATCGAACGAGGCCGAGCGCCGACACCCGGGCCGCCGAGGAGCACGAGGCTCGTCGACCCCCCGGTGCAGACCGCGAACCCACGCCCGACGAAGAGGCCCGTGCCGAGGAGAACGAGCTGTCGGAGTCGGTGGTCGAGCACGAGAAGGAGATGGCCGAGCGCGGCGCTCGCCAGCGCGGCGAGGGGCGCATCCCGTAGCCTCCGAACGGCCCGCTGACTCCGGCGCGGGCCGGTCAGGCTTCGATCGTGAAGAGCTCGGTGAGCCCGGTGATCTCGAACACTCGCCGTGGCGGTCCCTGCAAACCGAGCAGCACGAGGTCCTTGCGGTCGAGCTCGCGGACGCGCTTGAGCGCGCCCACGAGGACACCGAGACCCGACGAGTCGATGAACGTCATCTGGCTCAGGTCGAGAACGATCCGGTCGGCGCCGTCGTCGATCATCTCGGAGATACGGGCCCGCAGCGTCGGGGACGACGCGACGTCGACCTCACCGACGACCCGCAGCCGCCACTCGCCCGCCTCGCCGCCGGGTTCCTTCTCGAAGGTCGCCAGGACGGCGGGGTCCGGCTCGCGGTGCTCGGTCTGGCTCATCGGGCCCTCCGGGTGGGGGTGTCGGCGGCTGGTGTGGGTTCGGGTTCGGCTTCGTCGACCGCGTGCTCACGGAGCAGCTCGAGACTCTTCGCGAGCAGTCGCGAGACGTGCATCTGGCTGATCCCGACGCGCTCGGCGATCTCGGACTGCGTCAAGCCTTCGAAGAAGCGGAGGTAGACGATGTGCTGCTCGCGTTCGGGCAGCGCCGTCAGCAGCTCCTCGACCGCGAGCCGGTCCTCGATCGCGCCGATCTCGCGGTCGGCCTCGCCGAGCCGTCCGCCGTAGCCGGTGCCGGAGTCGTCGGGCCGGCCGTCGAGCGATGCCAGGCGGTAGAGGCTCCCGGCCTCCATCCCCTCGAGCACCTCTTCCTCGAGGACGCCGGCCCGCTCGGCGATCTCGGCCGGCGTCGGCGGGCGGCCGAGCTCCTGGCTGAGCGCGGCCATCGTCCGGTCGAGCTGCAGGTGCAGCTCCTGGACGCGCCGCGGGACGCGTACCGCCCACCCCCGGTCCCGGAAGTGCCGCTTGAGCTCGCCGCTGATCGTCGGCGTCGCGAACGACGAGAAGCTCAGGCCGCGATGTGGATCGAAGCGCTCGACGGCCTTCAGCAAGCCGACCAGCGCGACCTGGCGGAGGTCGTCGAGCGGTTCGCCGCGATGCGAGAACCGCCGGGCGAGGAACTCGGCGAGCCGCATGTGCTCCTCGACGAGCTCGTTGCGAAGCGTGCGATCGCGCGTGCGCCGGTACTCCACGAACCGCTCGTGGATGGCGGCGTCGTCACGGTCGAGGGCCGGATCACCCACGGCGCGCGCGTTGCTTCGTCACGACGAAGGCGACCTGGTCGGCGCTCTCGTCGATCGACAGGGTGTCGGCGAGCGCGAGCACGAGGCGCTCGGTGAGCTTGTTCAGGCGGAGCGGCTCGCCGCCGGGGCGGCGGCGCGCCGAACCACGGGCGACGACCGTGTCCTCCTCGACCGTCACCGAGACCACGACGGACTGGTCGGTCGTGCTCATGATCGCGTGGCACAGCTCGTCGACCGCGAGACGGAAGTCCTCGGTCTCCTCGACGTCGAGCTGGGCGCGGCCCGCGGCGTCCGCGGCGACGAGCCGGACGGCCCGGAGGTACGTCGAGCGCGGCGGGACCACCAGGTGGACCTCGCCCTCGGCGGTCCCGTCCGGCACGGCACCCGTGGGCCCGGGGCCGGCGTCCGTCGCGTTCGTCACAGTCGCCCCCGTTCCGGAGCTCCGATCTCCGAGCCAGGCCCCGTCGCTCCCACGGCTCGTCCCGGCCGGGACCCCGTCCGAGCCGAATCGCGCGCGGACGGGCAGCCTCTGCGCGAAATACCCGCGGTGCGGGCCCTCCAAACCCGCGCGTCGTGCCGACCATCATGCCTCGGGTCGTCCGGTCGCGTGGGTAATCTCCGGGCGTGGCGCCGAACCAGGTCACCTTGGTGATCCCCGCCGCGCCCGAGTACCTGCGGCTCGCCCGGCTCGCGTCGACGGACGCCGGGAGCCGCGTCGGCCTCGACTACGAGGAGATCGACGACCTGCGCATGGCGGTGAGCGAGCTCTGCTACCTGCTGATCGGCGACGGCGGTCCCGCGACCGTCACCCTGCAGTTCAGCATCGACACCGACGAGATCTCGGTCGAGGGCAGCACCCCCGGTCCCGTCCCCCCGACGAGCGGAAACGACTTCACCGACATCATCCTCGGCACGGTGACCGACTTCCACGAGGTCACCGACGAAGGCACCGGTCGCCGCTTCCGGGTCGTGAAGCGCCGGCGCGACTGAACCGCGCGCGGGCGCCGACGCCGGGGTCAGGCGTCCGACTCGCTCCGGCGGAACCACTTCCGGATGTCGCCCGAGCCCAGGGCGAAGGCCCCCACGATCGGGAGCACGGCGACCGCGCCGATGAGCGCGACCGTCGGCCAGATCGAATCACCCGACGACCCCGACGTGTCGAGGAGCCGCTGCGCGACGGCCTTGCGGGTCGCCTCCTTGCCGGCGACCCGGACCTCGGGGTCGGTTGCCGGCGACGCCGCGGGGTTCGCGACCGGGACCGTCGCCGCCGCGGTCGCCGGCGCGGCGATGATGCTGCTCCCGGTCCCGAGGAGCGACTGCTGCTTCGCGTTCTTCGCCTTGAGCGCGTTCTTCTTCGCGAGCGCGCTGAAGTTGAGGAGCGAGAGGTTGAGGGGCACGACCGGCACCTGGGTCAGGACGAGCGGCACCGACGGGACCGGCGGCGAGGTCGACCCACCCGACCCGCCCGACGGCGGGCGCGTGGTGGTGGTCGTGCGCGGCCTCGTCGTGGTCGTCTGCGGCTCGGTGGTGGTGGTCGCCGGCTCGGTCGTGGTGGTCGCCGGCTCGGTCGTCGTGGTGTCGGGCAGCGTCGTCGTGGTGTCGGGGAG
>DASRHL010000080.1:0-34068 GCA_035650535.1 Acidimicrobiia bacterium
CGGGGCCGGCCACGGGCGTCGGGCCGATCTCGGCCGCGCCGTGGGGCTCGGCGGGCATCCTCCCCATCTCGTGGGCCTACGTGACCATGATGGGCGCGGCCGGGCTCACCCGCGCGACCGAGGTCGCGATCCTCAACGCCAACTACGTCGCCCGCCGGCTCGACCCGCACTACCCGGTGCTCTACCGGGGGCCGGGCGGGTTCGTGGCCCACGAGTGCATCCTCGACCTCCGGCCGATCACGGCCGCGACCGGCGTCACCGCGGAGGACGTCGCGAAGCGGCTCGTCGACTTCGGGTTCCACGCGCCGACGATGTCCTTCCCGGTCGCGGGCACGCTCATGGTGGAGCCCACCGAATCGGAGTCGATGCGCGAGCTCGACCGGTTCTGCGACGCGATGATCGCCATCCGACGCGAGATCGGGCGCGTCGAGGCAGGGGAGTGGACGGTGGAGGAGAGCCCGCTCCGCCGCGCCCCGCACGCCGCGCCCGACGTCGCCGTCGACGCGTGGGACCGCCCCTACTCGCGCGACGATGCGGCGTTCCCGGTCGCGTCGCTACGCCACGACAAGTACTGGTCGCCGGTCGGCCGGATCGACAACGCGTACGGCGACCGGAACGTCGTGTGCTCGTGCCCGCCGCTCGAGCTGTACGAGGACGACTGAGATGGCGACGCCGCAGCCGGGCATCTTCGCCCAGGGGACCCGCTCGCACTACCACCTCGAGTTCGACCTCCGTCGGGGCGCGGATCCCGCCGGGGTCGCCGCCGGTGCGGCCCGGCTGCGGGAGCCGCACGTCACCGCCGGCGGCGCCAACCTCGTCGTCGGGTTCGGCGCCGACCTCTGGCGCGTGCTCGCGCCCGACGCCGTCCCGCCGCTCCTTGCGCCCTTCACGCCGATCGAGGGCGACGGGCGCCGGGCGCCTGCGACCCAGCACGACGTGTGGGTGTGGCTGCACGGCACCGGCCCCGACCTGCTCCTCGACATGGCTCGCCTGGTCACGGTCGCGCTCGGGCCCGAGCTCGACCTCGCGGCCGAGCAGCCGTGCTTCGTGTACCGCGACAGCCGCGACCTCACCGGCTTCGTCGACGGCACCGAGAACCCCCCGGTCGAGGAGGCCCCCCAGGTCGCGGTCATCCCCGACGGTCCGGGGGCGGGCGGGAGCTACGCGATGACCATGCGCTGGGTGCACGACCTGGCCGCGTTCGACCGACTCTCCGTGCCCGACCAGGAGGCCGTGATCGGGCGGACCAAGACCGACAGCGTCGAGCTCGACGACAAGCCGCCGACCGCCCACATCAGCCGGGTCGTGGTCGAGGAAGGCGGCGAGGAGCTCGAGATCTACCGGCGCAGCGTCCCGTACGGCCGGGTCACCGAGCACGGCCTCTACTTCGTCGCCTTCAGCGCCGACCGCACGCGCTTCGACCGGATGCTCGCCCGCATGTTCGGCACGACCGGTGACGGCCTCCACGACCACCTGACGGACTTCTCGAGGCCAGTCGGCGGCTCGTACTACTTCGCCCCGCCCCTCGAGGCGCTGGCGACCCTCGGCTGACCCGGATCGGCCGCACCGTGGGGGGGTCGGGGCGGCGACCGGCTTCCCCGGTCGGATTGACATAACGGGGATTATCGGCGCTCCGCCCCCGGAGTCAGGCGGGGCGGCGCAGTGCCGTGGGTGCCGGTACCGCCGCGGGCTCGTCGTGCGCCGTGGTGTCGAGCTGGGCGCCGGGAGGCGGCGTCTGGTCACCGTCGGCCGGCTCGTCGCCGGGAAACACGTGGATGCGATTGCGACCGGCGGCCTTGGCCGACAGCAACGCCTCGTCGGCCCGGCCGACGGTCTCGGTGAGGCCGTTGTCGGGGCCGGAACGGGCGATCCCGATGCTGATCGTGAACGGCGGGACGGCCGCGCTCTGGAGGGCCTCCTCGAGCCGGCCGCGGAGGCGCTCGGCGACGGCCATGGCGTCGGCGACGGAGCAGTCGGGGAGCACCACGACGAACTCCTCGCCGCCGTAGCGGGCGGGGATGTCGGTCGGGCGGACGCTGTCGCGGAGCACGCGGGCGAAGAGGCGCAGCGCCCGGTCCCCCGTCTCGTGGCCGTGCTTGTCGTTGAGCGTCTTGAACTCGTCGAGATCGGCGAACGCGACGACGAACGGCGTTCCCTCGCGAACGAGATGGTGGGCGGCGGCTTCGATGCTCCTCCGGTTGTACAGCCCCGTGAGTGAGTCGGTCCGGGCCTGGGTCTCGGTGCGCGCGGTCGCGCGCAGCAGCCCGATGTGTGCGCCGGCGCGCTGCGCGACGAGCGTGAGGCCCGAGATCGCCTCGTCGGAGGGCAGCTCGTTCTCGCCCGCTGCGACGTGGATCACGCCGATCGGGCGTCCGGCGATCGCGACGGGCACGCACGCCGCCGCGCACGCGGCGTCGCACTGCTGGCGCAGGAAGGGGCATGCGTCGATCGCCCGGCTGCTCTCGAAGGTGCGGACCTGACCGCTCTGGCCCACCGGGCACGCCGTGGGGGCGCTGACGGCGCACGCGTGGCTCTGCGGCCCGGCCGAGAGGACTTGGCGGAAGTGGGCCCGGCTCGAGTCGGCGATGAGGAGCTCGACGGTGTACCCAGGGATCACGTGCCCGATCGCGGAGCCGATGACGCCGTACGAGTCCTCCTCGGTGCGCGCCATCTCGAGACCGCGCTGCACGCGGAACTCCAGGTCGCTGCGCCGGATCTGGCGCTCGCGCTGAACCTCGAGCGCGCGTGAGACGCGCTCGTCGCGCACCGCCCCGCGCAGGACGAGCGCGGTGATCGCGAGCCCGACCGCAACCGCGATGGCGAGCACGAGCACGGTCTCGTCGTGGAGCCGGTCGACTCCGGCGAGGGCGCGTGCCTCCGACCGACGGATCATCGGTGCGTAGAGCGAGTTCGCCAGCTCCGAGAGCGCGTGCTGTTGCTTCTCGCCGCTCGCGCGCAGCTGCGCGGTCTGGGCGGCGTACTGCAAGGGCTGAGCCTGCGGATCGGTCGCGAAGATCGAGATGGCGAGGTCCGTGCTGCGCTTCTGCTCGTCCTCGAAGGCCTGCTGGAGGCGCGCCTCGCGCGGAAGGCCGAGCGCGAGGCGAAGGTACCTCGTCCATGCCTTCTGCGCCTGGGTCTGCTCGGCTTCGGAGCCCTGCACCAACTTCGTGCGCCCAGCCGCGTCCGAGGTCGCGATCGCGTCGAAGAAGTCCGCGGTTCCCTGGTGCAGGTGTTCCGAGACTGCGGCGAGCTCCCGGGCGATCGGTTCGAGGCGGTTCGTGAGGCGGCGCAGGCCGTCGCTCGGCGCCCGGCTGCGCGCGCTCAGCACCCCGAGCACGGCGCCGGCGCCCATCACCGCGACGATCGCGACGAGGATCACCCGCTCGTGCGGGCGGAGGTGCACGACGCGGCGGACCGGTGCGCGACCGGGAAGCTTCCACTTCACACTTCCGCGTTCGACGGTGCGAGCGGAAACTTGACAGGACCAAAGTCCCAGACCACCGGCGACCGGTTCAGATCAGAGCCCGGGCGGCGGGGCGACGACCCCGGTGTCCTCCAGGAAGTCGAGCAGGCCCGGGACCAGCCGGATCTCGGAGAGCCCGGCGAGGGGCACCCAGGCTGCCTCGGCGGCGTCGTCGCCGGCGGAGGGCGGGCGCTCCGGGTCGAGCACGTCGACGACGAAGTCGAGGATGACGAAGTGGTACGGCGCTCCCCCGGCGCCGTCGCCCATGCGCTCGACGAAGCCCAGGAAGCGCTCGACCACGACCTCGAGGCCCGTCTCCTCGGCCGTCTCCCGCACGACCGCCTCGTGGAGCGTCTCCCCCGCCTCCACGCGGCCGCCCGGTACCGACCACTCCCCGGCCGCCGGCCCGCGCCCGCGCCGCACGAGCAGGATCCGGCCGTCGTGGACGGCGACCGCGCCCACGGCGACCTCGGGACGGTTCACGGCGACTCCGCGGACCGGTGCAGCACCCGGTGCATCACGAGCGAGCGGGCCGTGAACCCGTGCTCCTCGAAGAAGTTCTTCGCGGCGCGGTGCCCGGGCAGCGCGGCCGCGTCGATGCCGACGCAGCCGTGCCCGGCGCAGAACTCGACCACGACGTCGAGCAGCGCCTCCCCCACTCCCACACTCCGCGCGTCGGGCTCGACGAACAGCTCGGTCAGCACGCCGAGCCGGCTGCCGTCGCGCAACGGCTCCGCACGCACCGCCGCGAAGCCCAACACGACCTCGTCGATGCCGCCGACGGCGAGCCGGGCGTCAGGATCGTCGAGCATCGCCCGGTACTCGGCCGCGAGGGGCTCAGGACGCGCGTCGCGCCGGAACCAGATCTCGCCACCTCGCATCGGGCGCAGCTCGTCGCGTAGCAGCGTCGCGAGCTCGACGACGCGGGCGATGTCGGCCGGTGCCGCCGGGCGGGCGCGCTCCACGGTGTCGCCTCGACCTGCGACGGCTAACGCGTCAACTGCTCGATCTTGCCGAGGATCGTGTTCCGGGCCCGGTGCGCGCGCTCGTAGTCGCGGATCGCCTCGAGCTCGTGCCGGGGAAGCCCCTCCAGCCGGTCGACGACCTGCGACGCCGAGAGCTCGTCGTAGTCGGTGATCGCGAGCCCGCTCGCGTCGCCGGTGGCCGGGCCGGTTTCGGCGGCCGGACGCCACGACGTCGGCGCCGGACCCGCCGTCGGGGCGATGCCGGTTCCCGTCGCGGACGCGGCGGCCGCCGCCGCGCCGGCGGCTCCGGCCGCGGACGGCGCCGAGGATGGCGATGGCGCGGCCGAAGATGACGAAGCCGGCGGCGGCGCCGGCGAGTACGGCGGCGGCTCGGTTCCGGCGGACGGCGGCGTGCCGAAGCCGGCGATCACGTCCTCCGCGCGCTCGCGCAGGCGGCCGACCTGGTCGCCGACGACACGCAGGATCTGGGGCGCGCTCTGGGCTGCGAGGTCGCCGAGGTTGCGGAACTGCGCCAGCGGGTCCGCGACCGTCCGGCTCGGTTGACCGAGCTCGTTCTTGCCGCGCGCGACGAACAGCTTGATGAACGACGGCGCGGTGTCACGCACGTAGAGCGCGAGGCCCACCGTGCCGTACACCAGCGCTTCGACGGCCTTCTCGGCTCGTTCGATCCCGTTCTCAGTCACTCGGCTTCGCCTCCCTCGCGATCGTCGAGTCTACGTGCGCGATCGGACGGCCGGACTGGACCGCGCCCGCCGTCCGGCGCCGGCTGCGGAGAGCGGCCAACGCGGCGATCACGACCAGGCCGATGCCGCTCAGCGTCACGACCCAGTCGCCGAAGCGGACGTAGGGCGTCTCCCCCGTCGTCGTGGCGATGGTTCCGGTCGTGACCTTGTTGACGAACAGGCGGCTCTTGTCGTGCACGTTGCCGTCGGCGTCGATCACGCCGGTGATGCCCGAGATCGACGCGTGGAGCACGGGTCGGGCCGTCTCGGCCGCCCGCATCTGGCTCAACGCGAGGTGCTGGGCGGCGAGGCCCGATCGGCGGTACGAGCGGTTGTTCGTGCTCACGACGATCAACTGCGCGCCGTCGTGCACGTAGTCGCGCACGAGGGGCGAGAACGCGGACTCGAAGCAGATGACCGTCCCGAACGGATGGCCGGCCGCGTGGTAGAGGCGGCGGTGGTGGCCCCTCTCGTAGTCGTACGGGATTTGGTTGAGCTCGCCGATGAAGCTCAGCTCGCTGCGCCAGGGGACGTATTCGCCGAAGGGGACGAGATGCTGCTTCGCGTACACACCCTGGAACCTGCCGTTCGGGCTGTAGGCGACGTTCGCGTTGTACAGACCACCGTCTTGCGCGCGCACGCGTGCGTTGGCGAGCACGACGGCGCCGTGGGCGGCGCCGACGGCGACGAGCTGGGCTCGCAGCTCGGGGTCGGTCGTCGGATCGCGTTCGAGCGCGGATTCGGGGAAGACGATCAGGTCGTAGTGACCGTGCAGCGTGGCAGCGAGCGCCAGGTGCTTGCGGGTCAGGTAGTCGGAGTCGATCTCGGCCTGGGTCAGGTTGCGGTTCTGGTCGTTCCCCTGGAGCAGCGCGAACTTGACGTGCCCGGTGACCGTCGGCTCGTAGCGCAGCGCGTCGGCCAGGACCACGACGACCAGGAGCCCCGCGAGCATCAGCGCGACGGCACGCAGGCCGGGCCGGCCGCGCCGCTCCGCACCGGGACGGTCGGCGTCCCTGCGGTCACGCAGCGCCAGGGCGCCGTCGAGCAGCAGCTCGTCGAAGCAGACGACGACGAAGGACACGAGGGCGACGCCGCCGAAGCTGGCGAGGGCCCGCGCCGCGTTGTAGTCGTGCAGCGCGACGCCCAACTCTCCCCACGGCAGCCCGCCCAGCGGCCAGCGTCCGCGGAGTGTCTCGACGACGACCCAGACCGCGGCGACGAGCACCGGCGAACGGACGCCGCGACGTTCGAACCCGGCGACGAGCGCACCCGCGCCCGCGAGGTAACACGCCTCGGCGATGACGAGCGGCGCGATGGCGACCGCCCCGAAGTAGCGGGACCATTCGAGCAGCACGCCGAAGAACGCGAGCCCGAAGACGAACCCGTACAGCGCCGCCCGCCGCGGCGTCGCCCCCCGCCACGCCCACAGCAACGGCAGGAGCGCGACGAACGCGAGCGGATCGAGATCGAAGGGCGGGAACGAAGCGGCGAGCAGCAGCCCCCCGGCGACGCACGCCGCGAGCCGGATCCACAGCGCGCGGTCGCGTCGGGGACGGCGGGAGGCGGGCGGCCCGGGGTCGGCCGGGAGCGCGTCGGGGGCGGCGTCGGCTACGCGCAGTCGCGGCAGAGCATTCGCTCCTCGTCCGCGAGCTGGTTCCGGGGCAGCACGAGGAAGCAGGACGAGCAGAGGAACTCGCCGGGCCGGCGGGGCACGATCCGCGTCGGTCCCTCGCCCCGGTCGTCGGCGTCGGCCTCCTCCTCGTCCAGCTCGTCCTCGTCGTCCTCGAGGGTCGCGCTCGCCGTCCGCTCCTGGAGCAGCGCGTCGAGCGGCGCCTCGACGTCGTCGGGGTGCAGCTCCTCGTCGAGGTCGAGGACGTCGTCCTCCTCGTCCTCCTCCTTGGCCTCGTCGGGCGCGACGACGGTCGCGACCGGGATCTCGGGCTCGAGATCCGTGTCGATGTCGAGGTCGAGGGTGTCCACGTCCTCGACGTCGTCATCGTCGTCGAGAACGTCGTCGCCGAGGTCCTCCTCGTCGAGGTCGTCCTCGTCGATGTCGTCGTCGTCGAGTTCGGGTTCTTCGTCGAAGTCTTCGTCGCTCATCTCTGCTCCGGCGTCACGACCGGGGTGCGCCGGCGTGCGACCGGGGGTCGCGGGGCCGCGGAGTATAACGCCGGCACTCTCGGATCCCGCGCCAACCCTCCGGGGCCTCCGGGCATTCCCGGGATCTCCCGCAATCCCGGTCTCGGCGCTGCAGCAGGCGCCGGACGCGACGGGACCCAGGAGACCGTTGGGGCCACTGTTTGGCCCGGCCTGCCCGGCAGGCGGGTTATTCCAGCGTTCTCTACTTGGTCTCCTGGGCCCCGATTCCTTGAACCCCTTCCGGTTCGCGCGATCACCGGAAGCCCACGACCGGGCTACGGAGCAAGGGTGAGTGAGTAGTACGCCCGACGCGGCGCCTCCTGTCAAGGGCCGCCCGGAACTCGTGACCTGCACCGTCGCGCGTCCGGGCAGGTCAGGCGACCGCGACTTTTTTTGGCGGGCGAGACTCAGCTCCGGTGCGCGGCGCGGCGCGCCTCCGAGGCCCGCTCCGACGCCAGGCGTTCGAGCTCGTACGTCTCGTGGTCGACGTGGCGCATCGCCTCGGCGATCGCCCGGTGCCCGGCCTCCTCCGCGACGAGGCGGTGCATCTCCTGGCAGACGCGCCGGTACGCGGCGTGGCCCTGGGGTGCGGTCCGCAGCTCGAGCATGTGCATCGCCTCACGGGCGTTCATCTGCATCGCGAAGCGCACCCGGTACGCGAACGCGACGGCGTACGCGGCCTGCTCGGGGAACGGCTCGGCGAGCGCGTCGTGGAGCTCGGCCGCGCGGTTCATCGCGGCGGTGAACTCGTCGGCGAGGCCGGCCTCCGCGACAGCCTCGGGGATCTCGTAGCCGTGCGCGGTCGTGAGCCGCTGCCATTCGATCGTCAGCATGCGGTGGCGTTGGAGGTCGCGGAACGCTCCGTAGTCGGCGAGCACGTCGAAGCGGTAGTCGGTGCGCTCGAACGCACGGCCGGGCCGGTGGCGGCGGTTGCGCCGCTCCCCGACGTACGCGCGCATGAGCGCGACCCGCTCGTCGCTGCCGAGACGGCGCACACGCGACAGGAGCTGGTCGTCGGCCAGGTCGGTGTGCGGGTAGCAGATCGCGGCGAGGACCTTGTCCTCGCCCTCGGGATCGAAGTCGCTGAGCACGACGGTCGGTCGGGGCTCGACGGCGTCGTCGTGGAAGATTCGCTCGACGAGCGCCTGCGTCGCGGCGCGGGTCTCGGCGAGGTAGGCGCTCCACTCGATCCCCCGGTCGGGGCGGTCGACACGGGTCAGGAAGGACGGGATGACCTTCCGGAGCTCGGTCAGCATCAGGGCCGCGTACGACCGGGCCTCGGGGAGCGGGTGCGAGCGCATCCGTAGGAGGAGCGCCTCGAAGGCCTGCCCGGTGCCGTAGATGCCGACGTTCGACAAGGTCGCGGCCGGCAGCACCCCTCGCGCCGCGTCACAGGCCTTGGCCTTGATCGTGCCGCGGTAGACGAAGTCGGAGTCGGCCGGGTCCTTGGGGTACCGCTCCCGGGCCCATTCGACCAGCTGCGGCTGCATGGTCTTGTAGGACTCGAACTGCGCGTCCATGTCCGCGACGTAGCGCGCGCCGAGCGGCGAGCGCAGCACCTCGGGCGGCCGGTAGAAGCGGAAGAGCCCGCCCAAGCGGACGTCGTAGGGGATGTAGCGGGTCGACTGCTCGAGATAGGCCATCAGCCGGCCCCACTCGAGGATCTTCGTGAGGAGGTTCGACGACTGCTCGCACGCGAGGTGCACGCCGCCGAGCTGCGCGACGGAGTCGTCGCCGTACTCGAGGAACACCTTCTCGTACAGCTTCTCGGCGCGCCGGAGCCCGACCGTCGCGTCGACGGTGAGGTCGCCCGTGAGGTCGAGCTCGCCGACGAACTCGTCGAGGAAGAGCCGCCGCAGGCTCAGGGGGCTCCGCGAGTAGCGGGCGAACAACGCGCCCTTCACGACCTCGGGAAGGTTGACGAGGGCGAATACGGGCCCGTCGAGGTTCGTGAAGTACGGGCGCAGCGTCGCCGCCTCCTCGGGGGTGAAATGCTCGGCGACGTACTGCATGGAGGGCCGATGGTACCGACGAGGTCCGGCCCCCCGGCGGACCTCCCGCCCGCTCCCGCCGCCCGGGGGCGCCGGGCCTCAGGCCAGGACGACCACGGCCTCGGGGACGACCCGCAGCGCCAGGGCCGGCCTCGGGGGCCGGCTCCGGCCGTCGATCGCGAGGGGGCGTGGCCGCGCGAAGCGAACGGCCACCGAACGGCCCGCGAACTGGTGGATCCCGGGGTGCGGGACGTGGGTGCCGCTCGGCAGGCGGGCGCGCATCGCCCGGCGGGCCGCCGGACGCATCGCGTAGACCTGGACCTCGCAGCGGCCGTCGCCCGGATGGCCCCGCGGGACGACGTCGAGCCCGCCGAGGAACTGCCCGTTGGCCACGACGACGGTCGTGGCCGGCCCCTCGAACACGGCGCGGCCGTCGATCGTCACGTGGCACGGCGCGCTCCGGCTCCACGCGCGGAGCCGGTCGGGGGCGACGCCCAGCACGACCATGTTCACGGCCAGCCGAGCCGTGTCGGCTCCGAGGCCGTCGAGCGCGAGCGCGTCGAGTGGAAGCTCCTGGGGTTGCTCGCGTGGCGTGCCGCCGATGCCGACGGCGCGCGCGAGGTCGGACGTCGCGTCGGGAACGAAGCGGACGCGCGCCCCCGGATGGTCGCGTGCGGCGGCCGCGAGCTCGGCGTCGCCGCCCCGGACCTCGAGATCCGGCGGCCCCGACGCCGGGGCCCCCCAGGGTTCGCCCTTCCGGACCACGGTCAGGTCGCGAGCGCGCTCGCGGCCGCGACCACGCCCCGGACGCACACCTCGGCCGTCTCACGGGCCCGCGCCCGCGTCTGCGGGTCGGGCGCGACGTCGGCGATCTGGCGGAGCAGGTCGACGATCTGCTTGACGTTGCGCACGAAGTCGCCGCCGGTCATCTCCTCGTCGGCGAGGACGTCCGCGAGGTCGTCGCCGCGGGCCCATTCCGCCGCGTACGGCGTGAAGCCCGGATCGGGTGGGCGGGTCTCCGGGAGGCCGGCGTCCTCCTCGGCGGCGGACAGCGAGCGCCACAGCGTCTCGACGGCCCGGGACCGCTCGGCCACCCGTGCGCTCGGCCAGCGTGCCGGCGGCGCCGGCGCGTCGCCCTCGGGACCGCGGCGCTCGTAGGTGAAGCACGACACGACCGCGGCCAGGTCGGCCACGCCCAGGCCGTCGAGATGACCCTCGCGGAGCGACTCGGCGAGCAGCAGGTCGCTCTCGGTGTAGAGACCGGCCAGCATCGCACCGGCGGCGGTGAGCGACCAGCCCTCGACGTAGTGACAGCTCTCCAGCACGCCGAGCACGCGGTCGAACTGGCGGGCCAGGCTCTCGCTGCGGCCACGGACGCGGCGTTCGAGCCGGGCCGCTTCCCGCTCGAGCCGTTCGACCGCGCCGGACGCGCGAACCCGGGCGTCGCGCTCGGGGTCGTCGGCAACCGGGTGCGCGGCGAGGGCAGCCTCCGCCTCGCGTACCTCGTCGCGCCCGGATCGGCGGGTCTGGCCACGCACACGCACGCGCCGCAGCGACTCGACGGCGCTGCGCCGGAACGCCGGGCTGCGCGGCGCGTACGGCTCGGGCAGCTCGATGTGGGCGACGGCCTCGGGCGGCGCGTCGAAGTCGGACGCGCCGAGGCGGACGAGGGTACGCGCCTCGTTGAGTGCCAGCACGCGGGTTGGTCCGTTGCGCCGCGACTCCTGCGCGAGCACGACGACCCGGCCCCCCCGCCGCCCGACGACGAGCACGTCGCCGGGATGCAGCGTGTCGAGGGCGCGGGCCACGCCCCGGCCGGCGCCGCGTTCGCGACGCGCCGACGCGAGCGCGGCCGCCAGGCGCCGGTACTCGTCGACGTCGCCGTAGGGGCTCACGGCCAGCTCGCGCTGGCGGCCCAGCAGCTCCTGCGTGCGGTCGAGCTCGCGCTCGAGCGCGACGATGTCGCGGTCGGTACGGAACTGCGCGAACGACAGGTTCAGGAGATGGTGCGCCGTCGCCGCCGAGTAGCGGCGCACCAGGTTGACCGCCATGTTGTACGTGGGCCGGAACGACGACGTGAGCGCGTCCGTGCGCCGCGCCGCCAGCCCGGCGACCTCCTCGAAGCGAACGAACGGGCTCCAGCACACGACCGCGTACCCGACCGGGTCGATCCCCCGGCGCCCGGCCCGGCCGGTGAGCTGGGTGTACTCGCCCGGGGTCAGGAACTCGTGGCGCTCGCCGGTGAACTTCGTCAACTTCTCGATGACGACCGAGCGGGCCGGCATGTTGATCCCGAGAGCCAGGGTCTCCGTGGCGAACACCACCTTCACCAGCCCGGCCGCGAACGCCTCCTCGACCGCCTCCTTCATCGGCGGGACGAGCCCGGCGTGGTGCGCGCCGAAACCCGCCTCGAGCCCGGCGAGCCATTCGCGGAACCGCAGGACGTCGAGCTCGTCGGCGTCGAGCCCGCGGGTGTGCTGCTCGGCGATCCGCCGGATCTGCGACCGCTCGTCGGCCGTCGTGAGCCGGATGCCGGCGGCGAGGCACTGGTCGACCGCCTGGTCGCACCCGGCCCGGCTGAACACGAACTCGATGGCCGGCAGCATCTCCTCGTCGGCGAGCAGCTCGACCGTCTCGACCCGGCCGGGCGTGCGCAGCCGCCCGCGCAGCCGGTGGCCCGAGCCCGACCCACCCCACGTCCCGGTGCCACCGGTCGCGGCCCGGCGCCGGCGTTCGAGGCGCTCGACCTCCGGGTTCGGGCGGAGCGCCTCGCCCTGCCCGACGAAGGTCGGCAGGAGGTGCAGCGCGCCGGTCGCCCGCTCCCCCACCAGGTAGAGGTTGTGCAGCTCGACCGGGCGTTGTTCCTCGATCACGGCGGTCGTCGCACCCCTGACGGTCTCGATCCACGCCGCGACCTCCTCGGCGTTCGAGACGGTCGCCGACAGGCAGACGAGGTCGACCTCGGGAGCAAGGTGGACGATCACCTCCTCCCAGACGGGGCCCCGGAAGCGGTCCTGGAGGTAGTGCACCTCGTCGAGCACCACGTAGCGCAGCCCGGCGAGCGTCGGCGACGCGGCGTAGATCATGTTGCGGAGCACCTCGGTCGTCATCACGACGACGGGCGCATCGCCGTTGACCGAGTTGTCTCCCGTGAGCAGGCCGACGCGATCGCGACCGTGGCGACGGACGAGGTCCCCGTACTTCTGGTTCGACAGCGCCTTCAACGGTGTGGTGTAGAAGGCCTTGGCGCCCGCCGCGAGGGCGCGCTCGATCGCGTACTCGGCGACGAGCGTCTTGCCCGAGCCGGTCGGCGCCGCGACCAGCACCGAGTGACCGAGATCGAGCGCGTCGAGGGCGCGTTCCTGGAAGGGGTCGAGCGTGACCCCGCGTACGGCTGCGAACGCCTGCCGCTCGCCGGGCATCCGTGCTCAGCCGGTGGACGCCGTGGTGCTCGACGAGGGCGCGGTCGTCGTCGCGGTGCCGGGCGCGGTGGTCGTGGTCGGCGTCGGCACGGTGGTCGTCGTCGACGGCGAGCTCCCTCCGTTGTCGTGGGGGCCGAGCACCCAGACCATGACCGCGGTGAACACGAGGATGGCCACGCCCGTGAGCACGGCGATCGTCACCTCGCGCCGGTCGCGCCTCGGCCGGTACGTCGACGCGGAACGTCGTGACGGGCTCATCGCTTGAGCGCCCTCCCGATCAGGATGCTCGCCTCGTAGAAGATGTACATGGGCACCGCCATGAAGAACAGAGAGTACGGGTCCTGGCTCGGCGTGATCACCGCCGCGAAGGTGACGATGATCACGATCGCCCACCGCCGCCACCGCCGGAGCTGCCGGGTCGACAGGACGCGGGCCAGCAGCAGGAACATCAGCAACACCGGGAACTCGAACGCGATCCCGAACGCGACGATCATCAGGCTGACGAGCGACAGGTACTTGTCGGCGCTGAGCAGTGGCCGGAGCCCGGAACCGCCGGCGTTGAGCAGGAAGCTGAGCGCCTCCGGCAGTGTCAGGAACGCGACGAACCCGCCCAGCGCGAACAACAGGATCGACGAGGCGAGGAACGGGACCGCGTAGCGCTTCTCACGCTTCTCGAGCCCGGGCGTGATGAAGCGCCACACCTCCCACAACCAGACCGGCAACGCCAGGACGATCCCGCCGTAGGTGGCGATCTTCACCCGCGTGACGAACCCGTCGAGCGGGCCGGTGAAGATGAACCGCTGCCGGTCGTTGTGGACCGCGTCGCGGTAGTAGTCGAGGAAGAACCGGATGATCGACGGGGCGAAGATGTAACAAACGATGGCGCCGAGCGTGACCGCGACGAGCGAGATGATGATCCGCCGGCGCAGCTCGGCGAGGTGTTCGACGACCGTCATGCGGCCGTCGGGGTTCTTCTTGGGCACCGGCGCTACGTCCGGTCGGTAGGCGGCGCGTCGTCAGGCGGCGGTGGCGGTGGCGGCGGCGAGTCGGGCCACGGCAGGGGAAGCATCGGGTCGCCGGTCTCGGCGGACAGCTCACGGGGCGGCAGCGTCGGCGCGGGCCGCGCCGCCTCGGTCTGGTCCTCGGCCTCGTCGTCGCCGAGCATCCCGTCGAGATCCCGGCGGAGGCTCTGCTGGAAGCGGCGGAACTCGTTGACCCCACGGCCGACCTGGCGGCCGATCTCCGGGAGCTTGCTGGGCCCGAAGACGAGGAGGGCCACGACGAAGATCACGAGGATCTCGAGCGGGCCGAGCTGCGGCATCGGGTTCCTACTCCCTCACTCCTCGTTCTCACCCACGAGTTCGCTCGCCCGCGAGCCCACGGATGGGTCCGTGGACGGGGTCATCGTACCGTCGGGACCTCGAGACGAACGGCCGGGGCGGAGGCATCCGGCGCCCCACCGAGCCGAGTTCCTCGCCGATCGGCGAGGCACCGGGTCAGTTGCCGGCGCCGCGCACCATCTCGTTGAGACGCTCGAGCCAGCCGTCGCGCTCGAGGAGCAGGTGGAAGTCGATGAGGTCGTCGGAGTCGATCGGCGGCCCGGCGTGGTGCTCGAAGACCTCGGCCGGGGGTGCGACGGTCTCCTGGTGGACACCGGCCGACACGAGCAGCGCCACGATGCGGGCGCTCGCGGGCCGGGTGACCACGTCGCCGCAGTGGGGACACGCGAAGGCGTAGGTCCCCGACTCGTCGCTGCCGAACAGCCGCACGCTGAGGTCGCTCGGACGCAGTCGGACGTCCCCACAGCTTGGGCACTCTGCCCTGATGCTCGCCACGGACAGACCATCGGCAGGGGTTCGGGGCCGCTTGAGCCGCCCAGGTGAGTCATTTTCGGTGCGTGGTCGCCCGGCAGAATGGCGCCGTGGCCGGGCCGATCACCTTCGCGCATCGGGGAGCCCGGGCCGTCCTGCCCGAGAACACGCTGCCCGCGTTCCGGCGGGCCCTCGACGAGGGCGCGTCCGGCCTCGAGTCCGACGCCTGGGTGGCCGGCGACGGCGAGGTCGTGCTCGTCCACGACCCGGTCGTACGGGCCGGGTTGGCACGGCTGCGGGTCGAGCGGGAGCCATCGGGCCGGCTCGTCCGCCACGGGATTCCCCGGCTCGTCGAGCTGTACCGCGAGCTCGGCTCGGACTTCGAGCTCTCGCTGGACCTGAAGGGGCCGCACGCCGGCACGGCCGTCGTCGAGGTGGCGCGCCGGCACGGCGACCCGGCCCGGCTCTGGCTCTGCACACCCGACCTCGCCGAGCTCCAACGCCTCCGCGCGTCGGCGCCCGACGTGCGCCTCGTGCACTCGCAGCGGCGGCGACGCATCGAGGACCCGCTCGAACGGCACGCGGCCCGCCTCAAGGAGCTCGGCGTGGACGCGATGAACATGCACCACACCGAATGGACCGCCGGGATCGTCGCGTTGTTCCACCGCTTCGACGTCCGTGCGTTCGCGTGGGACGCCCAGGAGGTGCGCCAGCTGCGCGCCGTGCTCGACATGAGGATCGACGCGGTCTACTGCGACCGTCCCGACCGCATGGTCGCCACGGTCAGCGAATGGACGAGCTAGGCCTTCGTCCCGAGCATCACATGAAGCCGATGTCGCCGATCGGCCAGATGCGCAGGAAGACGCGGCCGACGATCGTCGATTCCTTGATCGGCCCGAAGAAGCGGGCGTCCTTGGACTCGCCGCGATTGTCGCCCATGACGAACACGTGGCCCGCGGGCACCTTGCATCCCGGTTGGCCGTCCGCCGGTGTCCCGCACCCCGGTGGGACCTTCGGGTTGCTCGACTGGTTCGTCTCGGTCCCCTTGGCGAGGTAGGACTCCTTGAGCTGGCGCCCGTTGACGTAGAGGTGACCGTCGCCCGGGTAGGTCACGGTCTCGCCCGGGAGACCGATCACGCGCTTCACGAGGTCCTTGATGTCGTTGCTGCGCGCGAGCGGCGGCGCGTCGAACACGACGATGTCGCCGCGGTGTACGTCGTGGAAGTCGTAGGACAGCTTGTTGACGAGCACCCGGTCGCCGACGTTGAGGGTCGGCACCATCGACTCGGACGGGATGTAGAAGGCCTGGAACAGGAACGTCTTGATCAGGAACGCGATGACCAGCGCAGCCGCGATCAGGACGACCCACTCGACGACGACGCGGCGCGTCGATTTCGGTGGCTTGCGCGAGCGGCGGCGCCGGCCGGCCCCCTCCCCGTGGTCGTCGTCGGCCGCTCCTGCGTCGGGTTCCACGGTTCCGGTGGCGGGGAGGACGTCGGTCGTGGACTGTGCTGGCGACGCGACGGCCGCGGTGGCGTCTTGATCGGTCTCCGCGGCGAGCGGGTCCGGTTGGCCTTCGAGGTTCACGAAGCGGGCTCCAAGGCGAACATCCTCGCACGCCCGGCAGCGGGCCCCGGCGTCGGCGGTCTCACCGGTACCGCGCCAGGATCCGCCGGGCCGCGGCGCGGGCGGACTCGGCCGCTTCGGGTGGTTCGACGACGGTCGCGAGCGGGCCGAGTTGCAGGAGCAGTCGCTCCAGGAACGCGGGGCCGCTGACCGCGAGCACGACCTCGTACCCCCCGCCGGCGAGTGGTCGCGCCGAGTCCTGCGGGAGGTTCTCGACCACCCACGCCGCCTCGGGCGCGAGCCGCAGCGTCACCCTCGGGTCCGACGGGTCGGGCCGGTAGACGAGATCGCCCAGCTCGCCGCCCCCGTCGCCGGGGCGCGCGCGGGGCTCGAAGTGCTCGCCGGTGGCCCGGGCCGCCCGGACCCGGTCGATCCGGAACAACCGCTCCCCCGCGGCCAGCCGGCACCACGCCGCGACGTACCACGAGCCGAACGCGTGGAACACCCGTTCCGGTTCGATCACGCGGGTCGTCTCGACGTCGCGGGCGAAGGAGTAGTAGCGGACCTCGACGCACTCGTGCGCCTCGGCTGCGGCCTGGAAGGTCGCGAGATGGGTGGCGCCCCCGACCTCGACCGAGACGCCGCCGCGCGCGCCGACCGCCGTCTCGAGCTTGTCGAGGGCGCGTGCGAGCGCGCCGTGCTCGTCGGAGCCGGGGACGGCGAGCAGGGCACGGCCGGCGGCGAGCAGCGCCACCCCCTCCCCCGGTGTGAGGCGGAGCGGACGGTCGAAGTACTCGGCGAGGCGGATCGACACCGCGCCGTCGTCGCCCACCCACACGTCGATCAGCCGGTCGGCCGTGTAGGGCGGAAGGCCGCAGAGCGGCAGCAGCTCGAGATCGCGCTCGAGGTCGCGCTCGCTCACCTCGAACCGTCGCGCCAGCTCCGACAGCGTCGTGTCGGGATGCTCCAGCACCCACGGCACGAGTGCGAGCACCCGGCGCAGACGGTCGCCGGCAAGCGGTCGGGGGCTCACGGTCCTGCCTCCCCGGTCGCCGGCGCCGCGATGGCCTCGAGCCACGTCACGAGCTCGGCGCGCAGCTCGGCCGGCTCGAGGACCTCGGCGTGCTCGAGCAGTTCGAGGACGAAGGTCCGGAACGCCTCACGATTGACGACCGACAGCTCGACGACGACCGAGCCGTCCACCCGCCGTTCCGCGACGACCGCCTCGCCGAGCTGCTCGACGACCCAGTCGGCGCGCGGCTCGTCGACCAGGACGCGGGCGATCCGGGGCTGGTCCTCGCCGTAGGTCAGCGGATCGGCACGGAGGAACGCGCCCGGGTCGACGTCGGGTGGCGGCTCGAAGGCGCCGGCGGCGCCAACCTCGGGTTCGCCGTCGATCCGGTCGACCCGGAACGCACGGGCCGCGTCGCGGTCGCGGTCGTGGCCGACGACGTACCAGTGCCCCCACCGCAGCACGACCCCGTAGGGTTCGAGCGATCGCCGCTCACCGCGGTAGTCGAACGTGATCGGCGCGCGCCGAGCCACGGCGTCGAACAGCGCCGCGAGCGACGGGGTCGTCTCGAGCTCGGCGAACGGTGCGTCGGCCGCGGTGCCCTCGAGGCCGCCGAGCTTCCGCAGCCCTTCGCGCGCTTCGTCGCCGTCGAGGCGGACGGCGGTCACCGCGACGTGCAGCGCAGCGCGCTCCTCCGGCGTGAGGCCCGGGTCGGGCAGGTAGTAGTCCTCGGGGCGGATCCGGTAGCCCTGCTCGCCGCCGAGGCCGAGCGGCTCGACCGTGATCGGGATGCCGAGGTCGCGCAGCGTCTCCTTGTCGCGTTCGAACTGGCGCCGCCGGGCCGCCTTGTCGTCGGGGTAGGGCGGCTCGAACCGCTCCGCGAGCTGGTCGAGCGTCAGGGGCTTTCGCGTCGCGAGGAGTGTGGCCGTGAGGTTCACGAGCCGCTCGAGCCGGTCGGTCATGGCGAGGACGGGCCGGCTGCTCAGCCGGGGCCGGCGAGCGTTGCCCGCTCCGCCGCGACGAGGCCGGCGGCGGCTGCGGCCTGGAACAGGACCGGATCCGCGGCCGCGGGGCGACCCATCGAGACGACGTCGAGCTCGTGGCGCGCGAACCACGCCAGCACGTCGGGGGCGGGGACGTCGACGAGCTCGTGGCGGCGGTCGATGCCGGCGGCGGCCAGGTCCGCGCGCAGTCGCGCCTCTTCCGCGCCGCCGACGCACGGGACCGGCACGAGCACCCGCTCGCGGCACGCCAGCCGCAGCGCCGTGGCGCTGTGGTGCGACAGCCCGTAATGGCGTTCGCGCGTGTCGGCGAACGAGACCCGCAGGCAGGCGACCGGCACGCCGCCGAGCGCGACGGCGGCGTCGAGAACCGGCCCGATCTCGAGGCCGGTGAAGCCGAGCCGCGTGTTCGTGCCCACGATGCCGGGCCCCATCGCGACGACCGCCACGTCCGCGTGCGCGACATGGCGGGCGACCGCGAGCGCGGAGAACACCGACACCGCCTCGTAGTCGCCGCCGAACGCGTGCCCGTAGGTGACGGTGGCGTCGAGCAGACGGCGCTCGCGCAGGACGGCGACGAGGTCGGAGAGCGCGAGGGGCAGGCCGGCGCCGTCCGACATGACGTACACCACCCGGGCGTGAGGCGCCGCGGTCTTCACCGCGACCGCGACCGCCGGCAGTTGGCTGTGGAGCGCCGCGGCCACGACCGGCATGCCGTCGAGCGACTCCACGTCGGCCAGCTCCTCCAGGAGCTCCTCGGTGCTTCCGACGTCGGCCTGCAGGCTCGTGTAGCGCCCCTTGATGATGTGGCCGGGCCCGCGTTCACTCCACGTGCTCCGTTCGAGGTTCCAGTGGACGACGTGCCAACCACCGGTCCCCAGCCCGAGCTCGACCGCGGTGGTGTTCACGACGACGCGATCGCCGGGAGCCACGCTCCCCGTGAGCTGTGGCAGCACGTACGCACGCTCGGGACCGTCGCCGAGATCGACCTCGACCCGCTGCAGCCCGGCGCGCTCCTCGAGGAGCCGCAGCACCTTGCCGGTTCGGAACGATGGCACGTCGGGCGCGGGCTACAGCGACGCGATCAACCGTTCGACGCGCTCGTCGCGCGACTTGAACGGGTCCTTGCAGAGCACCGTCCGCTGGGCCTGGTCGTTCAGCTTCAGGTGGACCCAGTCGACGGTGTAGTCACGCTTGCGTTCCTTCGCCCGCTTGATGAAGGCGCCCCGCAGGCGCGCCCGCGTCGTCTGCGGGGGCGTGTTGACCGCGTCGTCGATGGCGGCGTCGTCGGCGGTGCGCTCGACCTGACCACGCCGCTCCAGCATGTAGTAGAGGGAGCGCGCCCGGGTCACGTCGTGGTAGGCGAGGTCGATGAGGGCGACGCGAGGGTGCGTCAGGGGGAGGTCGTGCCGTTCGCGGTAGGCCTCGATCAGGTGGTACTTGACGACCCAGTCGACCTCGGTTCGCAGCTTCAGCGGATCGCTCTCGAGGTGGGTCATCACGTGCTCCCACATGTCGAGGGCCTTCTGCTCGAGCGGGGACAGCCCACGCTTCTTGGCGAACTTCAGCGCCCGGGTGAGGTACTCCGACTGGATCTCCACCGCGGAGAGCTCGCGCCCGTTGGCGAGCCGGACCCGGCGCCGGCAGCTCATGTCGTGACTGATCTCGCGGATAGCGCGGATCGGGTTCTCGAGCGACAGGTCGCGCCAGGGGCTGTTGTCCTCCTCGAGCATGCGGAGGATGATCGACGTCGTCCCGACCTTGAGGAACGTCGTGTACTCGCTCATGTTCGAGTCGCCGACGATCACGTGCAGGCGACGGAACCGCTCGGCGTCCGCGTGCGGCTCGTCGCGGGTGTTGATGATCGGGCGCGAGCGCGTCGTCGCGCTGGAGACGCCCTCCCAGATGTGCTCCGCGCGCTGCGACACGCAGTACATCGCGCCCCGTGCCGTCTGGAGCACCTTGCCCGCACCCGCGTACACCTGCCGGGTGACGAGGAACGGGATGAGCACGTCGGTGAACTTCGTGAAGTCGCCCTCACGTTCGACGAGGTAGTTCTCGTGACAGCCGTACGAGTTGCCGGCGGAGTCGGTGTTGTTCTTGAACAGGTAGACCTCGCCCCGGATGCCCTCCTCCCGCAGCCGCTGCTCCGCGCTGCGCACGAGGCTCTCGAGGATGCGCTCCCCCGCCTTGTCGTGGACGACGAGGTCCGCGATCGAGTCGCACTCCGGGGTCGCGTACTCGGGGTGGCTGCCGACGTCGAGGTAGAGGCGCGCGCCGTTCTCGAGGAAGACGTTGCTCGAACGTCCCCACGAGACGACCCGGCGGAACAGGTAGCGGGCGACCTCGTCGGGACTCAGCCGGCGCTGCCCACGGAGCGTGCACGTGACGCCGTACTCGTTCTCGAGTCCGAAGATCCGGCGCTCCACAGACTCAGCGTACCGCCGGGCGCCCGCCGCCAGGTCCTCCCGCTACCCGCCGATGATGGTCACGACGCCCTTGCACGACTTCTCGGCCTTGAACGCCCCGAGCAGGTCCTGGCTCTCCACCTTCGAGAACGGATCGCCGAGACGCGTGTCGATCGTCGCCAGGCTCGACAGCACCTGCGACACGGTGGTCAGGTAGTCGGCCGACGTTGGGTCGGCGGCGTCGACCTTGGCCAGCGCGTCGGAGATCTCCGCAGCCGCATGGGACAGGTACGTACGGAAGGACTTCGCGACCCGCTTGCCGTTGTCGACGTCCGGGATGCCCGCTTTCTTCAACTTCGCGATGGCCGCCTTGGTCGACGCCACGAGCCCGGCGAAGTAGTCGGTCGCCGCCTTCTTGGCCGCCGCCAGGTCGGTCACGTCGGGCGACGGGGCGTTGCTGCCGTCGAGGCTCTTCTGCCACGCGGTGTAGGTGCTGCACAACACCTTCGCGTACTTCTCGACCGACACGGTCTTCGCGGCGGCGGTCCGGGCCGGCGCCGCCGCGCCCGCGGCCGGGGCCGCCAGGGTCAGGGCCAGGACGGCCGCCCCCATCGTCACCATGACCTTGCGCACCGCGTCCTCCTCCGTCGTCGGCTCGGCGCCCGGTTCCCGGACGCCCGCCCGGTACCGGTTCCGTGGTTGTACGTCGGACGCCTGGGTGCCGGCTTGAGGAGCCGGTGCTCGAAGGGCGTCGTGACGCCTTCGGCGCCGCGTGGTCGTAGGCTTGCGGCGTGCTCCCGATGCGGCGCCTGACCTGGGTGAGCGGGTCCTTTCCCGCCCACGTGCTCGCGGCCCGGCTGCAGAGCGAGGGTATCGACTGCGAGCTGCGCGGCGCCGTCGACAGCCCGTACGGGCTCACGGTCGGGGCCATGGCCCGGGTCGACGTCTACGTCCCCGAGGACCAGATGGAGGACGCCCAGCTCGTGCTGCTCGTCGGCGAGGTCGACGCGACCCTCGCCGCGCCCGCCGAGTGGGCCCACGCCGGCGAGGACCGGCGTCCCCGGCGCTGGCCGATGTGGACGGCCGTCGTCCTCCTCGTGTGCGCGGTGCTGGTCCCGATCGCTTCCCACCTCGGCCGCTGAGCCCGCCCCGTCGCCGCGCCGGGACCCCCGGTCGCGGGTTCAGCCCGCGAGGGCGCTCTCGAGCTCGGCGTGCTTCACCCGGTGGAACGACCGGCGCGCACGCGAGCGGTCGAGGAACGCGACCTCGAGCTGGTTGGCACCGAGCGTCTCGTTCTCGGCGCCGGCGAGCACCTCGGCGCCGAAGCGGATCGCGGCGTCGCGCGACATGTCGCTCTCGTACCGCTGCTTGAGCACCTCGGCGATGGAGTCGGCCTGGCCGCCCAGGACGGTGAAGCCCTCCTCGTCCATGACCGTGCCGTCGTAGAGGATGTGGAACATCTCGTCGTGCTCGCGGTCGGCGCCCACCTGCGCGACGAGGATCTCGACCTCGTAGGGCTTCATCTCGTGGGTGAAGACCTGCCCGAGAGTCTGCGCGTACGCGTTCGCGAGCGAGCGCGCGTTGACGTCCTCGCGGGCGAACGAGTAACCCTTGACGTCGGCCTGCCGGACGCCTGCGATGCGCAGCATCTCGAACTCGTTGTACTTGCCGACCCCTGCGAACGCGATCCGGTCGTAGATCTCGCTGATCTTGTAGAGCGTGCGCGACGGGTTCTCGGCGACGATGACAATGCCGTCGGCGGTGCTGAAGGCGACGAGGCTGCGACCGCGGGCGATGCCCTTCCGCGCGTAGTCCGCGCGGTCCTTCATCACCTGCTCGGGCGAGACGTAGAAGGGCATGCTCACAGCCCGGCCCCTTCCTCTCGCCCGCCGAGCAGGCCCTCGGCCCGGCGCTCGATCTCGTCGTCCGGCATTGCGCTGTAGCCGTCGCGGTCGATGACAGCGACCGTCGGGAAGATGTGGCGGATCAGGTCGGGCCCGCCGGTGGCGGCGTCCTCGTCGGCGGCGGCGAACAGGGAGCGCAGCGCGAGATCGACCGCCTCGTCACGGCTCATGCCCTCCCGCCACTGCGACTTGATCCAGTTGCGGGCGTGGACACCACCGGAGCCGTTGGTCTGGAAGTCGCTCTCCTCGTAGCGGCCGCCGGTCGCGTCGTAGCTGAAGACACGCCCGCGCTCGCGGCGCTCGTCGTAGCCGGCGAAGAGCGGGATGACGACGAAGCCCTGCATCGCCGCCGGCAGGTTCGTCCGCACCATCTGGGCAAGCTGGTTCGCCTTGCCCTCGAGCGAGAGCGGTTCGCCCTCGATCTTCTCGTAGTGCTCGAGTTGCACCTGGAACAGCCGGACCATGTCGAGGCCGGGGCCGGCGGCGCCCGCGAAGGCGACGCCCGAGTAGTCGTCGGCAGGGAACACCTTCTCGATGCGGCGGCTCGCGATCGTGTAGCCGGCCGTGGCCCGCCGGTCGCCCGCCATCACGACGCCGTCCACGTAGCGGATGGCGACGACGGTCGTCCCGTGGACGACGTCGAACGGCGCGGGCGCGGCAGCGCCCGCGGCAGGTGCCGGCCCGGCGTCGGGCGCGAGACGGCGCAGCAGGTCGACGAACGACGAGCCCGGATCGTTGCCGGGCGCGAACGACGGGAGCGGTCCTTCGTTCATGGCCGCCCGATGCTAGTGGTCCGCTCGTCGTACACGTTCAGCCGCCGACGACGCCGCGGGAGGCGCCGCCGTCGATCGCCACGCCTCCGCCGGTCACGAACGCGGCGACGTCGGAGCAGAGGACGACGATCATGCGGGCCACCTCGTCGGCGGTGCCGACCCGCCCGAGCGGCAGCTCGCGGGCGACGTGGCGGTGCGCGAAGTCCTCGACCGACACGCCGGCCGCCTCGGCCGGCCGGGCCAGCATCGTCCGGAGCCGGTCGGTGAGGGTCGGCCCCGGGTGCAGCGACACGACGGTCACGCCGTCGGGCCCGACGAGCTCGGCCGTCGTGCGCGTCAGGTGCACGAGTGCGGCGTTGAGGGCAGCCAGGGCGTATCCGGAGGTGGCGCGCAGCCCCGCCGTCCCGCCGACGTTGACGATCCGGCCGAACCCCTGTGCCCGCATGGCCGGCAGCACCGCCCGCATGCAGCGGACGTAGCCCATGACCTTGAGGTCGAAGGCGGCCTGCCACTGCTCGTCGGTCACGTCGTCGAGCGTGCCCACCGGCGACGACCCGGCGTTGTTCACCAGGATGTCGACCCCGCCGAGCCCGGTGACGCACGCGTCGATGGTGTGTTCGACGCCGTGCGCGGTCCCGAGGTCACCCACCGCGTAGACCGCATGGCCGGCGTCGCCTCCGCAGTCGGCCGCCACCTCGGCCAGGCGGGCCCCGTCGCGCCCGATCAGTGCCACCCGGGCGCCCTCGGCCGCCAGGGCCCGGGCCGTCGCGGCCCCGATCCCCCGGCTCGCCCCGGTCACGATCGCCCGCCGCCCCCCGAGCCCCAGCTCCACGCCCTACGCCACCTTCCGCAGCACCAGCGCGCGGTCGACGGCCGTCGCCGCGAGTGGCGGCGCGGCGATTCGAGCCTCGACGCCGTCCTCCAGGTACTCGACCGCGTTCGGCAGGCGCTCCATATTATCGGAAAACCGCCCGAGCCCTCCATTGCAATTGAAGCAGAGAATCCCGCGCACTTTCCCGGTCTTGTGGTCGTGGTCGACGTGTTCCGGATCTTCCCGCCCGCAGATCGCACACACGCGGCACTGCTTTCGGAGGAGCTCGTCGACCTCGGCTGCACTGATGCCGTTCCGCCGCATCAGGTTGGGGTGTGACAAATGAGCGAGCAATCAAAAAAAGAGGCGGCCGAAAAGAGCAAAGAGGGCCCTTTTCATTGACCCCCTTTTTGCACGTACGACTTCACGAAGTCCTCGGCATTCTCCTCGAGGACTTCGTCGATCTCGTCCAGGAGGTCGTCGAGCTCGTCCTTCAGCTTCTCGCCGCGCTCGGAGGGGGCGGCGACCTCGGCCTGTTCCTCGACCCGCTCCTTGGGGGCCGGTCGCTGCTTGCGCTGCTGCTCGGGCATGTTGGGCGTTCCTCCGTGCCGGGTCGGCTCTCAGCACCCTACGCGCTCCGGCGCGCCCCGGTGGGTTCTGTTCGGCTAGGAAGCCAGCCGGGCAACCAATTCGGCTGGGCTCTTGACTTCCCCGAACAACGCCTCGACATGCGCCCGCGTTCCTCGCAGGGGCTCCATCATCGGGATCCGCTTGAGCGGGTCCGAGCCGACGTCGAGGATCAGGCTGTCCCAGTTGGCGGCGACCACGGCGTCCGACCAGCGGGCGAGGCACTGGCCCCGGAAGTAGGCCCGGGTCGTGTCGGGCGGCTCGGTCATCGCCGCCTCGACCGCCGGCTCCTCCACCAACCGCTCGACCTTGCCCGCCCGCACGAGGCGCTCGTAGAGCGACCGCTCGGGGCGCACGTCGTGGTACTGGAGGTCGAGGAGCGCGAGCTTCGGGTCATCCCAGCCGAGCGCGTCGCGCCCGACGTAGGCCTTCAGCAGCTCGAGCTTGGTCACCCAGTCGAGCTGGCCGTCGAGCTCGGCCGGATCGCGCTCGAGGGCGCTCAGCACGGCCTCCCAGCGGTCGAGCACGAGGTTCCCGACCTCCTCACCGCCACAGAGCTCGAGACCCGTCTCGTCGGCGTACTTGCGCGCCAGCCGGAAGAACTCCCACTGCAACTCGACCGCGGTCAACGTGCCACCGTCGAGCAGCTCGATCGTCGCCCGACACGTCGGGTCGTGCGAGACGGTGCGCATCGACGGCACGGGCGCGACGACGGAGAAGTCCTTGCGCGCGCCGTAGCCCGAGGCCGTGTCGATGAAGTCGTCCTCGATCATCGCGAGGACCACTGCGGTCGTCCCCACCTTGAGGAACGTCGCGACCTCGCACAGGTTCGCGTCACCCACGATCACGTGCAGCCGGCGGTAGAGCTGCGGGTCGGCGTGCGGCTCGTCGCGGGTGTTGACGATCGGGCGCTTCAACGTCGTCTCGAGACCGACCTCCTCCTCGAAGAAGTCGGCCCGCTGGCTGATCTGGAAGTCGACCGACGACGCGCCGTTCTCGGAGCCGATCTTGCCGGCGCCGGTGAACACCTGCCGCGTCACGAACCAGGGCAGGAGGTGCCGGACGAGGTTCGCGAACGGGACGGCCCGGTCGACGAGGTAGTTCTCGTGCGTGCCGTAGCTGTTGCCCTTGCCGTCGGAGTTGTTCTTGTAGACGACGATCTCCTGGCCCGGGTCGAGGAGGCGCTTCGCCGCCCGCATCGACCGGGCGAGGATTCGCTCGCCCGCCTTGTCGGCCACGACGAGCTCGAGCGCGTTCGTGCACTCGGGCGTCGAGTACTCCGGGTGCGCGTGGTCGACGTAGTAGCGCGCGCCGTTCGTCAGGACCGTGTTGACGAGGTGCGTCTCGATCTCTGGCGGTTTCGCACCTTCACGGGCGAATCCGCGCGCGTCGCGACCGGGCGACTCGTCCTCGAAGTCCCAGCCGACCTTGTGGTGTTCCACGTAGCCGTTGATGAGCATCGAGGACGCGAGCACGGGATTCGCGTCCGCCGTCCCGCGCAGCACGACGCCGTACTCCGTCTCGATGCCGCACACCTTGGGGACTGCCACACCCGCAGCCTACCGGCCGCCGTCGGCCCGAGAGACCTCGCTCCCGAGCGCCCTGGGTAGCATCCGCCGCCGTGGCGCGTCGCGGGCACGGGTGGCAGCTGCACGATCCGGGGCGGGTGAATCTCCGCAAGGCGAGTCGCGCCGCGCTCGTCGCGACCGGCCTCTTCGCCCTCGCCGTCGAGGTCATCGGCAACGCGCCCCTCGCGCTGTTCGCCGCGTTCGGATCGTTCGCCGCCCTGGTGTTCGCCGACTTCGGGGGACCCCTGCCCCGGCGCTTCGCCGCGTACCTCGGCCTCGCCGGTGCCGGCGCCGTCCTCGTCGCCGTCGGGACGCTCCTGTCGAACACGACTGTGGCGGCGGCCGCCGTCATGCTGGTCGTCGCGTTCGCGGCGGTGTTCCTCGCCGTGCTCGGCGGTCCGTGGCAGGCCGGTCGGCAGGCGGCGACGCTCGCGTTCGTGCTGGCGGTCATGGTGCCGGCGCCGGCCGGTCAGCTCGGCGGCCGCGAGCTCGGCTGGCTCCTCGGCGTCATCGGTGCGGGCGTCGCGGCCGTTCTCCTCTGGCCGGCGCGGGTGCGCTCCCGCGCCCGGCGCGCGTCGGCGGCGGCCGCGGTCTCGGTCGCCCGCCTCACGCGCGCGGTGGCCTCCGGTGTCGACCCGGCCGACTGGGCGCGGCTGCGGCGAGACGTCGTCGCCGCGATCGGTGATCTCCAACACCGCGCTGTGGATGTCGTCTACCGACCCGCGGGTGCGGCGGCGCACGACCGCGCGTTGAGCGGACTCGTCGTGGGTCTCCTCCGGTGCGCGCGCTTCGCGGTGGCGATGGACCCGGACTACGAGTACGGGTCCGGCTCACAACTGCTCGCACGCGCCGTCGCCGACGTGCTCGACGCCTCGGCGCGGATGCTCGACGGCGATGTCACGGCGCCGATCGATCTGCGCGCGCTCGCCGGCGCGCGCCGCGACCAGGAGGCACTCGTCGAGCGGCACGCGGCCGAGCGCCTCGCGCGCGGCGACGACCCGAAGGTGATCGTCGCCCACCTGCACGGCACGTTCGACCTCCGGGGACTGGCGGTCGCAGCGGCGCTCGTCGGTGCGAACACCGCACTCCTCGTGGGACGGGCGTCCGCCGTCGACCTGCCGGCCCTCGATCTCCCCGACCTGCCCCTCGTCGACGCTCGCTCGCACCGCCGCGAGACGCGCGAGCTGCTGATCGCGAACTTCGACCTCCGCTCGGCCCGCTTCGACAACGCCGTCCGCACGGCGGTCGGGCTCGCGGCTGCGGTCGTCGTCGCGAAGATCCTCGCGCTCGACCACGCGTTCTGGGTCGTGCTCGGCACGCTCTCGGTCCTGCGGTCGGGCGTCCTCGGGACCGGCGTGTCCGCGCTCGAGGCGCTCGCCGGCACCGCGCTCGGGTTCGCCGTCGCCACCGGCGTGATGAACACCGTCGGAACCGATCGAAGCACGCTGTGGATCGTCCTGCCGATCGCGATCTTCCTCTCCGCCTACACGCCGGGCGCGGTGCACTTCGTCATCGGGCAGGCGAGCTTCACCGTGTTCGTCGTCGTGCTCTTCAACCTGCTGGTCCCGCAGGGCTGGGAGACGGGGCTCGTCCGACTGGAGAACATCGCCATCGGCGTGAGCGTCAGCATCCTCGCCGGCGCGTTGCTCTGGCCCCGCGGCGCGGCGCGGACGGCGTGCGCGTCCTCCGCCGCGCTGCTCGTCGCAACCGGCCGGCACCTCCAGACGGGCGTCGACCGGTACGTCCGTCGAACCGACGATCGCGCCGTGGCCCGGACGGCCGCCGAGCTCGTCGTGGCGCGCGAGCGCGCCGACGCCGCGTTCGAGGACCTCGCGCACCAGACCGTCGGCAACCGGCCGCCCGACACGGACTGGACCGCCGTGCTCGGCCTGTCGTCGAAGATGGGCCTCGTCGCGGATCTGATGGGTTGGGCCGCGGGCCGCTACGGCGGAACGCCGACCGACGCGACCGACGTCGGCGAGCTGCTGGCCGAGGAGGCCGACGAGCTCCGTACCCGGCTGGAGGCCGACGCGGCGGTGGTCTCCGGCCACGACCCCGCGCCGGGCACCCCACCGCTGCCTCCCCTCCCGCCGCCGGGTCTGGCCGGACGCCTCCGCGCCGCCGACGACGTGCACGCCGCGATCGCCACGCACCTCGCGGCCGTCCCCCCCAACGTCGACCGCGTCGGCCCGGTGCTGCGCGCGGGGTGGGCCCACCAGTGGCTCGAGCTCGCCGCCGACTCGCTCGCGACCGCCGAGGGCGCGATCGCCCACATCGGCCAGCTCGCCCGCCGCCCCTGGTGGCGCTGACCGCCGTCGTTCAGTCGAAGAATGCGGCCGAGCCTGGCCGGGAATCCCCGAACGAACGTGGGCTACAGGTACTGGCCGGTCGTGACGCGCTCGATCTGGCGGCCGCCCTCGGCGTCCTCGCCCTTCGACAGGAGGGTCCGCACGAAGACGATGCGCTCGCCCTTCTTGCCCGAGATCTTGGCCCAGTCGTCGGGGTTGGTCGTGTTGGGCAGATCCTCGTGCTCGCGGAACTCCTGCTTGATCGACGCGAGCAGGTCGTCGGTGCCGATGCCCCGCTCGCCGCCCTCGATCTGACGCTTGATCGACAGCTTCTTCGCGCGCCGCACGATGTTCTCGATCATGGCGCCCGACGAGAAGTCCTTGAAGAACAGGACTTCCTTGTCGCCGTTCTGGTACGTCACCTCGAGGAACCGGTTCTCGTCGCCGACGGAGTACATGTTGTCGACCGCGGCGTCGATCATCGCGGCCACGGCACGGTCGACGCCGCCGTGCTTCTCGGTCTCGGTGGGCGAGATCGGCAGCTCGGCGGTGAGGTAGCGCGTGAAGATCTGCTTCGCGCTCTCGGCGTCGGGTCGCTCGATCTTGATCTTCACGTCGAGACGGCCGGGGCGCAGGATCGCCGGGTCGATCAGGTCCTCACGGTTCGAGGCGCCGATGACGATCACGTTCTTCAGGCTCTCGACGCCGTCGATCTCGGCGAGGAGCTGCGGGACGATCGTGCTCTCGATGTCGGACGAGATGCCCGTGCCGCGGGTCCGGAACAGGGAGTCCATCTCGTCGAAGAACACGATGACCGGGACGCCCTCCTCCGACTTCTCGCGGGCGCGCTGGAAGATCTGGCGGATCTGGCGCTCGGTCTCGCCGACGTACTTGTTGAGCAGCTCGGGGCCCTTGATGTTGAGGAAGTAGGAGCGCGTGCCCGAGTTGCCGGTCTTCTCGGCGACCCGCTTGGCGAGCGAGTTCGCGACGGCCTTGGCGATCAGGGTCTTGCCGCAGCCCGGCGGGCCGTAGAGCAGGATGCCCTTCGGCGGCTGGAGCTGGTGCTCCTGGAAGAGCTCGGCGTACAGGTACGGAAGCTCGACCGCGTCCTGGATCTGCTCGATCTGCTCGTCGAGCCCGCCGACGTCCGCGTAGGAGATGTCGGGGACCTCTTCGAGGATCAGCTCCTCGACCTCGGGTCGTGGCAGCCGCTCGACGAGCAGGCCCGACCGCGAGTCCATGAGCACGTGGTCGCCGGCGCGCAGCGGCAGACCGATGAGCGTTCCCGCGAGCTCGCACACGCGCTCCTCGTCGGCCCGGCCGACCACGAGCGCGCGCCGCCCGTCCTCGAGGGTCTCCTTGATCACGACGACCTCGCCGGCGACCTCGGTGCCGCGGGCGAGCACGACGTTGAGCGACTCGTTGAGCGCCACCTCGGCGCCCCGCTCGAGGCTGTCGAGATCGACCTCGGGGTGGACCGAGACGCGCATCTTCCGGCCGGCGGTGAACACGTCGACGGTGCCGTCGTCGTTGGCGGCGAGGAAGGTGCCGTACGCCGAGGGCGGCATCGTGAGCTTCTCGACCTCCTCGCGCAGCGCCGCGATGTGCTCGCGGGCCTCACGCAGGGTGGCCGACAGGCGCTCGTTCTGCGAGACCGCCTGGGCCATCTGGCCCTTGGTCTCGAGCAGGCGCTCCTCGAGGGTGCGGACCCGCTTGGGTGCGTCCTGGAGGCGGCGGCGCAGCACCACGACCTCTTCCTCGAGTGACTTCAGTTGCGACTGGAGGTCGTCGACCTGGCGCTCGTACTCCTCGAGGCGCAGCTCGTGCTCGGAAGCCACGACGACACCTCCTCTCTCGCCCTCACGTTGCCGGTCGGGGCTCGGCTGTCGGGTTGTTCGTTCCCGCCGCACCTTCTGGTCTCACCCGCTGGTTTCGTTTGTCTCGGCGTCCGCGCCGCCGAGTTGAAGCCTTCCGGGCCGGTTCGCGGACACTACACCGACACTTGTGTCATCAGGCACCATGGAAAACCGAAAACCGTGTGAACGGCGCGCCGGGCCGTGTACCCCGGCCGCCGTCTATTTAACCGGTCCGGGCTTGAGAAATCGGCGCGGCGGCGCTACGCTGACGTGTGCCCGCCGCACCTGCGGCCGGTTCGTCCGGGAGCCTGCGTGAGTGGCAGGGTGCTCGCGACATGGTGAGTCCTGACGGAACCCCGAAGTGATGGAGATCGACGGATGAAGGTCTGGATCGACCAGGACCTGTGCACGGGTGACGGCCTCTGCGAGGAGATCGCGCCCGACGTCTTCACGCTGCTCGACGACGGCCTCGCCTACGTCAAGGAAGGCGACAAGGTCTTCAGCGACCCGGGCGGCGCGGAGGGGCTCGCGAACGTGCCGGGTGGGATGGAAGAGGCGGTCATCGAGGCCGCCGAGGAATGCCCCGGCGAGTGCATCTTCATCGAGGTCGACTGACCGGAACCCGCCGGCAGCGGCGGGGGCCGATCGCCTGACGACCCGGGCCCGGCCCGGGTCGTTTCGCGCGCAACGCCCTTCGCCGGTCCGACCGGCTCGCTGCGCTCGCCTCAACCGACGAGGCAGGCTCCCGTGGCGACGGGCGCCGTCGTCCCGCTGCGGGTCACGGGGTCGAGGACCCCGTCGACCTCCCTGGTCGTGAGCGCGAACGCCGTCGTGTCGGTGCTCGGGTCGATCGCGAAGGCAACCCCGACGACCCTGCCCTTCTGGTCGACGAGCGGGCCGCCCGAGTCGCCCGGTTGCAGCTCGGCAGCGAGGACGAACACGTCCCGTTCGGTCGACGCGGTCCGGTAGATGTCGGTTCCGCGGGCGTTGATCTCCTGCGCGATGCGCGCGGGCGCCTCCCGCAGCGACCCGCCCCGCGGATGGCCGAAGACGGCGCCGTTCTCGTCGACGTCCGCAGTCGCCCTGCCGAGCGCGGGGACGAGAGCCGTCGGCGCGTGCAACACGGCGAGATCGGCGCGCGGGTCGAAGGCCACCACCGTCGCGTCGAGCCGGCGGCCGTCGGACGTGAACACCGACGTGGCCCGCTCCCCCGCGACGACGTGCGCGTTCGTCACGATCAGACCCGGCGCGGCGACGAACCCCGAGCCCTGCTGGATCTCGTCGCACGCCTGCCCCTCGACCCGCACGACACTGGCGGCGACCCGCTCGGCGACCGCGGCGGGAACGCCGCTCCCCGGGGGCGAGCCGGCGTCGGGTGACGTGAGCCGGTCGAAGACCTCCGGGAACGGCGCGTCGCCCACGAGTCGCCCGAGCGCGGCGACCGAGTCGGGCGGCGCGGGCGCGACCCGTTCGACGCCGCGCACGATCGCCGAACCGCGCACGGCACGAGCGGTCCATCCGGGCGCGCTGGCGAGGGCGGGCGTGAGGAGCCAGAGCGCCACCAGCACGCCGAAGCCGCCCAGCACGCCGCCCAGGAACCGGTCGGCGGCGTGCAGCGTCCCGGTGAACGCGAGCCGGCGGCGCAGCATCGAGCCGACGACGAAGCCCACCGTCTGCCCGATCATGCACACGACGAGGAAGAACCCGAGCGCGGCGAGCAGCCGGGTCCGGGGCGGCGAGCTCCGGAAGAGGCGCGTGACGTCGTCGACGAACGCGACCGCGAAGACGATGCCCGCCGCGAGGCCCGCCCACGACAACGCCCGGGTGGTGAACCCGATCCGATGGCCCGCCCACGCCGCCGCGACGATCGCGGCCACGATCGCGACGTCGAGGAGGTTCACCCGGCTGGTGCGAGCAGCCGTGCGTGTGTGAGGAAGCCCGTGTGCGCGACCATGCGGTGATCCGGCCGCACCGACTGGCCGTCGACGTGCCAGGTCCGGTGCATCACCTCGAGCGTCTGCGCCATCCCGAACGGCGACTGCGCGAGCTCCTCGCGGAGCCGGGCGACCTGCCCGATCGTCGGGAGGTACGCGAGGAGGATCCCACCGGGCCGGAGCGCGCTGGTCGCGTGCTTCACCATGCGCCACGGCTCGGGGAGGTCGAGGACGATCCGGTCGAGGTTCTCCTCGTCGATGCCGTCGTACGCGTCGCGCACCTCGACGCGGAGCGGCACGTCGTCGCCCAGCAGACCGGCGACGTTGCGCTGCGCCCGCGCCGCGAAGTCGTCGCGCAGCTCGTATCCGACGACGCTCCCCGCCGGCCCGACCGCGCGCAGCAGGGTCATCGTGAGCGCGCCCGATCCGATGCCCGACTCGAACACGCGGGCGCCCGGGAAGATGTCGGCGAGGAGCAGGATCGGCCCGAGGTCCTTCGGGTAGATGACCTGCGCACCCCGGGGCATCTCGAGCACGTACTCGGCGAGGGTGGGCCGGACGACGAGGAGGCGAGCGCCGAGCGTGGTGCGGACGGCGATCCCCTCGTCGTTGCCGATGATGTCGTCGTGGCGGAGCACGCCGGCGTGCGAGTGGAACTCGCCACCCTCCGCGAGGGTCACCAGATGGCGCCGCTGCTTCGAGTCGACGAGCAGGACGCGCTCCCCGGGCGCGAGCGGGCGACTCATGGCGGCGCTCACCCCGCGATCCGCGCCCGCTCGCGCAGGCGGCAGAACGCGCAGACCTCGCCGGGTGTCGGCGCACCGCACTCGCGGCACGTTCCGAGGTTGTCGCGTTGGCCGGCGGCGTCCTCGGCGAAGCGCGCGTGCGCGCGCTCGACGAAACCGAAGAGGAACGCGGCCTTCGAACCCGGTGAGCGCAGCTCGAGATCGTTGAGCAGCTCCTTGTAGCCGAGGTGGCGGTTGCCGGCGGCCATCGGGCACTCCTCGACCTGGTAGTCGATGCCCTGCAGCACGCAGTACGCGGCCATCTCGCGTTCGCCGAGGCGGTACAGCGGCTTCACCTTCTTCACGAAGCCGGGTGAGGCCGGCAGCACCGGGTGCTGGCGCCCGAGGTATCCCTCCTCCCAGCGCAGCACGTTGCCGAGCAGCACGGCCGCCTCGTCGTCGAGGTTGTGACCCGTCGCGACGACGTCGAAGCCGTGGTCGAGGGCGTAGGAGTTGAACAGGTGGCGCTTCGAGAGGCCGCACGCGCCGCACGGCGACCGCCGCGTGGCGGCGGCCGCACCCGGGATCGTGTAGCCGTGGTCGGCGGCGAGATCGACGGTGTGCAGCGTCGCGTCGCGGCGGCGGGCGAAGGCGGCGGCGTGCCCGTACGACTCGTCCGAGTAGCCGCCGATGCCGAGGCCGAGGTAGAGGCCCTCGGCGTGGTGGCCGAGCCCGAGGAGGAGGTCCCACAGGGCGAGCGAGTCCTTGCCGCCGGACACGGCGACGAGCACGCGCTCGCCCGGGTGGATCATGTCGAATTCCTGCACCGTCTTGCGCACCTGTTCCCGGCAGTGGTGCAAGAAACACTTGGGGCAGAAGGCGGCGTTGTGGCGGCGCAGCTCGATGACGGCGGCGGCGCGACACCTCCGGCATTTCACGCGTCTAGCTCCCCCCGGAGATGACGGGCCGCACTTCGACGTCGTCGGTGTCGTCGAGCAGCGCGTCCCCCGTCACGAGCGTGTCGCCCCGGATCACCAGGACCGACTCGCGGTTCACCCCCA